>DATHBP010000196.1:0-4405 GCA_035296085.1 Nocardioidaceae bacterium | reverse complement strand
ACGCGACCGGCTCGACATCCGTACCGCCGACCCGGCCGCCGCCTGATGGTCGATCGGCGCCCCGGACGGCCGCAGCGGCCTCCCATTTGCCTCGTGTTGGCGTCTGCTGGGGCCGAAGTGCGCCCAATAGGCGTCGGGTCGGCCCCATTCGGCGTGCGTCGGTCGCGGCTAGGGTTCGCAGAATGGAGCAACCGTGAGCACTGACCGACCGCCGGGCTCCGAGCAGGGCTGGTCGCCCGAGACCGACAGGCAACCGTCCTCGTACCCCGGCCAGCAGCCGTACCCGGACCCCCAAGGCCAGCAGCCGTCCTCCTACCCCGGCCAGCAGCCGTACCCGGACCACCAAGGCCAGCAGCCGTACCCGGACCAACCGGCGCCCTACGCCGGCTACGGCTCGGGCGGCCAGCCAACCGGCTCGACCTGGCCGGCGTCGACCACGCCCTCGTATCCGGCGGCATCCAGCCAGTGGCCGAGCCAGCCCGCACCGCGCCGGCCCGGCGGCGTCACGGCCGCTAGCGCGATCACCATCGTCATGACCGTGCTCACCAGCATGTTCTGGCTGGTCGTCGGCGGCGCCGCATTGACCGCCGGCGACTCGGTGGTCCGGGAAGCGGCGAGGCGGGCTGACATCCAGCGGGCGCTCGACGACGCGGGGATGACTCTCACGAACCTCCGCGACACGATCACGGCGGTCGGCGTCGTCTCGCTGGTCGTCGGCGGACTGATGCTGCTGGCCATCATCCCGGCAGTAGGCGTGCTGCGCGGGTCGAAGGCTGCCCGGATCACACTGGTCGTGCTGTCGGTGCTCACGATCCTGATCGGCCTGTTCTCCACCGTTATCGGTTTGGTGTTCGGCCTCGTCTGGGCTGCCGCTGCAGGGGTGGTGATCGCACTGTTGTACGCCGGTGGCGCCTCGCGCTGGTTCGCCAGCCGCTCGCGACCTTCCGCTCCCGCCTCCGACATCCGCCCACCCCAGCCCTGGTAGGCGGGCTAGTCAGCACCAGACCGCTCAGCGCAGGCCCTTGGCCAGCCGCTCGACCGCCTCGTCCAGCACCTCGTCGCGCTTGCAGAACGCCCAGCGCACCATCGGCCGGCCGGCCTCGATGTCGTCGTAGAACACCTGGTGAGGGACCGCTACCACGCCGCATCGGCCCGGCAGCTCACGGCAGAACGCCAGCCCGTCGTCGAAGCCGAGCGGGCGTACGTCGGTGGTGATGAAGTACGTGCCCTGCGGCACGAACACGCCGAAACCCACCTCGGCCAGCCCGGCGCACAGCCGGTCGCGCTTGCCCTGCAGTGTCGTCCGGAAGTCGGCGTAGTAGTCGTCCGGCAGCGCCAGCGCAGCGGCGATCGCCGGCTGCAGCGGGGCACCGGAGGTGAACGTCATGAACTGCTTGGCCGTGTTCACCGCGGCGACGAGGTGAGCGGGTCCACTCGCCCAGCCCACCTTCCAGCCGGTGAAAGAGAACGTCTTGCCCGCGCTGGAGATCGTCACCGTGCGCTCGCGCATGCCGGGAAAAGTCGCCAGGGGTCGGTGCGCGATGCCGTCGAACGTCAGATGCTCGTACACCTCGTCGGTCACGACGAGCAGGTCGTGCGCGCAGGCGACTTCGGCGATGGCGCTGAGCTCCGCATCGTCGAGCACCGTGCCGGTCGGGTTGTGCGGAGTGTTCACGAGCAGCAACCGTGTACGCGGGGTGACGGCAGCTCGCAAGGCGTCGGCGTCGAGTCGAAAGTCCGGTGCTCGCAGCGTCACGGGTACCCGCCGCCCACCGGCCATGCCGATCCCAGCGACGTAGGAGTCGTAGTAGGGCTCGAGGGCGATGACCTCGTCGCCGGGGTCGATCAGGGCAAGAAAGGCTGCCGCGAGCGCCTCCGTGGCGCCGGTGGTGACGAGCACCTCCGTGTCCGGCTCGAGTTCGATGTCGTACCAGCGCTGTTGGTGCTCGGCGATCGCGCCGCGCAGCTCGGGTACCCCGATCCCCGGCGCGTACTGGTTGCGGCCCGAGCGCAGTGCGTCGACGGCAGCGTCGATGACCGACTGCGGGCCGTCGGTGTCAGGGAACCCCTGGCCGAGGTTGACGCTGCCGGTGCGCACGGCGAGCGCCGACATCTCGGCGAATATGGTCATGCCCACGCCGGTGAGCCGTTCAGACAGGACGCGCTGCACGCAGCTCACCCTAGAGTGACCAGCCATGGACGCCCGGGCCGAGCTGCTGCGCCACGTCAACCGCACGGCCGTCGTCCACGGTGCGGTGACGCTGTCGTCCGGGCACACCGCCGACTACTACGTCGACCTGCGCCGGGTAACACTCGACGGTGCGGCGGCCCCCCTGGTCGGCACAGTGATGCTCGACCTCACCGCTGACCTCGAGTTCGACGCGGTCGGCGGCCTGACGCTGGGAGCCGACCCCGTGGCGTACGCGATGGTGCACTCCGCCGCGCAGCGCGGTCGCCGGCTCGACGCCTTCGTCGTCCGCAAGGTGGGAAAGCAGCACGGCATGCAGCGCCGGATCGAGGGGCCCGACGTGGCGGGACGGCGGGTACTCGCCGTGGAGGACACCTCCACCACCGGCCAGTCGGTCCTCACCGCAGTGGATGCGCTGCGTGACGCCGGCGCGGAGGTTGTGGCCGTCGCCGTCATCGTCGACCGGGCCACCGGAGCGCGGGAGAGGGTCGAGGAGAGCGGGCTGGACTACTTGGCTGCGTTCTCGCTCGACGACCTCGAGCTGAGCTGAGCCCGCAGCACCTCGAAGGCGATCGGCAGCACGGAGACCGCCACGATGGCGAGCAGCATCAGCTCGATGTGCTCGCGTACCAGCGCGATCTGGCCGAGGTAGTAGCCGAGGATCGTCACCCCGGTGGCCCACAACACGCCGCCGATCGCGGAGTACGTCACGAACCGGCGCATGCTCATCCCGGCGACTCCCGCGACGACCGTGATGAACGTACGCACGATGGGCACGAAGCGAGCGAGCACGATCGCCCGGTTGCCGTACTTCTCGAAGAACGCGCGCGTCTTGTCGACGTGGGACTGCTTGAACAGCCGGGAGTTCGGGCGCGACAGGATCGCCGGGCCGGCCCTCGCCCCGATCGCATACCCGACCACGTTGCCGGCGATGGCAGCCGCCGTCATGAGCAGGCAGGCCAGCCAGAGCGGTGTCTCGATGACGCCCTGGGAGATGAGCAGGCCGACGGTGAACAGCAGCGAGTCGCCGGGCAGGAAGAAGCCGATGAGCAGGCCGCACTCGGCGAAGAGGATGACGAGTACGCCCCACATCGCGTACTGCCCGAACGCGTCGATGATCTTCTGCGGATCCAGCCAGCTGATCCCGAAGAGAAGTGTGGGCGGCACTGTTCGAGGGTAGCCGCCGCAGGTACGTGAACCCCTGTTCTGCCTACCATCGCTGTTCGTGGCCAGTGCCGACGGCGAGGATCACCCTCCGCAGGTCGGGGTGGGGCCGTGGGCCCGCCCGTGGCCCGACGATGCCCGGCTCGACCCCGAGCTGCTCGCGCACGGTGACCGGCGCAACGTCGCCGACCACTACCGCTACTGGCGCCACGAGGCGATCGTCGCCGACCTCGACACCCGTCGCCACGCGTTCCATGTCGCCGTCGAGAATTGGCAGCACGACGCCAACATCGGCTCGGTCGTGCGCAGCGCCAACGCATTCCTCGCGGCCGAGGTGCACATCGTGGGGCGGCGTCGCTGGAACCGTCGGGGCGCGATGGTGACCGACCGCTACCAGCACGTGCGTCACCACGACGGGGTTCGCGAGTTCCTCGACTGGGCGGCCACCGAGGCGCTGCCGATCGTCGGGCTCGACAACGTGCCCGGGTCGGTGCGGCTGGAGTCGTACGTGTTCCCGGCGCGTTGCGTACTGATGTTCGGCCAGGAGGGACCCGGCCTGTCTGCGGGGGCACGGGCCGGCTGCGTGGATCTCGTCGCCATCAACCAGTACGGCTCCACGCGGTCGATCAACGTCGGTGCGGCAGCCGCCGTCGCGATGTACGCGTGGTGCTGCCAGCACGTTGAGACCTGACCGCCGTGACGGGCTTTGGGGTCGATCGCGGGGCATATGCCCCAGGCAATCAACCCCACATCGCCGCGGCTGATCGCCTACGGTCGGCGAGGTGACGGAACGGCTGCTGGTCATCGGCGGCGACGCCGCCGGGATGAGCGCGGCCAGCCAGGCGAAGCGCATGCGCGGCGACGCCCTCGACGTCGTGGTTGTCGAGCGCGGCGGCTGGACGTCGTACTCCGCGTGCGGCATCCCCTACTGGGTCGCCGGCGATGTCGTCGACGCCGAGGCGCTGGTCGCGCGTACGCCTGCGGAGCACCGAGCCAACGGCATCGACGTGCGGCTGCGTACCGAGGCCGTCGGAATCGATGTGGCAGCTGGTG
>DATHBP010000195.1:0-6125 GCA_035296085.1 Nocardioidaceae bacterium | reverse complement strand
GTCGTCGGAGACGACGCGGCGGACGAACCGCTGCCCCTCCTTGACGATCTTGCGCATACGGGTCTCGATGCGCTCGAGGTCGTCGGGCTTGAACGGCTCCGCGACGGCGAAGTCGTAGTAGAAGCCGTTGGCGACCGGCGGGCCGATGCCGAGCTTCGCCTGCGGGAACAGCTCCTGTACCGCCTGGGCGAGTACGTGCGCGGTCGAATGGCGCAGGATGGCCAGCCCGTCCGCCGTGTCGATCGGCACCGGCTCGACCTGGTCACCGTCGCTGACCTCGTAGCCGAGGTCACGCAGCTCACCGCTGACCCGAGCGGCGATGACATCGGGTGCGTCGGAGAACAGCTCCCGCGCCTTGGTTCCCTCGGCGACCTCGCGAACCTCAGCCTCGTCCGCAGCCGAGACGGTGACCTTGACCGGTGGCAACGAAGCTCCCCTGGACCGACGAGCGACCCGCGCGGTGCGGAGTGCTCCCGCGCTGTCTCGTCAACCGGCACACACGATAACCGTGCGGGTGCCCGGAACACCCGGCAATTTGATGCGACGGCTCTCTGAGCGCTGTCGAGTCGAAGCGGGGTCTCGGCCGCCGAGGCGTGTCAGTGTACCGGTCACATTTCCCCCTACCGACGAAATCCTGGTGACCGAAAATGTCAATACCGCGGCACCTTCTAATAGGCCTGGACATTCCGTAGCGTTTAAGTCGGCGGGGATCTCACTACTGAGGTGTTGACTCTTATGTCTGGTATCGGTCGGATGGCCGCGGCGGGGGTTGCTCTCACTGCGCTCGTCGGAATGTTCGTCAGCGCTCCACAGGTGCGCTCGGCGGAGCCGACACGCCCGAACGTGTTGCTCATCGTTCTCGATGACGCGACGCCGCGAGGTGCGGACGACATGCTCGCAGACTCAAAGGCGCGCATTGTCGGAACTGTCGGCGTGTCCTATCGGCGGTCGTTCACGGCGATTCCCTCGTGCTGCCCCGAGCGCGCCGCGCTGCTGACCGGCCAGTTCCCGCACAATTCCGGCGTTACGCAGCAGTCGAAAGGTGCGACACTCGACAAGACCACAACGGTGCCGGCCGACTTGCACCGTTCCGGCTATCGCACTTACCACGTGGGCAAGCTCGTCCACGAAAGCACATCGGTCGACCCCGCGGCTGGAGTATTCGATCGCTGGCTGATCGGCATGGATGTGTATGTGGATCCGACCTTCAACCTCGACGGCACCGTCACGAAGATTTCCGGCTACAACACGACCATCCAGGGCACGTACGCCAGGCGGTTTCTCGCCGATGCCGAGAGGGTGAGTGACCCCGCGCCGTGGTACCTGTCGTTGAACTTCAAGGCACCGCATAAGCCCGCAATCCCAGAAGCGAAGTACGCCGCGGCCGCCGTACCGGCCCTCACGTTCCCCGACGAGCTCGACCGAACGGATAAGCCCGGGTACATCCGCTCTGTGGACATCACGGCCGTCGAGTCAGCTGCCCTTCGGAAGGACATGTGGCGAACCATGGCCTCGGTCGACGACCAGGTTGCGTTGACCCTTGACTGGCTGAGCGCCCACGGGGAACTGAGCAACACCCTCGTTGTGCTCACGTCGGACAACGGGTTCCACCACGGCCAGAACCGGCGAGACAAGAAGTTCATCCCGTACACCCCTGCGATACAGGTTCCGACCTGGCTACGCGGCCCCGGCGTCGTCGCTGCCGGGACGAACACGACGCGCATGGTTTCCGGAGTTGACCTCGCCGCGACCATCTACGACGCGACCGGGGTGTCCCCCTCCCGGGTGCAAGACGGGGAGAGCCTGTTGGAGCCTTCCGCCCGAACCGAGGTGTACGCCGAGTACTTCAACGACGCGGCCAACTCTGCCTCCATACCGACGTGGGCCACGGTAAGGGGACCGAGCTGGCAGTACATCGAGACCTATGACTCGAATACCGGTGCCCTGGCGTTCAGGGAGTGGTACAACCTCGCCACCGACCCGCACATGCTCACCAACCTGCTCGCAGACGGCAGCGCGTACAACGACCCCGACACGAGGCCTGCCGCCAGCAGGCTGGCGATCTACCGATCCTGCGCCGGAGCCAGCTGCCCGCACTAGGGTCGCCCGGTCGAGACTGGCCCCGTACCTAGTCGTGGCGAGACTTGAGGTCCGCGACCGCTTTCTTGCGACGCAGACGCGCCGCAAGAGCTGCCACGCCGATCCCCCCGGCCACGAGCATCGCTTTGCGTGCCAACGTGCCCCCTGCCCTGTCCGATGTCTTCCAACGAAGCATATGAGCAGCGACGGCGGAAGGACATACCAGATCTGAATCTCGATGCGAGGCCGTCAAAGTGGGCTTTTGTCCTGTCGCGACGGCGCGAGGGCCGTGGGGAGCTGGAGGTGGCCGCACCGTCGTCTGTGCTGATTGCTAGCGTCGTTCCATGAGCGATGCCGCACAGCCCAAGCCGAAGCTCGATCTGATCATCCTCGACTGCCCAGACGCGCTCGCCCTCGGCCGGTTCTATGCGGAGGTGCTCGGTTGGGAATTAGAGGACGGCTCCGACCGCGACTGGGCCACGTTGATACCGCCCGGCGGCGGGATCACCCCTGACAACCCGGATGGTCACGCAACGCTGGCGTTCCAGCGCATCGACGACTGGGTCGAGCCCACCTGGCCGGGTGGAAGTCATCCCCAGCAGGTCCACCTCGACCTGTCGGTCCCTGACATTGCCCAGGCCGAGCCGGCCGTCGTCGCTGCGGGCGCACGGGTTCATGAGCACCAGCCGTCGAAAGACGGCGGCTTCCGGGTCTACCTCGACCCGGTCGGCCACCCGTTCTGCCTTATCGGCTGACCTCCCGAAGAGAGTGCCACTGGGTTAGTGGAACTGGGCGAAGTGGGGTTGGGAGGTTGCGCCGCCATTGAAGGTGGTGAACGCCCCGCCCACGCCGAGCCTGGTCCGGTTGTGGTCCAAAGCCAAGACGCCAGCGGCCGAGTTGGCCCGGGGGTTCCAAGCCTGCAGAGCACCCGCGGTCGTGTCCACCCGTGCGAGCTTGCGCCGAGATGCTGTGCCGACGTGGTCGAAATGCCCACCAAAGAAGGCCGCAGAACCCCAGAGAGAGACGGCCTGCACACCGCCGTCGGCCCTCACGGCCCAACGCTGGTCTCCATTGCTGAGCCGGTAGGCGCCAAGCCGGCCGCCGCGGCCGTCGGCGGCGGCATACACAGTGGTCAAGCCGGCGTCGATGTCATTGACAGGTACAGACAGCGGCGGGTTCCACGAGGTGATCACCGCGCCGCTACTGGGGCTCAGCGCGGCAAGAAAACCGGAACCCGAGGTGCCGTTGATGGAATTGAACGTGCCACCTGCCAACACCCAACCGTTGGCACGGTGCAAGGTACGCACCGTGCCGCCGACTGCCCTTGGCGCCCACGAGGTGAGCGTGTTTCCGTTGAAGGCGGCTAGCCCTGACCGTGCCCGGCCGTTGACGCTGGTGAACTGACCGCCGACGAAGAGCCGCCCGCGCGCGTTGCTCGCCAACGAGCGGACCGTTCGGTTCGCAGACCCGGAAAACGACGTTGGGGCCCCGGTGATGGGGGTGACCACGGCGAGCCTGGGATGTCTCTCACCGCGAACGGTGCCGAACGCTCCACCGAGCGCAACGCCGCCCGGCACTGTGGCGATGGCCCGCACCGTCCCGTTCACGTTTGGATTCCATCTCAGCAGTTGCCCGGTACTCGCGTTGATCGCTGCTGCGTTGTTGCGAGTGACCGTGCCCGACGAGTCCCTCGCAGTACTGAAGTGACCACCGATGTAGACGGTGTCCCCGGCGTAGATGACCGAGTAGACGGTGCCGTTGACCGAGGTCGTCCGCTCAGGCGTCTCGGCTACGACGGCTGCCGTCGCTGCGCTGGCCGAAGACACGGTGACGGCGACCGCGAGAGCCGCGATGGGAAGTACGCGTGACAAGGCGAGCCCCACTTCCAGGATGAGATGCACCAAGACGTAACGGTCAGCATAGGGCACTTCGGGCATAGCGTGGGGTGGTACGACCGGATGCAGGCTGCGGCTGTGTCGGTGGGCGATACTGGGTTCGAACCAGTGACCTCCTCGGTGTGAACGAGGCGCTCTACCACTGAGCCAATCGCCCGGCATGCACGTGTGGCGCGCAAGACCCTAACCTACGAGCGCCCTCCCACTACGCCGCGAACCCAATCCCACGCCGCGACGAGACGCTCTGGGACGCCCTCGATGTGGACCCACCAGGCCGCGAGCAAGCCGACGCAGACGACGACGAGGCCAGTCGCCACCAGCGTGGTGCGTCGGGTCTCCGGATCGAGCGCCTTGTCCTTGGCCGCCATCGCCCGCCGGCGCGCGGCGCCGAGCAGACGCTCCGCCCAGGTGAACTCGGTGGCCAGTATCGCCAGCCCAGCGAGAACACCCAGCCAGCCCGGCCCAGGCGTGACGAACATGACGAGCCCGGCAAGCAATATCGAGCCGCCCACGAGGAGGACCAGAAGCTTCCAGGTCAGCTCGAGCGGACGGTGCCTGCGTAGGCCGGCGCGGGCACGACGCCACCACGCGATGGCTGGCTCGGCGTCTGCGCCCGACACCCGCCAACCCCCTCTTTTGCGACCTTTCGCGCCAGCGTAGCGCCGCACCTCACTCCGAGGGCGGAATCTGGCCGCCAGTCGCGTCATGGCCGTACCGACACGCCGTCTTATGTGTGTCAGTGACGAAAGGGTTGAGCGATGGAGATCGTGTCCGCAGTGGTCCGAGCCCTCACGCTCGAGCTGATCGACGACAGCGGCGTCGCCACGCCGCTAGAAGCCGAGCTCAGGTACGACACGCGGGATCCATACGCTGTGGAGGCGACCTTTGGGGCCGGCGAAAGGCTGGTGACCTGGGTGTTCTCTCGCGACTTGCTCGCCGAGGGCCTCTACGAACCAGCCGGTGACGGAGACGTGCACATCTGGCCCTGCCTCGACGCTCGCGGGCGCGCCGTAGTGATCGTGGAGCTCTCTTCGCCGGACGGCGATGCGCTTCTCCAGGCGCGCTCCAGCGAAGTGAGCGACTTCCTTCTCAAGACCTGCGAGATCGTTCCGCAGGGTGACGAACCAGGACACCTCGACGTCGATGCAGCGCTGGTCCGACTGCTCGAGCAAGCACCCGACGCGGCCTGAGAGCGGGTCGGCGCCGCGCAAGTAGGCTGCGCGACAAGGGTCGCCGACCGACGAGGGAAGACCGCGTGATCTTCAGCCACGACACCGAGCCATCGCTGCTGCGAATCGTCGAGCTGGTGAACAGCGCCTATGACAGCGGGGCACTGGCGGTGGTGGACTCCACCTCGCTGACCGCATTCGCCGTACGCCATCAGGTCAGCCACCTCCCATCCCTCGGCCCGGACGACGTTGCGGCTGTTGTCGCCTTGCGGGCGCAGCTTCGCGCCGTGTTCGACGAGGCGGACGACGCCAGCGCAGCCCGCCGGGTTAACGAGCTGCTGAGCGCCGGACACGTCACCCCCCGCCTCAGCGACCACGACGGGCATGGGTGGCACATGCATTACTCGGCACCGGGCGCGACGTTGGCAGAGCGCTTCCGGCTGGACGCTGCAATGGCGCTCGCGCAGGTGATCGCCGCGGGCGAGCGGGAGCGGCTCCAGGTGTGTGCGGCGCCAGGATGCGAGCGAGTGTTCGTAGACTCCTCCCGCAACCGTTCCAAGCGCTACTGCGACGCCCGCACCTGCGGCAACCGCCTGCACGTCGCTGCATACCGAGAGCGCCGCCGTGGGGCAGCAGCTAGCTGACCCACGCTGCGGGGGTGTCGCCATCGGATAAGGTGCTCAGGCATCGCAGATTTCTGTGGTCGCAGCGCGGACGTGGCTCAGTTGGTAGAGCATCACCTTGCCAAGGTGAGGGTCGCGGGTTCGAATCCCGTCGTCCGCTCGGAGCGGGTCACGACACGGCCCCGTCTAAGGTGGAGTGGCCGAGAGGCGAGGCAACGGCCTGCAAAGCCGTCTACACGGGTTCGAATCCCGTCTCCACCTCGTTGCCCGGCTCCCGGGCATCGCGGGCGATTGGCGCAGCGGTAGCGCGCTTCCCTGACACGGAAGAGGTCACTGGTTCGATCCCAGTATCGCCCACC
>DATHBP010000194.1:0-4732 GCA_035296085.1 Nocardioidaceae bacterium | reverse complement strand
GCAGACCCACCGCTACCGCAGGAGAGCAAAGGCGTGCAGATCGTCGGCCAGCTAGTCGAGTTCGTGTTGTGGCTTTTCATCGTCTTCTTGATCGTGCGCCTCATCGTCGAATGGGTTCAGGTGTTCGCACGCTCCTGGCAGCCGCGTGGTCCCGTCCTCGTGGTCCTCGAGGCGATCTACAGCGCGACTGACCCACCGCTGCGGGCGATTCGGCGGGTGGTGCCGCCCCTGCGGCTCGGCGGTATCCAGCTCGACTTGAGCCTGATGCTCTTGCTGATCGTGTGCTACGTGCTCCGTGCCGCGAACCGATCGTTGCTGTTGGGCTAGCGACCGATACGGTGCATGCGTGCCCCGTACCCCGCTGCCCCACACTGAGGTGATCCCGTGCCGCTAAGCCCCGAGGACGTCCGCAACAAGCGGTTCACGCCCGTACGGCTCCGCGAGGGATACGACATGGGCGAGGTCGACGCGTTCCTCGACGAGGTCGAGGCCGAGCTCGAGCGCCTCCTCGCCGACAACGAACAGATGCGCGCAGGCAGCGACTCGGATGCGGAACCGACGTCGACCGGGTCGGGGGGATCCGTACCGAAGGCGCGCCAGCCAGACGACACATCGCGATCGCGGCGAGCTGGGTCGGGGGCGGATCCGGATGCATCTCCGCCGCCGACGGACGCGAAGGAGGCAGCGGGTGCGGCAGCTCGACTGCTCGAGATCGCAGCGCGCAACGCCGACGAGCTGGTGAACGAAGCGAAGGAGCAGGCCGAGCAGGCGCAGGCAGCCGCGCGGGCCGAGGCCGAACGGCTGGAGGCGCAGGCGAAGACCAGAGCCGAGCAGCTCGACAAGGAGACGGAGCGACGGCGCAGCCAGCTGTTGTCGGAGCTCATGCGCGAACGCAGCGAGCTCGATGACAAGCTGAGCGAGCTGCGCTCGTTCGAGCAGGAGTACCGCAGCCGGCTGAAGGCCTATTTCGAGTCCCAGCTTGCGGCCCTCGACGGCACCCCGAGCGACGACGACTCATCGACGCCCGCACCACCAGGGAAAGCAGCCTCGGTTCCCTCTCGCATCAGCGCATTGCTCGCCGAGGCGGAGTAAACCGCTAGGGGAGCCGACGCTGGAGCCAGACCGAGAGTCCCAGATCGAGCTCGACGCGTTCCGCGTCGTTCGCGGCATCAGGCGCACCTTCGCTGACCTGGACGGCCAGCACCTCGGCGGCGATGAGCTCGTGGTGCTCGCGGACCGCCTGCGCCACGTCACCGTCGGCCTGCCACCACAGTGAGATCCGGTCGCTGACCTCGAGCCCGGAGCTCCTGCGAGCGCCCTGCACCGCGCGGATAACCTCGCGCGCGAGCCCTGCGCGCAGCAGTTCGGGGGTGCGCTCGAGATCCAGCGCGACCGTCTCCCCCTGGTCGTTGGCCACGGACCACCCTGCCCGCGGGCGCTCGGTGACGAAAACCTCGTCGCCGACCAGCTGAACCCGCGTCCCGGCGGCGACGACGCTCGCCGTGCCGGTTTCGCGCAGCTCGGCTGCGACCTCAGCGGCATCGGCGCCGGCCAGCGCCGCTGCGATCGCTGGCGTGTCCTTGCCGAAGCGTCGCCCGAGTGCACGGTAGTTCGCCTTGACCGAGTAGTCGACCAGATGCTCGCCGGCGGCACCGAGCGGCTCGAGCTCGGTGACGTTCAGCTCATCACACACCTGGGCCCGCAGCTCCTCACCGAGCAGGTCCCAGGCGCGTCTGCTCACCAACGCCCGCCGCAGCGGCTGCCGGGTCTTCACCTTGGCCTCGGCCCGGGCTGCGCGACCGAGCTCCACGATGCGCCGAGCCAGCCCCATGCTGTGGCCAAGGTCTACATCGACCGCACCCCGGCCGGCGTCCGGCCAGCTGGCCAGGTGCACGGACGCCGGCGCTTCCGGCTCCACGGGGACGACGATGTCCTTCCACACCTGCTCGGTGACGAACGGCGTAAACGGCGCCATCAGCCGAGTGAGGGCATTCAGGGTCTCGTGCAAGGTCATCAGCGCAGCGGGCTCACCCGCCCAGAACCGCCGCCGAGAGCGCCGGACGTACCAGTTCGACACGTCGTCGATGAACCGCGCGAGCAGCGCCCCGGCCCGCTGGGTGTCGTAGCACTCCAACGCCGCGGTGACGCCCTCGGTCACGGCAACGGTCTCCGAGGCGAGCCAGCGGTCCAGGACCGGGCGCGCGGAGGTTGCCGGTGCGCCGTCGGCCGGCGTCCACCCGGCGCTGCGGGCATAGAGGGACAGGAAGCTCGCCGTGTGCCAGTACGTGAGCAGCACCTTGCGCACCGTCTCGGCGATGGCGGCGTGGCCGAGCCGCCGCGACACCCAGGGGGATCCGCTGGCCAGCATGAACCAGCGCAGCGCGTCTGCGCCATGCTCGTCCATGAGCCCCATGGGCTCCACGACGTTGCCGAGGTGCTTGGACATCTTGCGTCCGTCCTCGGCGATCAGGTGGCCGAGCACCAGGACGTGCTCGTAGGGGGACCGGTCGAAGAGCACCGTTCCAAGCGCCATCAGCGTGTAGAACCAGCCGCGGGTCTGGTCGATGGCCTCGCAGATGAACTGCGCGGGGTACGCCGCGTCGAAGCGCTCCTTCGAGCCCTCGACGTAGGGGTAGCCCCATTGCGCGAACGGCATCGAACCCGAGTCGCACCAGGCGTCGATCACCTGCGGGACGCGGTTCGCCGGCCGGCCGCACTCCGGGCAGTCGAGCACCACGTCGTCGACGTAGGGGCGGTGCGGGTCCAGGTCGGACAGGTCGCGACCGGCGAGCGCACCGAGCTCAGCGCGCGAGCCGACGCAGGTGAGATGGCGTTCTGCGCAGCGCCAGATCGGCAGCGGCGTCCCCCAGTAGCGGTCGCGCGACAGCGCCCAGTCGACGTTGTTGTGGAGCCAGTCGCCGTAGCGGCCCCACTTGATGGTCTCCGGGTGCCATGTCGTCCGCTCGTTCTCGCGCAGCAGCGCCTCCTTCACCGCCGTCGTCTTGACGTACCAGGAGGGGAGCGCGTAGTAGAGCAGCGGCGTGTGGCAGCGCCAGCAATGTGGATAGGAGTGCTCGTAGGGGAGGTGGCGAAACAGCAGGCCCCGCCCGGCCAGGTCGTCGACAAGGGCGGCGTCGGCGTGCTTGAAGAACTGACCGCCGACCATCGGCACGTCGGCGTCGAAGTGGCCGTCGGAGCCAACCGGGGTCACCACCGGCAGGTCGTACGCCCGCGCCACCTCCATGTCCGGCGCGCCGAAGGCCGGGGACTGGTGCACCAGCCCGGTGCCGTCCTCGACGGAGACGTAGTCGGCGAGGACGACGAAGTTGGCGCCGCTCATCTCGATGAAGTCGAAGGGGCGCTGGTAGCGCCAACGCTCCATCTGGGCACCGGACACCGTGTCTGTCACCGTCCAGTCCTCGCCGAGGACGGCGGGTGCCAGCTCGGCCGCGACGACGAGGGACTCGACGCCGTTGCCGGCGACCACGTAGTCGACGTCGCCGCGCACCGCGACGGCGGTGTTGGAGACCAGCGTCCACGGCGTCGTTGTCCACACCAGGAGTGCGGCGGTCCCTGCGTAGGGGCCGGACGTGAGCGGAAGACGTACGTAGACGCTCGGGTCGACGACGCTCTCGTAGCCGCCGGGCTGGCCGAGCTCGTGGTCGGACAGTGCGGTGCCACAGCGCGGGCAGTAGGGGGAGACGCGGTACTGCTCCACCAGCAGGCCGGCGTCGTAGACCGACTTCAGAGCCCACCACACGCTCTCGACGTAGCTGGGGTCCATCGTCCAGTAGGCAGCATCGAAGTCGAGCCAAAAGCCCATCCGCTCGGTCAGGGCGGTGAACGCGTCCACGTGCCGGGTCACCGACTCGCGGCAGCGGGCGTTGAACTCGGCGACGCCGTAGGCCTCGATCTGCGCCTTGCCGGTGAAGCCGAGCTCCCGCTCCACGGCCAGCTCGACCGGCAGGCCGTGACAGTCCCAGCCGGCCCGGCGCTCCACGCGGTAGCCCTGCATGGTCTTGAACCGGGGAAAGACGTCTTTGAACACCCGCGCCTCGACATGGTGGGTGCCCGGCTTGCCGTTGGCCGTCGGAGGACCTTCGTAGAAGGTCCAGGGCGGGGCGTCGGACCGCTGTGCGACCGACTCGGCGAACGTGTCGGAATCCGCCCAGTAGGCGAGTACGTCCCGCTCCAGAGCGGGCAGGTCTACCTGGGTGGGGACCGCGCGGTAGCTCCGGGCCGGCATCGCGTCCTCCTTCGACCAGGGCTTGCTCAGCCCACGGGCGAAGGGACGAGCGCGTCGGGTGACGCGTCCCGCGGTACCACCCTCCTTGGCCGCCGACTGGCGACCCTCTCGTTGCTGCACCGCTGCCGGTTCTACTGGGCCGCGAGCTCGCGGCTGTTCTTCCGGCGGCTCGGGGCTGATGTTCAGACCAGGCAACGCCCCCCGGGCTCCCACCGTCCCCGGGTCGCTTGCGGCTGCGACTGGACCTACTCGTCCCCTCGACGCCTTGCGGTGGTGGCGACATCCTATGCAGCGGCGCAAGCGCTTTGGCGATCCGGTCGTGCCGCAGACCCGGTCGGGCTACGTGGCCAAGGCGTGTTGAAGTAGCGAGCGGCGGCCCCTATCCTTCCGGCACCAATCGTGCCGCTCGCCAGATCGCGGCCACGCATCGAAGGGGTGCGGCATGCCGGAGAGCACGGCGAAGAAGTCCTCGAAAGCGGTGGCCGC
>DATHBP010000193.1:0-1603 GCA_035296085.1 Nocardioidaceae bacterium | reverse complement strand
TCCACCGCGGTCACGATGCGCCCTCGGAGGTTGAGCAGGCCGAGTACGCCTGATGGCGCGAGTGGAACAGGGGTGAGAACCTCTGCGCGCACGACCTCCGACACCTCCTCGACGGGGAGCCCGAGCAGCAGGTCCCCCACGATGAACGTGCACAGGCGGGACTCACGTGCCGCGGTGGTCAGGGTCATGACCTGCTGCCGATGCCCGCCTCGGCGGCGAGTACCTCGACGTCCAGGAGCTCCGCCACTCGTTCCTCGACCACCACGCAGGCCTCCACACCGAGCCGGCTGGCAGGCTGCCGTGGCACCGTCGGCTCGGCGACGACGTCGTCGATCGATGACACGACCAAGCCGACGGGGCCCACCGAGGTTTCGCACACCACCGCAGCAACAGCGTCGCCTCTCGGCGCATCCAATTGCCGGCGGTCGCGCATCCTCCGCTCAGCCAGGACGGCCGAGACTCGCACCAGCGGCAGGATCTCGGAGCCGTACTGGACCACCTCGATGTCCCCGGCTCGCTCGATGCTTTCCGTCGTGAAGCTCTCGAGCCGGCGCACCTGTGCGACGCGCACCGCGAGACGCCCGCCGTCCGCTCCGGTCGCGAGCAGCAGCCCGGCCTCGTGCAGCCCGGTGCGCTCGTCCGCAGTGCCGGCTAGATGCTCGACAGTGCTCGACGTGATCCCGGCCTCAGCCGCGACTCCGGAGACGTCGACCACGAGGGCGGGTATGCCGTCACCCAGGATGGTCGTTCCGGCGAAAACCGCGAGTGATCGCAACAGCCGGGGAAGTGGCTTGACGACTGAGTCAACGCTGCCGGCCACCTCGTCGACGACCAGCCCGAAGCGCCGACCATCCTTCTCCACCACGACTACCACTAGGGCATCGGCTGACGCCGCCTCCACGCCGAGGCGTCCGGCGAGCTCGACGAGTGGCAACAGCCGGCCGCGAAGACGCAGCAGCCGTGTCCCCTCGACCGCGTCCACCCGCTCGCCCGCTTGGGCCGCATCCAGCTGTACCACTTCGCGGAGGTCCACCTGCGGGATGGCGTACCGGCCGCCACCGCACCAGGCCACGAGCACAGGCATGATCGCGAGCGTCAGCGGCACGTTCAGCCGAAATACGGTGCCCTGGCCCGGGGTCGAGCTCACCGCGGTGCTACCGCCGACCTGCTCTATGGCTGCGCGGACGACATCCATCCCCACGCCTCGACCCGATGTGGCGGTCACTTCGTCGCGCGTGGTCAGGCCAGGCTCGAACATGAGATCGAGTGACTGCGTCGGCGTCGTGTCACGGGCCGCCTCTGCGGCCAAGACGCCGGTGGTGACCGCCTTCGCCACCAGCGCCGCGCTGTCAACGCCGCGACCGTCGTCGGCGACTTCGATGTGTACCCGGCCTCCCTCGTGGAAGGCGCGGATCCGCAGCAGCCCGGCCGGCGGCTTGCCCGCAGCGACACGTTCCGCCGGTGTCTCGATCCCGTGGTCGAGTGCGTTGCGGACCAGATGAAGCAGCGGGTCGCGCAGCGCTTCGTTGACGGCCTTGTCCACGCCTACGTCCTCGCCCTCGAGCTGGACCACCACCTGCTTGCCCAAGGCGCTGGCGAGGTC
>DATHBP010000192.1:0-31909 GCA_035296085.1 Nocardioidaceae bacterium | reverse complement strand
GGTTGCGTGTTCTGCTCCATCGCGGCCGGCGACAGCCCTGCCTATGTCGTTCTCGACACCGCTGACGTCGTGGCGTTCCTCGACGTCAGGCCCGTGTTCAAGGGGCATACGCTGCTCGTCCCGCGACGCCATGTCGACGCGCTGCGGGACCTGCCGGCCGACCTCTATGTGCCACTGCTCGCCGCAACACAGCGGGTGGCCACGGCAGTCGAGGAGGCGCTCGGCGCACAAGGTTCATTCGTGGCGATGAACAACACCGTCAGCCAGAGCGTCCCGCACCTGCATATCCACGTCGTTCCGCGGACGAAAGGCGATGGACTGCGTGGCTTCTTCTGGCCGCGGCAGAAGTACGCCGACGACAGCGAGGCCGAGTCGTACGCCGCCACGCTGCGCGCCGGAGTCGGCGCCTAGCCGCGCGCTGGGCCGACGTAGCGCCCTCGTCGGTATGCCAGCGAGTCGGCTTGATCGTCGGACAGCTCGACCCGTTCGATCACCGCGGTCACCAACTGCGCCCAACCCAACTCGTGCGGCTCACCCTCGAGGCGGCAGCCCGCCCAGGCGGCCGGCGGCTCCGCGAGCACCGGACCCCACGTGGTGCGCTCCCACTGCGCCAGCCGGAAGGCACCACCGGGCGCGGGTGCCACGCCGGCGAACGCGTCGGCCACCGCGCGGTGTCGTCCCGTCAGCACCGAGACAGCGAAGACACCGGCGGCCAGCACCGCCTCGTACACGTCGGAATCGGGGTCGATGAGCCCGACTACGCGACCCGGCTCGCCGTCTGCGACGAGAACCGACGAGACGGTCAGCCCGACCGGACGATCTGGGTCGTACGCCGTCCAGAGCGTGACCGGTGCCGTGAGCCGGCCGCGGAGCCGGCGTACGGGGTTGCGCTCGCCTTCCGGCGGCAAGAACGGATGCTCGGAGTGGATCGTCAAAGCGGCAGCTCACTGGCGACCGCGCCACCTACCGCGCCGACTCCCGTGCCGCCGACAGTATCCGGCCGATGGTCACCCGTCAGACCATCGATCAGCTCGCGCAGGATGTCGGCGTGGCCGGCATGCCGGGCGGTCTCCTCCACCATGTGGATCAACACCCACCGCATCGTGACCGTGTCGCCGAACCACGCGGTGCCTGTCGCCTCGACGTCCAGCTCGTCGATGACCGAGTTCGCAGCCGTCCGCGCCCGGCCGTAGAAGGCGAGGATGTCCTCGACGGTCTCGTCCGGCTGCGGCCTGAGGTCCGCGTCTGGGTCGCTCTCGTCGAACGGCAGCGCCTCGGCCTCCCGGCCGAACGTCTCGCAGAACCAGCCGTACTCAACCGAGGCGAGGTGCTTGACCATGCCGAGGAGGCTCGTGCCCGACGGTGTCATTGGTCTGCGAAGCGCAGCGTCGTCCAGGCCCTCGAGCTTCCACAGGACGGCGTCGCGGTGCCGCTCGAGCGCGGCGAGCAGGCTCTCCTTCTCACCCCCGGTCAGTGGTACGCGACCCGCCATGCCGACCTCCTCTGGTACCAGACGCGAAGTCATCCACCTCGACTGTCGCGTGCCCGGTCGGGGAACGTTCCGGAGGTGAGCGTGGCATAGGACCGGGCGACGATCTGCGTCAGCACGTCGGTGTCCACGTCGTGCAGGTCCTTGATGTAGATGCAGGCCTCGCCGGTGGAGTGCGGACCGAGCTTCGCGAGCAGGTCGGCGTGCGCTCCAACCCCGTCGGAGACGTAGACGGTGGAGGCGGCCTTGCGTGCCGCGAAACCGGCAGCAGGCGCGTCGCCCTCCCGCCCGCTGGCGTACCGGTAGTGGTACTGACCGAACCCGACGATGCTGCCCCACATGCTGGGCTGCTCGCCGGTGGCTCGCTGCATGAGCTCGACCAGCGAGGCGCCGTCCCTTCGACGCTTCGGCGATGCAACGGCAGCGAGGTAGGCCGTAACGTCCTCGTCCATGACGTCAACTCTTGCACCCCTGGCTGGCTCGCCGCCATGGAGCCGCAGACCTTTCGACCGCGCGCCGCCCGGCTAGATTGCCGCCGTGACTCCCCACGGCGAGCCTCCGCTGCGAACAGTGCACAGGTTGGCCGCTCGAGTACTGCTGTTCGACCCGGCTGAGCGGATTCTGCTGTCGCACGACGTCTTCGAGGGCCACGACCACTGGGCGTTGCCTGGCGGCGGCGTGGAGACAGCCGAGACTCCGCAAGAGGCGGCGCTGCGCGAGGTTGCCGAGGAGACCGGGCTCACTGATGTCGAGCTGGGGCCTTTGGTCCTGCGCCACCGCTTTCAGGCCGAGATGTTCGGCGTCGACCTGCACCAAGACGAGCTGATCTTCGTGGGGCGCACGGCCGGTGGAGAGATCGACATGTCCGGGGTCATCGGCCTCGAGGCAGAGTTTATGACCGGCTTTCGGTGGTGGAGCCGCGACGAGCTCGCCGAAACCCGCGAGGTCGTGCTGCCTGACGGGCTACCGGCACTGGTCGGGCACATTCTCGACCACGGTGCTCCAGAGACGCCATGGACCAGCCACGAGTGAGGCGTGCTGGCCCGTCCATACAGTTCGAGGTGTGAGCCACCGCTATTGGCCAATGTTCGACATCCGCCTCACCACGTCGGAGCTCGAGCTCCGGCACGTGACCGAACCTGAGCTGTCCGCACTCGCACGCATCGTCCCGGACGACGCCGAGCAGGACCCGTCCTTGACGACGTACGCCGGGCTCGACGCCGCGACGAACCGCGGGGTGGCCATACACCAGGAGTACTGGCGGGCGCGTGGTGGCTGGTCCCCCGAGTCGTGGGCACTTGGCTTCGGGGTCTTCCACGACGGTGAGCTGGTGGGATATCAGGAGCTGGAGGGTGAGCACTTCCCGACGCTGCGCACGGTCGACTCATCGTCGTTCCTGGTTGCAGCGGCCCGCGGCCGCGGGTGGGGCAAGCAGATGCGGGCCGCGGTGCTCACCCTCGCGTTCGGCCCGCTGGACGCCCGCTTCGCGATCACGTCAGCCTGGAGCGACAACCACGCATCGCTCGGCGTCTCCCGCGCGCTGGGATACGTCGACAACGGTGTCAGCGCGCAGCAGCGCGGCGACGCAGCGGGAGAGATGACGCACCTGCGTCTGACCCGCGCCACCTGGCTGGCATCCGGCTGGCCTCAGCAGGTCAGCGTCTCCGGCGTGGCGAAGTGCTTGGCGTTTTTCGGTCTCGGCGCGTGACCGGCCTCACCGCCACAGCACTTGGTCGATCACCGGTTAACCGCTCATTTAGTGCGCAGCAGCCCGCGCAGCACGTACGGCATGATCCCGCCGTTGCGGTAGTAGGCCGCCTCCCCCGGGGTGTCGATGCGCAGCACCGCGTCGAACTCGACGTCGCCGGCCTTGACCCGCACAGTGCGCGGCGTGTGCCCGTCGTTGAGCGCCGTGACGCCGGTGACGTCGAACGCCTCCTCCCCGGTGAGGCCGAGGGAGTCGGCGTTCTCGCCGGCGGGGTACTGCAGCGGCAGCACGCCCATGCCGATCAGGTTGGACCGGTGGATGCGCTCGTAGGACTCCGCGATGACCGCGCGCACACCGAGCAGTGCGACCCCCTTCGCGGCCCAGTCGCGCGACGAGCCGGAGCCGTATTCCGTGCCGGCCAGCACGACCAGCGGGACGCCCGCCCGCGCGTACGCCTCCGAGGCTTCGAAGATCGAGGTGACCTCGCCGGCAACGCCGTCCAGGAACACGCGGGTAAATCCGCCCTCGGTGCCCGGGGCCAACTGGTTGCGCAGCCGGATGTTGGCGAACGTGCCGCGGATCATCACCTCGTGGTTTCCACGCCGGGACCCGTAGGAGTTGAAGTCGCGCGGTTCGACGCCGTGCTCGGCGAGGTAGCGCCCAGCCGGTGAGTCCTTCTTGATCGACCCGGCCGGCGAGATGTGATCGGTGGTCACCGAGTTGCCGACCTTCGCGAGCACCCGGGCACCCTGGATGTCGGTCACCGGCGACGGCTCGGCCGCCATTCCGTCAAAGTAGGGCGGCTTGCGGACGTACGTCGACTCCGGGTCCCAGTCGAACAGGTCACCCTCCGGGGTGGGCAGGGCACGCCACTGCTCGTCGCCCGCGAACACGTCGGCGTAGTCGTCGGTGAACATCTCCGCGGCGATCGCCGAGGTGACGACCTCCTCGATCTCCTGCCCGGACGGCCAGATGTCGCTCAGCAGGACGTTGTTGCCGTCAGTGTCCTGCCCGAGCGGCTCGGTGAGCAGGTCCACGTCCATCGAGCCGGCCAGCGCGTAGGCGACGACCAGCGGCGGTGACATCAGGTAGTTCATCTTGACGTCGGGGTTGATGCGGCCCTCGAAGTTGCGGTTGCCGGACAGGACCGAGACGACGGCGAGGTCGGCCTCGTTGACGGCGTCGCTCACCTCGGGGATCAGCGGTCCCGAGTTGCCGATGCAGGTCGTGCAGCCGTAGCCGACGAGGTTGAAGCCCAGCTTGTCCAGGTAGGGAGTAAGGCCGGCTCGCTCGTAGTAGTCCATGACGACCTTCGAGCCCGGCGCGAGCGACGTCTTGACCCAGGGCTTGCGCTGAAGGCCCTTCTCGACCGCCTTCTTCGCAAGCAGTGCCGCTCCGATCATGACGCTCGGGTTGGAGGTGTTCGTGCACGAGGTGATCGCCGCGATCACCACGGCACCGTGGTCCAGCTCGAACTTCGACCCGTCGGCGAGCGCGACGGGCACCGCGGCGCGCGGACGCTCTGCCCCGGGCGGCTGCTCGTCGCCGGTGTCGAGCTCCCCCGGCGGAACCGCGCGCTCGGTGTCCGGGACGGTCTCGCTCTGCGCCGGTGCGTCACTCGCCGGGAACGACTGCGCCGAGACCCGGTCGTAGCCCCGGACGCCGTTGTCGCCGTCGCTGACGTAGTCGTGCAGCGCGCCGCGGAAGCTCTGCTTGGCATCGCTCAGCGACACCCGGTCCTGCGGTCGCTTGGGTCCGGCGATCGACGGCACGATGGTGGAGAGGTCGAGCTCGAGGTACTCGGAGTAGCGCGGCTCGCGGTCAGGGTCGTGCCAGAGTCCCTGCTCCTTCGCGTACGCCTCCACGAGCGCGACCTGGTCGGCCGGGCGCCCGGTGAGGCGCAGGTAGGTGACGGTCTCTTCGTCGATCGGGAACACCGCGATTGTCGAGCCGTACTCCGGTGACATGTTGCCGATGGTGGCCCGGTTGGCGAGCGGGACAGCGCCGACGCCCGGCCCGTAGAACTCCACGAACTTGCCGACGACTCCGTGCCGACGCAGCATCTCGGTGATCGTCAGCACCAGGTCTGTCGCGGTGGCGCCCTCGGGCATCTCGCCGGACAGCTTGAAGCCCACGACGCGCGGAATCAGCATGCTGACGGGCTGACCGAGCATGGCCGCCTCGGCCTCGATGCCGCCCACGCCCCATCCGACGACCCCGAGCCCGTTGACCATGGTGGTGTGCGAGTCGGTGCCGACGCAGGTGTCGGGGTAGGCCACGACCCTGCCGTCGCCGAGGCTGCGCGTGAACACGACCCGGGCGAGGTGCTCGATGTTGACCTGGTGCACGATCCCGGTGCCCGGGGGCACGACCTTGAAGTCGTCGAACGCGCCCTGGCCCCAGCGCAGAAACTGGTAGCGCTCCCGGTTGCGCTCGTACTCCAGCTCGACGTTGCGCTCGAAAGCTCCCGGCGTTCCGAACACGTCGGCGATCACGGAGTGGTCGATGACGAGCTCAGCCGGCGCCAGCGGGTTGATCTTGGCCGGGTCTCCACCCAGGTCGTGCATCGCCTCGCGCATGGTGGCGAGGTCGACGACAGCGGGCACGCCGGTGAAGTCCTGCATCAGCACCCGGGCGGGTGTGTACTGGATCTCCTTGCTGGGCTCCGCCTCTGCATCCCAGCCGGCGAGCGCCCGGATGTCATCCGCGCTGACGAGAACGCCGTCCTCGGTCCGGAGCAGGTTCTCGAGCAGCACCTTCAGGCTGTAGGGCAGCGTGTCGACGTCGAGCCCCTCCTGTGCCACGGCGGCCAGTCGGTAGATGTCGTACGACGTGCCGTCAACCTGCAGACTGCCTGCCGCTCCGAAACTGTCTACCTGGCTCATCGTGGTCTCCTCGCTGCTCAGAAGCTGCTTGCTCAGCATATGTCTTGACGTCAAGATATTCTAGTCGGAGTCGGAGTACGTCCCCCGCCGTACGTCTCCGGCGACCACCGGGTCCTCCGGCTTGCCGGCGGAGCGTGCCGACGACTCGAGCTGGTAGGGAACGGAGATGACCATGACGCCGGGGGTCAGCCGCAGCCGGGCTTTCAGCCGTAGGGCGCTCTGGTTGTGCAGCAGCTGCTCCCACCAGTGCCCGACGACGTACTCCGGGACATAGACGGCCACGACATCGCGCGGACTCTCCCGGCGGGAGTTGCGGACGTATCGCAGAATCGGGCGCGTCACTTCACGATACGGCGAGTCCAGCACCTTCAGCGGCACCGGAATGTCGTGCTGGTCCCAGTCGTCCATCAGCTTCGCCGTGGCGTCGACGTCGACGTCGACAGTCACCGCCTCGAGCCGGCTCGGCCTCGTCGCGCGGGCGTAGCTGATGGCGCGCAATGTCGGCTTGTGCAGCTTCGACACCAGGATGATCCCGTGCACGCGTGACGGCAGCGTCACGTCCTCGTCCTCCGCGGCGATCTCGGCACTGAACGTCTCGTAGTGGTGCCGAATGCCACGCATCGTGAAGAACAGCACCACCATGGCGGCGATCGCGATCCATGCACCGAGCACGAACTTCGTAACCAGCACGACGACCAGCACGAGCCCCGTCACCGCGAGCCCGATCCCGTTGATGACACGGCTGCGCTGCATCCGACGGCGCGCTGCCGGGTCGCTCTCCGTCTTCAACAGGCGCGTCCAGTGCCGGACCATGCCGGTCTGACTGCACGTGAACGCAACGAACACCCCAACCGTGTAAAGCGGGATGAGCGCCGTCACCTGAGCGTCGAAAGCGACGATGAGGACGATCGCGAAAACCGCCAGCAAAACGATGCCGTTGCTGTAGGCGAGCCGGTCGCCGCGGGTGTGGAGCTGGCGGGGCAGGAAGCCGTCGCGGGCCAGGATCGACCCCAGCACCGGGAAGCCGTTGAAAGCCGTGTTGGAGGCGAGCACCAAGATCAGCCCGGTTGTCGCGGTGACGAAGTAGAAGCCGAGATCGAAGTTGCTGAACACCGACTGGGCCAGCTGGCCGATGACAGGGTCTTGGTGGAAGTCCGCGCCCACGAGCCGGCCACTGGGGTCGCGCAGCTCGGTGGCGGGGTCGACCACCATTCGGACATCGGTGAGATTGGCCAAGGTGATGATGCTCAGGCCCATCGTGATGGCGATCGCGCCGAGCAGGAGCAGCGTCGTGGCGGCGTTGCGGCCCTTGGGTTTGCGGAACGCGGGAACGCCGTTACTGATGGCTTCTACACCTGTCAGTGCCGCGCAGCCGGAAGAGAACGCTCGCAGCAGAAGAAACGCACCGCCGAGCCCGGTGATCCCTGCGGTCAGCTCGTCGCTGGCCACGATCGAGTAGTCCGCCGTCGGCGCCGGTGGCAGTACGCCCACGAAGTGGCGGAAGAACCCGTACGCCGCCATCCCGAGGATCGCCGTCATGAACAGGTAGGTGGGGACCGCGAAGGCGGTGCCGGACTCCTTGACGCCACGCAAGTTCACCGCCATCAAGAACAGCGTCCCGATCACCGCGGCAGCGACCTGGTGACCCTCCAGTGGGTCGATCGCCGTGGCGGCGTACTGGGCGGCCGAGGAGATGGAGACCGCGACGGTGAGCACGTAGTCGACGAACAGTGCACTGGCGACCGCGACCCCGACCGGCGGCCCGAGGTTGGTGGTGGCGACCTCGTAGTCGCCGCCGCCGGACTGGTAGGCCTGCACGTTCTGGCGGTACGACGCCACGACGGTCGCCATGACCAAGGCGACCGCGATCCCGATCTTCCAGGAGAACGTGTAGGCCGTCAGCCCCGCTGCGGCTAGCGTGATGAAGATTTCGTCGGGGGCGTAGGCGACGCTGGAGAGCGCGTCGCTGGCGAAGACCGGCAAGGCGATGCGCTTCGGCAGCAGCGTCTCGCTGAGCTGTCCGCTCCGGAGCTTTCGCCCGACAATCAGCCTCTTGCCGCCATCCCCGAACCGCACAGCGGGATGCTAGTCCGCGGTTCCCGCACGCTCGAAGGCATGCGAGAGCGGTCATGCAGCGGTGTAGCGTCGTGGCCTGTGCATGTCGTGATCATGGGTTGTGGCCGGGTCGGCTCGACGCTTGCTCGGGCGCTCGAGAAGCGGCAGCACACCGTCGCGGTGATCGATCAGAACGCTGACGCCTTCCGCCGGCTCGGCCCCGGGTTCACCGGGCGTACGGTGACCGGGCTGGGCTTCGACCCGGCGATGCTGCGTGAGGCGGGCATCGAGGACTGCGAGGCGTTCGCGGCGGTGTCTAGTGGCGACAACTCCAACATCATCTCGGCCCGGGTCGCGCGGGAGACGTTCGGGGTGCACAACGTCGTGGCGCGGATCTACGACCCCGGCCGTGCGGAGGTCTACGAGCGGCTCGGCATCCCAACGGTGGCGACCGTGCGCTGGACCGCCGACCAGATGCTCATCCGGCTCCTGCCCGATGCTGCCGAACCCGAGTGGCGTGACCCCTCCGGCACCATCCGAATCGACTCCATGCAGGCGGCGCCGAGCTGGATCGGCCACCTGCTCACCGAGCTGGAAGCCGCGACCGGCGGCCGCGTCGCCTACCTCACCCGGTTGGGGGCGGGGCACATGCCCCATCCGGAGACCGTGCTGCAAGAAGGTGACCTGTTGCACATGGTCATGCGGGAGGCGGACACCGCCAAAGTGGCTGCGGTCTACAGCAGCGGACCGGCCGAACGCTGATGCGCGTCACGATCGCCGGTGCCGGCGCAGTGGGCAGGTCGGTCGCCGCCGAGCTCCTCGCGAACGGGCACGACGTCCTGCTGATCGACAAGGATCCGCGGACCATGCGGATCAAGTCGCTGCCGGGGGCACAGCTGCTCCATGCCGATGCGTGTGAGCTGTCGTCTCTGACCGAGGCCGCTGTGCAGGAGTGCGACGTCGTGATCGCGGCCACTGGGGACGACAAGGCGAACCTGGTCGTCTCGCTGCTTGCCAAGACCGAGTTCGGCGTCCCTCGTACGGTCGCTCGGGTCAACCACCCGAACAACGAGTGGTTGTTCACCGACGCCTGGGGGGTGGACGTCTTGGTGTCGACGCCGCGCATCATGTCCGCGCTCGTCGAGGAGGCCGTGACGGTGGGCGAGATCGTGCGGTTGTTCACCTTCAAGCAGAGCGAGGCCAACCTCGTCGAGCTCACGCTGTCAGCGGACTCCCCCTACGTGGGCTCGAGAGTCGGGGACGTGCCGTGGCTGGCCGACACCCGGCTGGTCGCGATCTTGCGCGACGGCGGGGTACTGCCGATGGACTCGGACGCAGCCCTCGAGGTCGGTGACGAGCTGCTGCTCGTGGCTGCCGAGGACCAGGAGGACGATCTGGAGCGGCTGCTCGCGCCCAACACCCACCCGCCACGGTAGCGGCGCCTAGCTCGCCGGCTGAGCAGGCCGGTGTAGCCGGACCGGTCCGGCCGGTCTGCCTAGCCGGGGCTGGGCGCGGTGCGTGGCTCGAGCGGGGTGTGGTTGCGGGTGAGGAGCCAGGCGATCGCCGCGAACGCCGCGACCTGCAGCGGCCAGCCGAGTGCCAGCTTGGCCGCACCGAGCCAACCCACCTGTCCGGTCGCCCAGAGGGGGTACTGCACCACCACGCGCAGGGCGCAGGGCAGCGCCAGCAGCCAGGTGAGCTTGGCGCACAGTGACACGACCGCCGGGTTGCTGCGCCATCCGGTCGGATCACCGGTGACGGCCCCGATGAGGAACCCGACGGCCGGCCAGCGGACCAGGACCGAGACGGCGAGCACCACGGCATAGCCGGCGTTGTAGAGGATGCCTGGCAGGAAAGCATCCTCCGCGCGGCCCGACCGCAGCGCGAAGATCGCTGCTATCCCGATTCCGACGACGGCGTTCAGCACGTACTGCACGGGTTGGCGCTGGGCCACCCGGACGGCAAGAAGCAGCACGGCGGCAGCCGCGCCGGCGAGCAGGGCGGGCTTCAGCTGGTGTGTGGTCACCCAAGTCAGCGTGAAGGCGATCGTGGGGAGGGCACTCTCGAGCACCCCGCGCTTGCCGCCGAGCGCGTTACTGAGCTGTGTCCGCACCACCGCTTCGACCGTCTGCGGCACGGGGACGGTCGCGCCGGCCGGCTGCTCGGGCACCTACGCCCGCAGCTCGTAACGGGGGTTGAACATGACCCGTGAGCCGCCGGCCGAGCTGATGCGACCCGTCACCTTGAGCGCGCGACCCGGCTCCAGGCCGAGGATGCGGCGTCGCCCTAGCCAGATCAGCACCAAGGTGTCCGAACCGTCGTACAGCTCGGCTTCCAGGGCGAGGGTGCCGCTCCGCGGGCGCAACGTAACCGTTTTCAGCGTGCCGGCGAGCGTCACCTCGCTGCGGTCCTTAGCGTCGCGGATCGGCTGGCAGCCGGCGGAGCGGGCGTCCTGCCGCAGCTCGGCGGCTTCGATGTCGAGCTGGCTCTTGGAGAGCTTGTCGACGACCCGGCGCAGGAGACGCGTTCCTCCGGTTGCGCTCACCCGGCAATCCTACGTCCCGCTCAGCCAGCAGCGGGGCCAGCAGCGGAGCCAGCAGAGGGGTCAGCAGCGGCGCCCGCCGAGGGACCGGCCGGCGGGTCACCCGGCAGCTGGGCCGACGCCGGCAGCACCAACGGCAGCGGGTCTCTCGGCGCCATGGGGGCGGAGCCGCGGACGACGACCACGTCGCGGAAGACGTCCTCGAGGAGGGTGGCGGCAGCCGGATCCACCGCGCGGCCCATGAACGTCCCTCGCAGCAGCCAGCGCGGGCCGTCGATGCCGACGATACGCGACACCTGCGTCACCTGCGCACCCTCCGGCGTCCGTGCCGGCGTGACCACTTTGAGCTCCGACCCGAAGGGCCCGGCGGACTCAGAGGCCGTCCCACCCTGGCGAGTCGCCTCCGCCGCGATCTCGCGCCGCACGTCGGCCCAGATCCCGGCGGAGCGCGGCGCGGCGAAGGCGCGCAGCTCGAGTGCCGACTCCCCCGCCACCACCAGTACGGCTAGCACGCCGCCGGATGCCTGGTCGACCTGGAGCTGCACCTCCGTGTCGGGACGCCCTTTGATCAGCAGGCCGCCCAGGTCGATCCGGGAGGAGTCGGCGCCGGCTTCGTCCACGTCCGCCGCGTCCCATGGACCCGCTGGCAATCCGCCGGGTTCGCCGTCCGCGCTCTTGAGCTCGACCGGGTCGTCCTCGTGGTCGGCCTCGACGTCGTCGATCTCGTCGATGTCGGTGTCACGGCCGCGCTTGCGTCCGAAGATCATGGCCGGCCGCTGCCGGATAGTTCGCGGCTCGTGAAGCCGCCGGTCGAGCCGTGACCGCCGGCCCCCCGAGCGGAGCCGGGCAGCAGCTCGACCTCGACGAACCGCGCCTTCTCCACGCGCTGCACGACGAGCTGGGCGATGCGGTCGCCGCGCCTGAGCACGACGTCCTCGCGCGGGTCGCAGTTCACCAGTACCACCTTGACCTCGCCGCGGTAGCCGGCGTCGACGGTGCCCGGCGCGTTGACGATCGAGACACCGCAACGAGCGGCCAGCCCGGAGCGCGGATGGACGAACGCCGCGTACCCGTCCGGCAGGGCCAGCGAGATCCCAGTGGGGAGCACCGCTCGCTCCCCGGGTGCCAGCGACACGTCGACGGTGGTCGTCAGGTCCGCGCCCGCGTCACCGGGATGGGCGTAAGTCGGCAGGGGGACGTCGGGGTCGAGCCGGCGGATCAAGACCTCCACCTTCGCCGCTGCACTCACCCCGCGACCCTACAAGCGGACATCGGTGCGGTTCAGCAGCCAGTGGCTGGGCCGAGCGCTGGGATGGCCCGGGCGGGGGGGGCCGCTCGGATCGCGCCTGCGTCCCCGGCGGGCCGGGCTGGGATGGCCCCGTCAGTGGCTCGCCTACCATCCGGCCTCGCTGCGCTCGGCCTCCCGCCAGACCCGCCACGGCTCCCCACTGACGGGGCCATCCCTCGGTAGGCGAGCCACCGCCCGGGTCGTCCCGGCGCCGCCGTCGTCACAGATCTCACGGCAAGTGCCCACTTCGCCAGGGGGATCCGGCGTGGGAAGTGGGCAACTGCCCGGTTGTGTAGGTAGTTGCCCCCAAGGGCAGCGCCCCGCCACCGTGTTCACCCGGACGTGCCAAGCATCGCGGCGGGCTCTGTCACAGTGGCGCCGTGGACGAAGCGAGCTACCGGGAGCGGCTGTGGGTGCCGCTGCGCTGGTGGGCGTTGGCTGCCGGATTCGTCGCGTCGCTCTTCGTGGCGTTCGCAGCGGCCGTACCGGTCGTTGTGGCCGTCACCGCTGCTGTGGTGATCGGTGGCCTGACTGCCGGATGGCTGGCCGGCTATGGCTCGGTGCAGGTCGCAGTCGGACCGGCCGGTTTCGCGGCTGGGCGCGCGCTGCTGACATGGTCGGCCTGCGGAGACGTCAGCGAGCTGGACGCCGAACGGTTCCGCGCACTGCGCGGTCCGGACGCCGACGCCCGCGCCTACCTGCTGCTGCGCCCCTACATCGAGCGTGCGGTTCGGGTGGACGTACGCGACCCGCTCGACCCCACTCCGTACTGGCTCATCGCCACCCGCCACCCCGAACGGCTGGCAGCCACCGCACGCACGGCGCGCGCACGCTCAGGGGCCGCTGAGAGCTAGGCCCGAGATGGAAGGATGAACGCTCATCCGAGCGAGGAGGTCGCCGTGGCCGGGTCGAGGCTGTGGAGGGTGTACGGGATGGCGGCCGCCGCCGGCGCCATGGTGGTGACACGTCAGCTGCTGGACAAGGGCTGGCGGCTTGCGACGGGCAAGTACCCGCCCAAGAACCCCGAGCACCCGGACGTGACCATGCCCGAGGCCATGGCCTGGGCGATAGCGAGCGGTGTCGCGGTTGGCGTGGCCCGAATGCTGGCCGCCCGGCAAGCTGCGCAGTACTGGCGCCGCTCGACCGGTCAGCTCCCGCCCGGCATGGACGAGCTCAAGATCTGAGCGCGCCCGCTCGGGAAGCCCGGCTGGCAGTCGGCGCTCGGCCGCCAACGCTCGGGCCACGCACGCTCAGGCCCGCCAACGCTCAGGCAGCGCAGTCCCGGCAGATGTGGCGGCCCTTCTTGGTTGATGCGAGCTGGCTGCGGTGGTGCACAAGGAAGCAGCTGTCGCAGGTGAACTCGTCTTCCTGCTTGGGCAGCACCTGGACGGCCAGCTCCTCGTGGGACAGGTCGGCCCCCGGGAGCTCGAAGGCCTCGGCCGCCTCGGCTTCGTCCTCGTCGACCTTGCCGGAGTTCTTGTCCAACCGCCGGGCCTTGAGCTCCTCGAGGCTGTCCTCGTTCAGCTCTTCCTCGGTCTTGCGCGGTGCGTCGTAGTCGGTGGCCATCCCCTGCATCCCTTGCGTCTCTCGCGGCGGTCGTACCCGGCTGGTGCGAACCCGGCAGAGCACGTAACGCACAGACGGGCTTCGTTGTGCCCGGTTCCGGCCGGGGATTGTGCCCTATTCGGGACGGCTCGACACCATCGGTCCGGCAGTCGGCCCGGCAGGGGTCCCGACCGGCGGTGTACCAGGCTGCCACTCGCCGTCCCGGCGCGCCGGGTCCTCGAGCCCGGTAAGGGCGGGTCGCATGCCCCGCGGGTTCGGGCAGCAGTGGGCCGGGCAGGCATCCCAGCTGGCGGCAGGACCCAGCGCTGGCCTCGGCACGGCTAGCCCGCGCTCAGCCGCCGCCCGCTCGGTGAGCAGCTCGCGGACCATGGCCACGAACGCCGGCGCGATGCCCGGGGTGGCCGCACGTGCGTACGCCAGCCCCGCGGCGGCGGCCGTCGCGCTGGCCTCCGTGTCGAGGTCGTAGAGCACTTCCATGTGGTCTGAGACGAAGCCGACCGGCACCACCACCACGGCCCGCACCCCGTCGACGCCGGCCTGCTCGAGATGGTCGTTGACGTCGGGCTCGAGCCAAGGCGTCTCCGGAGATCCCGACCGCGAACAGTACGTCAGCCGCCACGGGTGCGCGTCGCCTGTCCGCTCCGCGACCTGTCCGGCAACCAGCCGGGCCGTCTCCAGGTGCTGACTCGAGTACGCGTGGCCGACCGGACCGCTGGACGCCTCCTGCGCGCTCGGCAACGAGTGGGTGACGAAGACCAGCTGCGCCGTCGAGCGCAGATCGTCGGGGAGCGTACGCAGCGCCGCCACGGTGGCGTCGGCGAACGGGCCGACGAAGCCCGGGTGGTTGTAGTAGTGGCGCAGCTTGTCCAGCCGCAGACCGGAGACACGGGCCTGGGCGACCGCGTCTGCGAGATTCTCGCGGTACTGCCGGCAGCCGGAGTACGACGCGTACGCGCTGGTCACGAAGCAGGCGGCTCGTCGCACACCGTCGGTCGCCATCGTTGCGAGCGTGTCGGCGAGGAAGGGGTGCCAGTTGCGGTTGCCCCAGTACAGCGGCAGGTCGATGTCGTGGACGGCGAAGTCGGTGCGCACGGCGGCGAGCAGCGCCCGGCACTGGTCGTTGATCGGGCTGCGGCCACCGCGCTCGAAGTAGTGCTTGCCGACCTCCGCGAGCCGATCTGCCGGGACCCCCCGGCCTCTTGTCACGTTGGCGAGGAACGGGAGAACGTCGTCGGGCTGTTCCGGCCCGCCGAATGACACGAGCAGCAGCGCGTCGTAGGGGCGCACGTCGACGGCCACCAGCCGATCCTGTCAGCCCGTCGGCGATCCCGCCGATAGCGACGTCGGCGGAGCCAGCGCTCGCCTCCGCCGGGTAGCGTGACGCCGCCGCCCAGCCGCCCCCTCCCACGCGACTTCTCTCGAGGATCTCTGGTGCTCTCGCCGTACCGTCGCATCCTCACCCTGCCCGGGACGCTGGCGTTCTCGGCCAGCGGTTTCGTCGCCCGGCTGCCGCTGTCCATGGTTGGTCTGGGCATCGTCGTGCTCGTCTCGGAGCGCAGCGGTTCCTACGGGCTCGCGGGTGCGGTGGCGGCGGCGTACATCGTGGCCAACGCGGGGTTCGCCGTCTTTCAGGGTCGGCTCACCGACCGGCTCGGCCAGCGGACGGTGCTCCTTGTGTCCATCACCGTGTTCGGCGGCGCACTCCTCGGCTTGATGAGTGTCGTCGAGCTGGGGTGGGAGACACCGTGGCCGCACCTGTTCGCGGCTCTGTGTGGCGCCGGCCTGCCCCAGGTCGGGTCGTCGGTACGCGCGCGGTGGACCTACGTGCTCTCCGAGCGAGAAGACTGCGCAGCCGAGCTCCAGACGGCGTTCTCGTTGGAGGCCGTCGTGGACGAGATGGTGTTCATGGCCGGGCCGGTGGTCGTCACGGTCCTGGCCACTGCGGTTCACCCGCTGGCCGGGTTGAGCTCTGCGCTGGCGTTCGGGGTCGTGGGCACCAGCCTGCTCGCTGCGCAGCGGGCGACGGAGCCGCCGGTCGACCGCCACCTGCTCACGGCGTCCCTGCGAGCTCCGATCGGGTGGCAGCTGCTGTTGCCGCTGAGCGTGGCGGCAGCGGCTCTCGGGGCGTTGTTCGGCAGCGTCGAGGTGGTGACGGTGGCGTTTTCCCGAGCGCACGGCCACGCTGGCGCAGCCGGTGTACTACTGGCCGTCTGGTCCGCCAGCAGCCTCCTGGCGGGCTTGGTCAATGGCGTCATCGCCTGGCGCTCGAGTCATGCCCTCCGCCTGCGCATCGGGATGGCGTTCCTCGCGCTGACGGTCCTTCCGCTGCCGTTCACGCCTGGACTGGTGCTGCTCGGCGCGGTCTTGTTCGCCAGCGGCTTCGCGGTCGCGCCGACGCTGGTGGCGATGATGTCGCTGGTCGAGGCCAGCGTGCCCCCGAACCGGCTCACCGAGGGGATCGCGTGGGTCACGACGGGGCTGTCCGCAGGCATCGCCCCCGGCGCGGCGGTCGCCGGTCGGGTGGTCGACGAGTTCGGGCCGAGCGCCGGGTACTGGGTGGCGCTGATCGCGGGGCTCGTCGGTGCGGGCGTGGCCATGATCACCCCCTCCCCCGTACGCAATACCGGCGCGCAGTTGTCAGCCGACTGACGGCGACGACAGGATGGGGCAAGACACGCCACCCAACGCAAGCCGAGGCGGACGCATGCGCGACCTGCACCTCGTCGGAGTGAGCGAGGACGGGCTAGCGCTCCTCCTCGTTGACGACTCCGGTGCGGAGTTCAGCGTGGCTGCCGACGACCGCCTGCGAGCAGCCTTGCGTGGCGACCGCGCCCGGCTCGGCCAGTTGGAGATCGAGATGGACAGCGCCCTACGCCCCCGAGACATCCAGACCCGGATCCGGGCCGGCTCTACCCCCGAGGAGGTGGCCGCGCTCGCGCAGGTCCCCGTCGAGAAGATCATGGGGTACGCCGTCCCGGTGCTTGCGGAGCGTCGCTACATCGCCGAACGCGCCCGGCGCTCCTCCGTCCGCCGCCGACCCGGCGGCGGGGGCGGAGAACGTGGGGCGGCGCGCCTGCTCGGTGAGTGCGTGGCCGAGCGCCTGTCCGGCCGCGGGGTCGACCCTGCCGGCACGTCCTGGGACGCCTGGCGCCGCGACGACGGCCGCTGGGGCATCCGCGTCGACTACCACTCCGGCGGCAGCGAGCGCAGCGGCACGTTCGTCTACGACGCTGCCGGTCGCTACGTCGTTGCCGACGACGAGGACGCGCGCTGGCTGGTCGGCGAACAGTCCGCGTCGCATGGCCCGCAGCCGCGCGAACCCGGCCAGCAGCGCCGGCTGGCGTCGGTCCCTCAGCAGGCCGACGCGCTGCCGATCGCGGACCAGGACGACGCCTTCGACCAGGAGTCGACAGCCGACCTCACCGGCGACGTGGCCGCGCTTCGCGACCCCGACTACGGCGCCGAGACTGTCCAGACCGACGACATGGCGGCATTGGCGGACATCGTCTCCGCCCCGGCCGAGAAGTTCGACCGACCGCTACCGGACGGCGACACGGACGCCGGCGTGCCGGTGGGCGACGTCGCAGACGAGGCTGCCGAAGAGCCGGCCGCCCCGGAGTCCCCCGCGCCGGCTAAGCAAGCCCCGCGCAAGCAGCGGCGCAAGCCCAGCGTGCCGAGCTGGGACGAGATCATGTTTGGAAAGGGCACCGCCGGAAAGGGCACCGCCGGAAAGGGCACCGCCGGGACAGGCACCGCCGGCGCAGGTGACGTTGGCCGGGGGGAAGCCGAGGACTAGCGGTCTGGAGCTAAGTCCCCGGCGTCGACGAGAAGCGGCACGAGCATCTCCTCGGCGGACAGCGACCCGTGCAGCCCGACGAGCTTGGCCTCCAGCGGGAAGAGCGATGTCGACAAGACGGCGACGTCGCCCAGGCAGGCGACCAGCACGTCACCGAGACGGTCCACCACCTCGGGCGCCACCGCCCCGAACCAGCCAGCGGCGATGGCGGCGGAGCGTTCGAGCACCACCGCCTCGCTGCCGAGGCGCTGCCGCCAGCGCCCCGCCACGTCGGGCGCGGCCCCTTCGGCGCAGTACAGCTGGCGAAACCTCGCCTCGCCGCCGAGCAGCACGACGCCGTCCAGCAGCTCAGGTTCGGTGTCCACGTCCACGCGATCGTGCGCAGCCACGTCGACCATGCCGTGGTCGCCGGTGACGAGCAGACAGGCATCGGCCGGCATCGCCGCGCGCAGCTGCGCGGCGGCGGCGTCGACCATGCGCAGCTGGTGGCGCCAGGCGAGCGACGTACATCCCTGCCGATGCCCGGTGGAGTCGAGCTCGGAGTCGTAGGTGTAGGTGAGGGAGCGACCGCGCGAAGCGGCAGCCACGGTCGCGGCGATCCGCTCGCCGGCGGTGTTGGCGCCCACGAACTCCGCGCCCCGCATGCTCGCGACCGTCAGCCCCTTGCCGCGGAAGCTGCGCTGGTTGACCACGGTGGCTCGTACGCCGTGGCCGCTCAGCTGCTCGAACACCGTCGGGTGCGGCTGCCAGCGTCGGGGATCGACTGCCGGGTCCCAGTCCAGTGCGTTCAGCAGGCGGTTCGAGCCGGGGATGCGGGTGGTGAAGCCTGCCACCCCATGTGCTCCGGGCGGTAGGCCGGTGCCCAGAGAGGTGAGGCTGGTGGCGGTCGTCGACGGCAACGGAGCGGTCAGCGGCCGAGAGGTTTCCAGCCGACCGGCAAGGTAGGGCGCGTCAGCGGCGTGGCGGCGAAGCAGTAGATCGCCGAGTCCGTCGACGAGCAGCACGACGTACGCCCGGGCCGCTGGGATGGCCAGGGTCGATCGACTCGTCGGCAGGCCGAGCGCGGCCGCTACGGACGGCAGCAGGCCGCTCAGCGACGCGGCGCCGTACCCGGGCAGCACCGTCGACCGCGATCTGCCATCGCCGGCCGTTCTGGTGTCGCCGCTCGGGGTGGTGCCGCTCGTTGGTGCAGTTCCGCTGGTTGGTGCGGTTCCGCTGGTTGGTGCGGTGCCGCCGGCGAGGTCGGTGCTGCTCACCTGCCTGAGGCGGTCGCCGCCGACAACGCCCTAGCGAAGTCCAGCAAGTGGTGGACCGAGTCGGCGCCGTCGGCAGCAGAGCTCACCCGGATGGAGAAGTCGTCGGCGGACACCGAGCCGCTGTAGCCGTGGTCGCCATCGCAGTCGGGGTCACCGCAGGTGGCAGGTTCGAGGTCAATGCGGCCCACCGCTCCCCAGCCGACGGTCAAGACGACCTCGTTGGCCCCGGAGCGCCGGCCGGTGCGGCCGGTGCCTGTCGCGGGGTTCGCCACCATTCGGTTGACGACGACCAGCGTGACTCCGGCCAGCGGCACCGCCTCGGTCGACGTCGACGCTGACGGCTCGGGCATCACGTCGTCAGGTGGGTGCTCGTCGGTGTGTCCGACGACGAGCCTGGTCGGGGTGAGCGCCAGGACCGTTACGTGCCGGCGCACCTCCTCGCGGTCGAACGTCGGCTCATGATGGACGACGAAGGCCCGCACCGGCTCGCCCGCGACCGCGTCGTCGAGCGCCTCCGCCACCACGTCGGGGTAGTAGCCACAACGGTCGATAGCGGCCCGGAGGTCGCTCGTGCGGTCGGGGGCGTCGGTGCTGGCGAGCGGGCTGGCGAAGTCCGGCATACGACTCAGTCTGGCACGGGCCGAGCCTGTGCCGGCGGGGCTGTCATCCGACGGACCAGAGAGTCCGTGCGCTCGTCGCTCGGTCTCTCGACGCGGGCGCTGGCAGCCAAGACCTGCACACCGGTGCTGCCGGCCATCACCAGGTCGAGCCCCAGCTGCGCCATCTCGGGCAGGTCGTCCTGGAGCCGAGACACCCGTTGCAGCAGGTCTTCCACCGCGGCGAGGTCGACCTTCGCGCCGCCGCGTTCACCCAGCAGTAGCGGCCCCGCACGCAGCTCCAGGACCATGTCGTGCGCGTCGGCCGGGGTCAGCGGCGGAATGCGGTAGGACAGGTCGCCGAGCAGCTCGCTGGCGACGCCGGCGACGCCGAGCGCCACGACAGGCCCGAACAGCAGGTCCTCGGCACTGTGCACAACGATCGGGACACCAGGCCCGGCCATCCGTTGGACGACCAGCGGACCGGACGATCGATCCGCCAGCTGCCCGCCCAGCTGATGCCAGGCTTCGCGCATCGCGTCGGCGGAGTCGATGCCGCGCCACACATGGGCCAGGTCAGGACGCGAGCGCAGGTGTTGTCCCGTCGCCTTGAGGACGACGTCCCACCCCAGCTGCTCCCCCGCGACGACAGCTTCGCCCGCGCTGCACACGCCGACGTGTGGCCACAGCTCGATTCCGTATGCAGCCAGGAGCGCGCTCAGATCCGACTCGTCGAGCTGGGCCCGGTCAGTGTGGTGCAGGCAGCGCTCGACCAGAGCGCGGGCGGCTGCGGCGTCGATGTCGTCGTAGCGGCGTGGCTCTTCGGCGGGGCGGGCGAGCCACCGCGCGTACCTGACCGCGCCGGACAGCGCGCGCACTGCGGGCTCGGGCGCCGGGTAGGACGGCACGGAGCCTCTAGCGGTTGCACCGGCGGCGTCGGCCACGCGCAGGACCGGCGGTATGCCCTCGCTGGCCAGGAACGTCGACAGCAGCGGCTTTTCGGAGCGTTGCCCCGCCGAGGCAAGCACGTCGGCGACGTCGGTTCCGGTCTCGTCTAGGGGCGGCATGTAGACGACGAGCACCGCGTCGACGCTGTCGTCGCGGAGCGCCCGCGCAAGTGCGTCAGCGAAGTCGGCGGCCGCGGCGTGCGGACCGAGGTCAATGCGCGCGGCGACGTCGAGGTCCGAGCCCGCCGCGGAGTCCGCCGCGAGCAGAGTCAGCGCATCGGAGTTGCCGACGATCGCCACCCGACGACCACCTGGCAGCGGCTGGTGGGCCAGCAGCTGACCGAGGTCGAACATCTCGTCGAGCGATTCCACCTGGACCACCCCGGCTTGGGCGAACATGGCGTCGACCCCGACGGCGGGCACGGTTGTCGAGCGCACCGCGTGGCCGCGGGGCACTCCCTGGGTGGTCCGGCCGGACTTCACCGCGACGACGGGCTTGCCGCGCGCAACCCGTCGGGCGATGCGGCTGAACTTGCGGGGGTTGCCGATCGACTCGAGGTAGAGCAGCACCACCTCGGTCGCCGGGTCGTTCTCCCAGTACTGCAGCAGGTCGTTGGCGGACACGTCGGCGCGGTTGCCGGCCGAGGCGAAGCTCGACAGTCCCAGGCCGCGCCGCTCGACCCGGGCCAAGATGGCGGCGCCGAGGGCCCCGGACTGACTGAAGAACCCCACCCGGCCCCGGGACGGCAGCAGCGGCGCCGCCGACGCGTTGAGGCATCGCTGCGGGTCTGTGTTGATGATGCCGAGGGCGTTGGGCCCGATCAGCCGCATCCCCGAGGACCGTACGAGCTCCACCAGCTCACGTTGGCGTTCGCGGCCTTGTGCGCCGGTCTCGGCGAAACCGGCGGAGACGACGACCAGCCCGTGCACCCCCTTGAGAGCGCAGTCCGCAACGACGCCGGGGACCGACTCAGCCGGCACCGCGACGACAGCCAGCTCGACTGGTCCCTCGATCTCGCGCACCGTGGAGTACGCATGCTGGCCGACCACGGACTCCGCTGCGGTGTTGACGGCGTACACGCGCCCGGTGTAACCGCCGCGCAGCAGGTTGCGCAGCATCGTCTGGCCGAGGGTGTCCGACCGGCGGCTGGCGCCGACCACGGCCACGCTCTCGGCGTTGAAGATGCGCTGCACCGACCGCGCCTCGGCGCGCTGCTCGCGCGCCCGCATGACCGTGATCGCCGTCTCGGTGGGTTCGATCGAGAACGCCAGCTGGACGACGCCGTCCTCGACCCCGCCCGTGAGCGCGTAGCCCGCTGCTCGCAAGGTGTTGATCATCCGGTCGTTGTCGGGCAGGACCTCGGCCTGGAAGCGGCGCAGGCCACGCTCCCGGCCTGCCTGGGCCAGGTGCTCGAGCAGGAGCTGGGCGACGCCCCTGCCCTGGTAGGCGTCCTCCACCAAAAAGGCGAGCTCCGCGTCCTGGCCGGTCGTCTGGTCGTAGCGACCGACCGCGACGATGTCGTCGGCAACGCTGGCGACCAAGGCGACGCGCCGGACATGGTCGACGTGGGTGAAGCGCTCCAGGTCGCCACTCGAGAGCCGCGGGTAGGGCGCGAAGAAGCGCAGGTACTTCGAGCGGTCGGACACTCGGCCGTAGAACGCGACCATCCGGTCGGCGTCTTCCGGCCGGATGGGCCGCAGGTGGGCGGTGCTGCCGTCGAGCAGCACGACATCGGCCTCCCAGTGCGCCGGATACCCCTGTGCGACCACGCCGCGATCCTGCCACTGCACGAGGTCGACGCTAAGCGCACGTGGTCGCCCGTACCCAGCCCCCGCGAGTCGGCCCCACCCACCTCGTGCAGACGGCGAGAATGAGCCACCACACCACCTGCCGAGGAGTCGAAGCTCGCCGTGGCCCCGACGAAGAAGACCGATCCGCTCCCGCCCGACTTCGAGGAGCACATCCTCGACATCGACGTCGGTGAGGAGATGCGCGCCAGCTTCCTGGAGTACGCCTACTCCGTCATCTACTCGCGAGCGCTGCCGGACGCGCGTGATGGGCTCAAGCCCGTGCAGCGCCGGATCCTGCACACGATGTCGGAGATGAACCTGCGACCAGAACGCGGCCACGTCAAGAGCGCGCGCGTCGTCGGAGAGGTCATGGGCCGGTTGCACCCCCACGGCGACGGGGCGATCTACGACGCCTTGGTCCGCATGGCCCAGCCGTGGTCGATGCGGGTTCCGCTGGTGGACGGGCACGGAAACTTCGGTTCACCGGACGGGCCACCGGCGGCCATGCGCTACAGCGAGTGCCGGATGGCGCCCGCGGCGCTGGCGATGACCGCCTCGATCGACGAGGACGTCGTCGACTTCAAGCCGAACTACGACAGCCGCGAGACCGAGCCCGTCGTGCTGCCGGCGGCGCTGCCCAACTTGCTCGTCAACGGCGCATCGGGAATCGCCGTCGGCATGGCCACGAACATCGCACCGCACAACCTCGTCGAGGTCGTGGCCGCCCTGCGTCACCTGCTCAGACACCCCGACGCCACGCTCGACGAGCTGATGCGCTTCGTCCCCGGGCCGGACCTCCCCACCGGTGCGAAGATCATCGGGCTCGAGGGTGTCCGGGACGCCTACACCAATGGGCGCGGCTCGTTTCGGATGCGCGCGAGTGCCCGCATCGAAGCGGTCACCGCGAAGCGCAAGGGCATCGTCATCACCGAGCTGCCCTACAACGTCGGCCCTGAGAAGGTGATCGAGCGGATCAAAGCGCTGGTGCTCGGCAAGAAGCTGCTCGGAATCGCCGACGTCAAGGACCTCACCGACAGGACCAAGGGGCTCCACCTCGTCGTCGAGGTCAAGAACGGCTTCCACGCCGAGGGGATCCTCGACCAGCTCTACCGGCAGACGCCGATGGAGGAGTCGTTCGCGATCAACGCAGTCGCCCTGGTCGACGGCCAGCCCCGTACGCTCGGTCTGGTCGCGCTGCTGCGTGTCTTCCTCGACCACCGGCGCGAGGTCGTACGCCGCCGCTCCGCTCACCGACGCGACAAGGCCAGCGACCGGTTGCACCTCGTCGAGGGCCTGCTCGTCGCGATGCTGGACATCGACGAGGTGATCCAGCTCATCAGGTCAAGCGATGACACCGAGGAGGCGCGCCGCCGGTTGATGTCGGTCTTCGAGCTCACCGAAGTCCAGGCGAGCTACATCCTCGACATGCCGCTGCGCCGGCTGACGCGGTTCTCCCGGCTGGAGCTGGAGCGGGAGGAGGCCGAGCTGCGGCGCGCGATCGTCGACCTAACCGCGATCCTCGACAACGACGCGCAACTGGCCGACGTCGTGGCCGGCGAGCTCGCCGAGGTCGCCGCGGCGTACGGCACCCCACGGCGCACCGTCCTGCTGGAGTCAGCCGGCCAGGCCGTGCCCACCAGCTCGCAGCTGGAGGTATCCGACGACCCGTGCCGGGTGCTGCTGTCCTCCACCGGGCTCCTTGCGCGTACGGCAGGACCGGACGACTGGTCGAGCGGCGGTCCACGAGCCCGGCACGACGTGCTGGCCTCGGTGGTCGAGGCGACCGCTCGCGGGCAGGTCGGGGTGGTCACAAGCCGGGGCCGCATCCTGCGCCTCGATGTCCTCGACCTCCCCACGGTGCCGGTGACCGCTGCGGCCCCGCACCTGCAAGGCGGTGCGCCGTTGAGCGAGTTCGTGCCGCTGGAGGGTGGCGAACGCGTGCTCTGCCTGTCGACGCTCAACCCGGGGTCCGCCGGCATCGCGCTCGGCACCGCCGCCGGTGTCGTCAAGCGCCTCACCGCCGACCACCCGCTGAACAAGGACTCCTGGGACGTCATCCGGCTCGGTGACGGCGACGAGGTGGTTGGCGCGACCGAGCTGCGTGACGGGACCGAGCGGCTCGTGTTCGTCAGCTCCGACGCCCAGCTGCTGCACTTTCCGGCGGCCGACGTCCGGCCGCAGGGCCGCAGCGGCGGGGGGATCTCGGGTGTACGCCTGCCGGCCGGGGAACGAGCCGTGTTCTTCGGGGCCGTTCGGAACCCGGACGACGCCGTGGTGGTCTCGGTGTCGGGCAGTCGGGCGGCGCTGCCCGGGACGGAGCCTGGTTCGGTGAAGGTGACGCCGCTCGCGCTCTATCCCGGCAAGGGACGCGGCACGGGTGGTGTGCGATGTCACCGCTTCCTGCGTGGCGAGGACGTCCTCATGCTGGCGTGGGTGGGTGCCGGCTCGGCCCGGGCGGCAGCGGCGAGCGGCGCCCCGGTGGATCTGCCCGCGACGACCGAGCGACGGGACGGCTCAGGACAGCCCGCGGCTCAGCCGATTGCGGCGATCGGTGGCGGGTGACCCGCTTCTGCGCATGGCAGGCTGGCTGGGTGCGGCGAACCCTCCGCTGGCTCGTGGTGACAACCTTGCTCGCCGGCGTACTCAGCTTGGCTGCGTGCAGCGGCGACGACGGCGCCGATGACGCCGCACCGTCGCTGCGGCCGCTGCTCGTGTCGGCCAAGCAGCAGCTCGACCAGACCCCCGGCGTGCGCTTCGTGCTGTCGACCGACTCGCTGCCCGAAGGCCTCGTGGGGCTACTGGAGGCGAAGGGAGTCGGCACGCACGCACCGGCTTTCCAAGGTGACATCAAGGTCGCCCAAGGGGGTTTCTCCGTCAACGCGGAGGTGGTTGCCGTCGACGCGGAGGTCTACGCGAAGATCAGCTTCTCGCCGGTCTTCATCCGCATCGACCCGGCCGAGTACGGCGCGCCCGACCCGGCGGCGCTGATGGACCGGGAGACGGGTGTCTCTGCGCTCCTGACTGCCGCGACAGCGCTGAAGGATGCGGGCGAGCGGCGCGACGGCGCCGAGGTGCTGCGGTCCGTCGACGCAACCATCCCCGGCGAGTCGGTGGCGGCGATCTTTCCCAGTGCGTCGATGAGCCCCTTTCGGGCGACGTTCGAGCTGACGTCGGGTAACCAGCTCCGCCACGCCGAGATTCGTGGACCGTTCTACGGGGGCCGAGCTCCGGTCACCTACACGATCGACCTGGACTCCTACGGGGAGCGGGTGGAGATCTCCCCCCCGTGACGGCTACTCCGCTGCGTGGTGGACTACGAGGCCGCAGGGTGCTCGGCTTGGCCTGCGTTGCGGTTGCCTTCGCCGCAGCCGACACCTACGTCGTCGTGGTCGCGCTGCCCGACATGATGACCGGCGTCGGCCTCGGCATCGACGAGCTGCAGCGAGCCGCTCCCATCGTGTCGGGCTTTCTGCTCGGCTACGTCACGATGCTCCCGCTCATCGGGCGGATCGCCGACCTGCGTGGTCGCGTACCGGTGCTGGTGGCCTCGCTGGTCGTCTTCGCGGTCGGCTCGTTGGTCACGGCGGCCGCGTACGACTTGGGGAGCATGGTGGCCGGCCGTTTCCTGCAGGGGGTCGGTGGTGGAGGGCTGGTGCCGGCAACCTTGGCGCTGGTCGCCGACTGGTGGCCGGTCGAGCGGCGCGGGCTGCCTCTCGGCGTGGTGGGCGCCGTGCAGGAGCTCGGCAGCGTGCTCGGACCGCTGTACGGGGCGCTGATCCTGGTGGCTTTCGACTGGCCGGCGATCTTCTGGGCCAACCTCGCGGTCGCCCTCGCCTTGGCGGTGGGCATCGCACTAGCAGCCCGCGGCTCACCCAACGGCCCACCCTCGCCCCGAGTGGCGCGAAGTGGCTGGGTTTTCCCACGAGAACCAGCCGATTTGCGCCACTCGCGGACGGATGCCGCCGGTGCGGTACTGGGGCTGCTGGCGATCGTGGCACTCGGGCTGCTGCTTACAGCACCGGCGCCGCTGACCGCTGACGTCACCTGGGGGGTGGCCTGGGTGCCGCTGGCCGGTGACACGCGCTGGGCCAGCCCCCTCAGCATCGCCGTCATCGTGCTGGCTCTCTGCTTCGTCATCCGAGAGCTCAGCGCCCCCCGACCGCTGCTCGACCTCGGCGCCATCCGCGCTCTCGCCGGTCAGGTTGACCTGCTGGGTGCCGGACTGCTGGCTGTGTCGCTTGCGGGCGTGGTCCTGGCATTCGCCACGGCGGACCCGCAGGTCCGGGTGTTCTCGCCAGCCGGCCCGTGGCTGCTCTGCACTGCCGCTGTCGCGGCAGGTCTGTTCTGGCTGCGCCAGCGCAGCGCCGCGGCGCCGATGCTCCCCCGCGGCGCCTTGACCGCGGCGCCCGCATGGGGATCGTTGGTCGTCAGTGTCTTCGTCGGCGCCGCGCTGGTCGCCGCATTGGTCGACATCCCCGTCTTCGCCCGGGTCACCCGCTATCCCGACTCCCAGCTCGGGGCGGCGCTCGTCTTGCTGCGCTTCCTCGCCGCACTTCCCGTCGGCGCGGTCGTGGGCGGCTGGCTGACCCGACGGGTGGCGGCAGGACCATTGACGGCCGTCGGGATGGCAATGGCCGCCGCCGGGTTCACGTTCATGGCCAACTGGCCACTGGGCGCACTGCACGACCCGACAGCTTCGGTGGTGCTCGCGCTCGCCGGGTTCGGCTTCGGGCTTGCCATCGCCCCGGTCAACGCCGCGCTGCTTGCCGCCACGGCGCCCGCAGTCCATGGCGTCGCCAGCGCGCTGGTAGTCGTCGCCCGGATGATCGGCATGCTTGTAGGCGTGTCCGCGCTCACGTCGATCGGCCTTCGCCGCTTCTACGCCGTCGCGGCCACGTTGCCGACGCCTGACCAGGTGTGCCCGACCGGGCGTACCGCCTGCCCTGCCTACGACGCGCTGCTGCGGCAGGCCGCGCTGGCCGAGCTCCACGCCATCTTCGCCGGGGCAGCGGTGTGCGCGGTGCTGGCCGGGGGATGTGCGTTGCTGCTCTACCGGGGGCCCTCGGTCGGGGTACGTGGCGTCGAGGCGAGGCCGGTGTGAGTGGGGGCTTCGGCGACCTTCTCGCCGCCAACGAGCGCTACGCCCGGTCCTTCGGGCTGTCGGGCTTCGACGGGGTGGCCCACGCCGGGATCGCGATGGTGACCTGCATGGACTCCCGCATCGACCCGCTGGGAATGGTGGGGCTCTCCCCCGGGGATGCCAAGATCCTGCGCAACGCCGGCGGCCGAGTCACCGCGCGCGCGCTCGCGTCGCTGGTTCTCAGTGTCCACCTGCTCGGCGTGCGGCGGATCCTCGTCGTGGCGCACAGCCGGTGCGCGGTTGCCTCGTCGACAGCCGACGAGCTGCGCGCGGCAGTGTCCGACGCCAGCGGCCAAGACGCTTCGAGCCTCGACGTGCCGGTCGTCGAAGACCAAACAGCGGCCCTTCGGCGCGACGTGGCCGTGATCCGCGCGCACCCGCTGATACCGGCCGAGATAGAAGTCGGCGGATTCCGCTACGACGTCGACACCGGACGGCTGCACCAGCTCGCGTGAGGAGCGACGAGCTCAGGTGTCGATGCGCTGGGCGTCCAGCTCGTAGGCGCTCCGAACGAGGAACTCCTTGCGGGGTGCCACGTCATTGCCCATCAACAGGTCGAACACTGCCTCCGCCGCCTCGCCGTCGTCCACGGTGATGCGGCGCAAGGTGCGCTGCCGGGGGTCCATGGTCGTCTCGGCCAGCTGGTCGGCGTCCATCTCGCCGAGGCCCTTGTAGCGCTGCAGCGGGTCCTTCCAGCGCAGCCCCTTCTTGGCCAGCTCGGCGAGCTTTCGCTGCAGCTCGGTGTCGGAGTAGGTGTAGACGTACCTGTCCGAGCCCTTCTTGGGGTTGGTCAGCTCGATGCGGTGTAAGGGGGGCACGGCGCAGAACAGCCGGGAGTCCTCGATCAACGGGCGCAGGTAGCGGAAGAACAGCGTGGTGAGCAGGCAGCGGATGTGCGCGCCGTCGGAGTCGGCGTCGGCCATCAAGATCACCTTGCCGTACCGCGCTGAGGCGAGGTCGAAGCTGCGGCCGCTGCCGGCGCCGACGACCTGGATGATCGAGGCGCACTCGGCGTTCTTGAGCATGTCGCCGATAGAGGCCTTTTGGACGTTCAGGATCTTGCCGCGGATCGGCAGCAACGCTTGGTACTCAGAGTCGCGGGCGAGCTTCGCGGTCCCCAGCGCGGAGTCGCCCTCGACGATGAACAGCTCGCTGCGGTCGACGTCGCTGCTGCGGCAGTCGGCCAGCTTGGCGGGCAGCGCGCTCGACTCCAAGGCGTTCTTGCGCCGCTGTGCCTCGCGGTGCTGGCGGGCTGCGAGGCGGGTCCGTGCCGCCGCGACGACCTTGTCCTGCACCGCCCGAGCGACGGCCTTGTCGGCCCGCTTGGTACTCGTTAGCCACGCCCGCAGCTCGCGGCCCACGATCGCCGACACGATGCGCGCGGCGGCCGGCGTCCCCAGCACCTCCTTCGTCTGACCCTCGAACTGGGGCTCGGCCAGGCTGATGGTGACCACAGCGGTGAGGCCTTCGAGAACGTCGTCCTTGACGATGTCGGGGTCGCCGTTCCGCAGCAGCCGAGCCTGCCGCAGGGCCTCGTTGAACGTCTTGGTGAGCGCCCGCTCGAAACCCTGCACATGGGTGCCGCCCTTGGGGGTGGCAATCACGTTGACGAACGAGCGCAGCTCCGTCTCATAGCCAGTGCCCCAGCGCACGGCCACGTCGATGCTCATGTCGCGTTCGACGTCGCGCGGCGCCATCTCGCCGGCCTCGTCCAGAACCGGGACGGTCTCGGTGAACCGCTGCGACCCCCGCAGCCGGAGCACGCCGCTCACCGGCTCGTCGGCGGCGAGAAACTCGCAGAACTCCGTGATGCCGCCGTCATGGCGAAAGCGCTCCTCGACCGTCTCGCCGCCGCGCTCGTCGCGCAGCACGATCTCAAGACCCGGGACCAGGAACGACGTCTGGCGAACACGAGTGACCAGCTCGTCGAACGCGACGCCGGCATCGGCGGTGAAGACCTGCCGGTCCGGCCAGAACCGCACCCGGGTGCCGGTGACGCCCTTCTTCACGCGCGGTCCCTTGTGCAGCTCCGACCCCGGCGTGAACGTCGCGCCAGGGCCGTCGGCGGCAAACACTCCCGGCACGCCGCGCTGGAACGACATCAGGCGCGTGACCGGTGGCCGGTCGACGGCGACGTCGAGCCGAGCGGACAACGCATTGACGACCGATGCACCCACGCCGTGCAGCCCACCGGTAGCGACATAGGAGCCGCCACCGAACTTTCCGCCCGCGTGCAGCTTTGTGTAGACGACCTCGACCCCGCTGAGACCGGTCTTAGGCTCGATGTCGACCGGGATCCCCCGGCCGTTGTCGCCGACCTCTACCGAGCCGTCGGCGCGCAAGACGACCGTGATGTGGCGGCAGTGCCCGCCCAGCGCCTCGTCGACGGCGTTGTCGATAACCTCCCACACGCAGTGCATGAGCCCGCGGGTGTCGGTGGAGCCGATGTACATGCCAGGGCGCTTGCGGACGGCTTCTAACCCCTCCAAGACGAGCAGGTGCCGCGCGTTGTAGGCGGTGTCGAGGTTGACACCTGGGACGGCCACGTTGCTCCTCGAGAAGGCGGTCAGGCGCCGCCGATAACTCTTGCGCGAGGCTACCGGCGCAGGAGGACACCCGGCGGCAAGCGCGCCGCGCCCGCTGTGGACAGCTTTCCCGTGCCGATTGTGCCGTCGACCGTTACCAGCCCGTGACCGCAGGATGCACGCTGCGTTCCCGGAAGAGCGGCGGCGGGCCGTAGACTGAAGGCAACTGCCAAACGGCCGTGCCAGCCGCTGGGACCAGTTGTTCGGGAAGCATTCCCTGGCGATCGGTGTTGGAATAGGTGCAGGACGACGAAGCGACCCGAACGCCTAGCGACTCGAAGAGAGGCACTCAGTGACCACAGCAGTTGCCCCCCTCGTTTCGGAGCTGACACCGGCTGACCGGTGTGACCGATGCGCTGCTCAGGCCTACGTCCGCGTACGACTCGGCAGCGGTGGCGAGCTGATGTTCTGCGCCCACCACAGCCGGATGCACGCCGAGCGCCTGCGCGAGGTCGCCTCGTCGATCCACGACGAGACCCAGCGCCTGACCAAGCAGCCCCGCACCGACGTCGCGACGGAGCACTGAACACCTCCCTTCCAGCTCGACCCAGTACAGCGGCGGGCGTCTCCCGGACGTCCGCCGCTGTCGTGTTCCTGAGTCGCTGCCAGAGCTAGGCCTCCGCTGGGGGCCGACACAATATGCAGGTGACCGACGCCATGGACGTTCTCATCGGCGTCGCGATCGGCATCGGACTGCTCGGCATCGTCGTCCCGTTGATCCCCGGTACGCCGCTGTTGTGGATCGCGATCCTCATCTGGTCGACCGAGCAGCAGACCACCCTCGGTTGGGTCGTCCTGGCGCTCGCCACTGCTGCTGTCGCCACCGCCCAGGTTGCTCGCATCATGTTGCCGGGTCGGCGGCTGCGCGCGGTAGGTGTGCCACGCCGATCGCTCGGGCTCGGCGTCCTGCTCGGACTCGTCGGGTTCTTCGTGGTTCCCGTGCTGGGCCTGGTACTCGGCTTCCTGCTGGGTGTCTACCTGAGCGAGCGGCACCGGCTCGGCAGCCGCGACAGCGCGCTGGCGTCCACCCGCTCGAGCGTACGTGCGGTGGGGGCATCGGTCCTGATCGAGCTCCTCGGTGGGCTGGTGGCGGCCGGGGTGTGGTTCTTCGCCGTGCTGACCGGTTGAGCGCCTACCAGCCGCTCTTGCGGGCGCGCGCCTCGTAGAGCAGCACCGACGCCGAGACGGCGACGTTGAGCGAGTCACCGCGACCGAGCATGGGGACTGCAACGCTCGCGAAACCATGGTCGTACCACGTCGCGGAGATGCCGTACCGCTCGGCGCCGAGTACGACCGCCGTCCGGCCGGCGTAGTCCGGCTCGCGGTAGCGACCGAGGGACGCCGCATCCGCCAGGTAGACGTCGAAACCGTGCCCGCCGAGCCAGTCGAGCGCGTCGGAGACGGCAGCGAACACCAGCTGGGGGACAGTAAGGCTGGTGCCGTGGCTCGCGCGGAACACTGCCGGATGAGTGAGCCTGGCGCGCTGGTTGGTTACGAGCAACGCCTCCCCCGCGCAGCCGTCGAGAGTACGCAGCAACGTGCCGATGTTGCCAGGGGTCTCCAGCCCATCGGCTACCGCGACCAGTGCCTCGGCGCTGAGCGGCAGCTCGGCCGGCGACCACGTCGGCAGCTCTACGACCGAGAGCAGGCCGTCGGGCCGGTCCCGCTCCGCCAACCGCGCGAGAGTCCGCGCCGAGATGCTGTAGGACGCCTGAGCCCGTTGCACCATCTGCGCCGCGCAGCCGCGGGCGTCCGACGAGAACGACGCTTCCGCACAGTGCAAGAAGGCGTGCACCAGAGTGTTCGTGGCGAGCAGCACCTGGTGCGCCCACAGGCCTTCCACCAACAACAGCCGGTCCCGGTCGGCGGTGGCGCCACGGCGCAGCGCGAGCGCTTGCCGGACACACGGGTGCGAGCCGCCTATCGCAGGAAGATCCATGACGGCAGCCGAGCGTAGCGACGCAGTGACGTCCTCCGCCGTACGCTGCTACACATGCCCGAACGGGTGCCGCCGTGGGCGCTGGCCTCGTCCGCGGCCGCGCCGGTCCTGCTCATCGGAGGCTGGACACTCGCGGCCGCTCTGCAGCGGCCCGGCTTCGACTCGGTGGCGGGGACGATCAGTGCTCTCGCTGCTCGGGGTGCCGACCACTCATGGGTGATGACGGCTGCGCTGGGTGGAGTCGGGGCGTGCCACATCGTGACAGCTCTCGGGCTTCGCCCGGCCCGGCTCGCGGGCCGCGTCGTACTCGCCGGCGGTGGGGTGGC
>DATHBP010000191.1:0-2201 GCA_035296085.1 Nocardioidaceae bacterium | reverse complement strand
AGCTGCTGGACGATTCCGCTTTCCTTCATCAGATCGAGGAGCTAGGCGGCTACTCCACCGCGGAGAGCGGTCTACGCGTGCGCTGAACGGCTCCGCCGCCCGTCGTCCCTGTCGAGCCCGTGGTGAGCGACGCAAGCGGGTGCAATGTCGCTTACCCGACGGTGTCGAGGGTGCCGCAGCTTCGAAGAATGCTGAGAACGAGAACGCGGGTCACGGTGAGCATCTCGGCGATGGGCACGGACTCGTTGGGTCCGTGGGCCAGCCGGGTGTCGCCGGGACCGTAGAGGAGGGTCGGGATGTCCTTGCCTGCGTACAGGCGCGCGTCGCTCCCATACGGAGCGCCCCGGTCGCGCGGTCGTGAGGAGCCGGTCACGTCCGCGTGCGCGTCGGCGACCACTCCGTGGAGCGGATGGCCGACCGGCAAGCTGCTCCCGGCGAACTGCCCACCCGACCAACGCACCCGGGGCGGGTGATCCTTGAGGAAGGGATCCTGGGTGGCCGCGGCCGCCACGGCCTCTTCGAGCTCTGTGCGAGCGGCGTCGGGCGACTCTGCCGCACGGGTCCCCATGCGCCCCTCCGCCATGAGCAGGTCGGGGACGCTACTGGCCCAGTCGCCGGCACGAAGGCTCCCGACGGAGATCGTGTACGCGACCGGATACTCGGCAAACAGCGGCTCGACCTCGCGGTTGCGGACGTCCTGGAGGTGGCGCAGCGCCTGATGAATGGCGAGATAGGAGTCGATCGCGCTCGATCCGGCGTACGAGGTGCTGCCGTGCGTTGCGAGGCCGGGCACCTCGATGGTGAACGTGAGGGCTCCGGCATTCGCCGGCATCACGGTGCCGCTGCTGGGCTCGGTGATGATGCATGCCCTGCCGGTATGTCCGCGCCGCAGCGTGCCGAACGCACCGAGTCCGCCGTCCTCCTCCCCGACCGCGTAGTGCAGCGCGAAGCTGTCGCGCAACACCACTCCGGCCTTCTTGATCGCAGCGCACGCAGCGAGGTTTGCTACGACGCCTGCTTTCATGTCGCAAGCGCCACGTGCGTGCAGTTCGCCCCCGGCGACGAACGGCTCGAATGGTGGCGTCGACCACTTGTCGAGGTCGCCCGGCGGCACGACATCGACATGGCCTTGGAGGACGAGCGAGGGCTCTGCGGTGTCTCCGTGCAGGGTGCCCACCAGCCCCCAAGCCTCAGTGCGCGGCCGTTCGGCGCCCGGAAAGTCGGGCTGGCACTGCAGCGACGGAAGATCGAAGCGCCACAGGTCGACGTCGAGATCGAGGTCGCTCAGCTTCTTGGCGAGGCGGTGCTGGATCTCCACCTCGGCGTCGGAACCGCTCACGCTCGGAACCCGCGTCAGCTCGACCAACATCGCCACCGCGTCCGCGACGTCGACAGCCTGCAGCGCTCTTGCCTCCGGGACGGTCAACGCGGTCACAGCCGGGCCTTCCTGTTGACGACGTGGTGGGTCGTCTCGAAGGTATGTCCGGCCCATCCGGCGGTCCATCGCAGAACCTTGTGCGGGACGCAAGAAATGTTGCTTTTCCGGGACTTCGGCGCAAATACTTCTACGACATCACAGCGGCGCTAGACCTACCCTCGTCCGATGGACCAACTCGATCACGCGATCCTCGCGCAGCTCATGGCAGATGGCAGGGCGACCTACGCCAAAGTGGGTGACGCCGTGGGCCTGTCGGTCGCGGCGACGAAACGTCGCATCGACCGCTTGGTCAAGGCAAAGGTCATCGCTGGGTTTACCGCGCTTGTGGATCCCCAGCAGTTGGGGTGGAACCTCGAAGCGCACGTGGAGCTCTTCACGAGCGGGACGGTGCCCGTTGCGAGGATGCGACACGACTTGGAGGCAATCCCAGAAGTTGTCGAGGCGTTCACGGTCGCCGGCAAGGCGGACACCCTCCTCCGCGTGGTCGCGGGCGACATGGTTCACCTCGAGCGCGTCATCAGCCACGTGCGAGGGCTGTCGTACGTGCAACAAACCGACACGACACTGCTTCTCTCGCGGCTACTGCACCGCCCACTGGCAGACCCAGCGGCGTCCGCGGCCGCACATGCATGGTCGGACCAACGCGACGCTGCGACGAGTGCCCCAGCCGACGCGCACTAGCGGTCGGCTGCGTGGCAGCTGCCACTTAGGGCCAGGCGTCGCCGACGCCGAACACCTTCTGGATTGCCGCCGCGCGGCCCGA
>DATHBP010000190.1:0-6864 GCA_035296085.1 Nocardioidaceae bacterium | reverse complement strand
TTTCGGCAGCGGCCACGTGGTATCTGCTGCCGGAGCGGCTGTACTACCCGGGCGTCATGGGCGCAGCGTTCCTCGGCCTCGGGCTGGGCTTGGTCAACGCGTTCAAGCGGGTCGTCAGTCCCGCGCTCGTGCTGGCGTACTCCGTAGTCGAGGGCGTGTTCATCGGCGGCATGAGCAAGGTGTTCGAAACCAGGTTTGACGGCGTCGTCACCGGTGCCGTGCTCGGGACGGTGGCCGCGTTCGCCGGCACGCTCGCCGCGTACAAGTACTTCAACATCAAAGTCACGGAGCGCTTCCGCCGCTATGTCGTCGCGGCGATGTTCGGGTTCGTCGCGGTGTCGCTGCTCGACTTCGGGCTGCACTTTTTCGGCGCCAGCTTCGGCTTCAACGGCCTCGGCACAGTCGGTCTGATCGCGAGCGTCGTCGGGCTCGGCATCGGCGTGCTCATGCTGATCCTCGACTTCGACTACGTCGAGCAAGGGGTCGCCGCCGGTGCCCCGGAGAGCGAGTCGTGGCGGGCGGCGTTCGGACTGACCGTGACGATCGTGTGGATCTACATCGAGCTGCTACGCATCCTGGCGATCTTCCGCGGCGAGTAACCGGCGAGTGACGAGACCCTGAGGGTTGCTCGAGCCGCCCTCAGGTCTCATCGTCGAGTGAGGCGGCGGGAGTAACGGCGCGTGGCGCCAGTAGCGCCAGCGCTCATTCGAAGGCGCGGTGCGCCCGGCGCAGGTCGTACTCGTGCACGATCGCCGTGGCGTGCCCGTGGGAGATGCCGTACTCCTGGCGCAGCCAGTTGACCCGGTCGGCGAACCGAGACATGGCAGGGCCGGAGTCGAGCCGACCGAACCATTCGGGGAGCTCACGCCCGGTCGCTGTCGGAACCTTCGCGACCAGGAGCTGGTGCGTCTCCTCGGAATGGTTCAGGGCCATGGGTCTCCTCCAGGGGTTCGCTGTCATGAGCGTGCCCGATGGTGGGCGGTTCGGGCAACCCCCCTCTGCCCGGGACTACTGCCGGCCCGCGTCCCGCCCGCTCCACGTCAGGGAGCGGCTGGCGGCGGCGATGTCGCAGCGCGGCCCAGCGCCCGCGTGGTCCGCCGTGGTGCCCGTCGACCTCAGTCAGGACCACTTCGGTGCCGGAGACATTCGCCGCCTCGAGGGCGGCGTCGGCCACCGGGAGTACGCCGTCGCCACGGAACGGCTCGGGCTCGTCCTCCGCCGCTGGGCCGAGGCCCAGTGCGGAGGCCACCGACGGCAACAAGGCCGCAGCGACGCTCGCATAGCCGGCCGCGGAAGGGTGAAAGCGGTCGGGACCGAACAGCTCCGCCGGCGCCGCGTCGAACTCCGGCCCCAGCGTCGTGCCGATCGACACCGTGCGCGCGCCGGCTTCCACAGCGGCGACTGTCTGCGCGGCTGCTAGCTGGCGGCTCCAGTACCTCGCGACCTGGCGCAGCGGTGGAGGAATCGGTCGTACGGTGCCGAGGTCCGGGCAGGTCCCGACGACGACGACACAGCCGGCGGCGACGAGCCGGCGTACGCCCGCGCCGAGCAGCCGGCCGCAGTCCGAGATCGACACTCGGTGTGTGACGTCGTTGGCGCCGACCAGGATGACCACAGCTGCTGGTGACGTGAGCAGAGCCGCGTCGATCTGCCAGCCGAGGTCGGCGCTGCGTGCGCCCACGGCAGCATGCGACGTCAGCCGTACCGGGCGACCCGCGAGCTCGGTGAGCCCGGCGGCGATCTGGGCGCCGGGCGTCTCGGCCACGCTGTCGACGCCGTAGCCCGCGGCCGAGGAGTCACCCAACATCGCGACCGCGATGGGTCCACCGGAGTAGTAGCGGCCGTACACGCCACTGGCATCGGGTGGCATGTCTTCGGCGGGACCTATCGCCCGCCGAGCCAGCCGCGCCTGGAGGCGCAACACGCCGTACAAGGAGCCGCCGAGCGCGCCCAGGCCACCGCCTCCGAAAGCAGCAGCAGCCGCGACTCTGCGGGCAACCCGGGCGCCTGTCACCAGCCTTGCGTATCACGTCGGCACTCAGCCGCGCCGGCGCCCGCCCTCTAGGGTTGGGCGGTGCGCTATGTCGACTCGCTGCTCGACCTCGTCGGCAACACGCCGCTCCTGCGGCTGCAGAAGGTGACCGACGGAGCCCGGTCCACCGTCCTGGCGAAGGTGGAGTACCTCAATCCGGGCGGCAGTGTGAAGGACCGAATCGCGCTGCGCATGGTGGAGGCCGCGGAGAAGGACGGGCTGCTGCGCCCCGGAGGCACGATCGTGGAGCCGACCTCCGGCAACACCGGCGTCGGGCTGGCGATCGTGGCGCAGGCTCGTGGCTACTCCTGCGTCTTCGTGTGCCCGGACAAGGTGGGCAAGGAGAAGCGCAACGTCCTCGAGGCGTACGGCGCCCGAGTTGTCGTCTGCCCGACGATGCTGCCGCCCGAGCATCCAGACTCCTACTACAGCGTCTCGGACCGACTCGCGCGCGACATCGACGGGGGCTGGAAGCCCGACCAGTACGCCAACCCCAACAACCCGGTCTCGCACTACGAAACGACCGGCCCGGAGATCTGGGCGCAGACCGACGGGCGGATCACCCACTTCGTCACCGGGGTGGGCACCGGCGGGACCATCAGCGGCACGGGCCGCTATCTCAAGGAGGTCAGCGACGGCGCGGTCCAGGTGGTTGGCGCCGACCCGGAAGGCTCGGTCTACTCCGGCGGGACCGGACGTCCCTATCTCGTCGAAGGGGTTGGGGAGGACTTCTGGCCCGCGGCGTACGACCGCGGCATCGCCGACCGCATTCTGGCCGTCTCCGACGCTGAAGCATTTCGCGTCACCCGCCGGCTGGCTCGCGAGGAGGCGCTGCTCGTCGGGGGCTCCTCCGGAATGGCAGCTGCCGCTGCGGTCCGCCTTGCGGCAGAGCTCGACGACCCGGACGCGGTGATCGTCGTGCTCCTGCCCGACGGCGGCCGTGGCTATCTGGAGAAGGTGTTCGACGACGAGTGGCTGGGCCGGCTGGGCTTTGTCGAGGGTCCAGCTGCCCAACTGGCCGACACCCAGACGGTGGGCGACCTGCTGGGCGCTGCGCGCCTGCCGCCACTGCCGAACGTACGCCCCGAGCACACGGTCGCCCAGGCGGTGTCGCAGCTGCACGAGCACGCAGTCCCAGCACTCCCGGTCGTGGTGACCGAGCCGCCGGTGCTGGCCGCCGAGGTGGCGGGGTCGATCAGTGAGCGCGAGCTGCTCGCCGCGCTGGCCGCCGGGGAAGCCAAGCCCGAAGACCTCGTTGGCCAGCACCTCGCTGAGCCGCTCGACGCCATCGGGATCGGCCAGCCGGTCTCCGCAGCGGCAGCTGCCCTGGCCGACGCCGATACCGACGCGCTGCTTGTGCATGCGGACGGTAAGCCGGTAGCCATGCTCACCCGCGCGGACCTGCTTCGGGTGCTGGCCGCCGACCGACCGACGAGGCAGGACCGGTGAGCATGCACGCGAAGGCGCTGGCGGTGCAGGAGGCGTTGCACGCTGCCGGCGTCGACGCCGAAGTGCGCGAGCTGCCCGACAGCACCCGCACCGCGCCGGAAGCTGCCGCTGCGGTCGGCGTCGACGTCGGCCAGATCGTCAAGAGCCTCGTCTTCCTCGCCGGCGACCGGCTCGTGGTCGCGCTCGTCTCCGGCGCCAACCGGGCGTCGGTGCAGAAGATGACCGCAGCTGTCGGCGCACCGCTGCGGCAGGCCGACGCCGTCACAGTGAAGGAACGCACGGGGTACGCCATCGGCGGGGTAGCCCCGGTGGGACATCCGGCCGACACGGTGGTGCTGGTGGATGCCGACCTGCTGGCCCATGAGGTCGTGTGGGCTGCGGCCGGTACGCCGAAGTCGGTGTTCCCGATCGCTCCTTCCGAGCTCGTCCGCGTCACCGGGGGGAGCGTCCTCGAGCTCGCTGAGTGAACGGTCTAGCCCCCGGGCCTTGCCGAGTCAGACGTTGACAGTGACCTGAAGGAACGTGGCCGGGATGGATGTCGCGTCTGCAGTCGGGCTGGTGTTCTGGCTGGTGAAAAGGTCCGCCAGCTCCTGCTGCAGCTCTTCGGTTCGACCGTTCGCTTCCGCTGCAGCGAAGGCGTTGATGGTTGGGCCGTAGTACTCGCGGAACACCGCAAGCAGCTCTGTCGGCGGCGCAGGGTATTCGAAGGTGTAGGTCTCCCGGGAGAAACTGATTCTCTCAGCGTCGACACCGGCCTCGACGAAACGCTTCGTCACGGTGTCCTCCGCGCCCCACGTCATCGGACTGACGAAGCCCTGCGGTGGTGGCGGAGCGTAGGAACTGGAGATCCTGAGGATCTGGGCGACCAGCGTCGGGTCGTTGGGAATCCAGTTGCCCATGATGACCCGCCCGGCCGGCCGTGTCACTCGCACCATCTCCTTGGCGACGTCGGACGGGCGCGGGGCGAACATCGCTCCGAAGATGCTCACGACCAGGTCGAAGGTGTCGTCGGCCAGGTCCTCGAGGTGGGAGGCGTCCCCCTCTTGGAACCGACAGTTCGTCAGACCCTCGGCCTCGACTCTGCGGTTGCCTGCGGCCACCAGGTTGCTCGCGATGTCTACACCCAGCACGTCTGCACCGAGCCGAGCCAGGGGGAGAGCGGTCGTGCCGTCGCCGCAGCCGAGGTCGAGCACCTTCATCCCCGGCGTGACGCCGAGCCGGGCAACAAGGCCTTCGCCGCTGCCGCGCATCGACTCGGCGACTTTGCTGAAGTCGCCCTTCTCCCACAGTGCCTTGTTCGGGTTCGCTGTCTCGGTCACTACCCGTCCTCCTTGGCCGCGCCTGAATCAGCGACTCCCATGGCGTACCGGGGGCAAAGCTTCAGCCCGCCCGGTTCGTCGCTGCGATGTACTCCCGGGTGTACTGCTTCCAGAGCTGGGTCCATCTCGGCCACTCGGTCGGCTTCACGTCCTGCTCCTCCTTCATGAGGAACGGTACGTCCTTCGGGTGGTTCTCGACGAGCCAGGCGCGAACCGACTCGAGATGCTGTTGGACGCCGTTGGTCTCGAAGGGGATCGTGCTGTCCGCCGACGTCACCTTGCCGTCAGTCACAGTGACATGAAGGATGTTGTGGCGGAAGGGGCCCTTGCCGACCTCACGGGAGCCGAGCACGTGCATGGCGTACGGGCAGGTGAAGACGGTCCCTACCGAGGTGCTACCCGTTTCGGTGCACGGTTTCATCAGGTACTCGACGCTATAGGCAGCGTCGCGCTTCCACGCGGCATCCGATTCGAACCACGCCTCCTCCCTCCCCAGAGCGAGGTGCGACGCAGCGGCAGCCGCGTCATGGTTGGCGAAGGCTGCCGCCAAGCCCTCGGCCGCAGCGATGTCCGCTGCCCCAGTCGAGTCCGGAGCCTGCGCGACGGGCGGGCTGCTGGGATCCTCGCTCGGGTCGGCAGACCAGACGCCGACTCCGACGACGGCAGCCGCCACTGCAGCGGCGGCGACACCGCCGACGACCCAGCGGCGGCGAGGATCGGTTTGCGGCTGATCGGCAACGACGGATTGGAGCTTCCGGTGCTCGGCCAGGGTGTTCGTGCGTCTCATGGCGTCCTCCGCGTGTCGATGGAGGACGGCGGTCAGCTCACGCTCGACGTCGCGCGTGTTCTTCACCGGGCCTCCAGTGCTCGGGCGAGGGCGGCGACCCCGCGACTGGCGTGCTTCTTGACCGAGCCCGCGGATACGCCGAGCGCGTCGGCGATCTCGGCCTCGCTCTGGTCGAGGTAGTAGCGCAACACCAGCACCTGCCGCTGGCGCATCGGGAGCGCCGTGATGGCAGCCCAGAGCCGGTCAGCGTCCTGGCGCTCGACCACGGTGTGCTCCGCAGAATCCATGAGTTCCGGACGGGGCACGAGCCGTAGGACGGCTGTGCCGGCCCGGCGCTTGCGGCGCAGCGAGTCGCGGCCACCGTTGACCACCGCCTGGGTCAGAAATCGGACGGCAGCATCCGGGTCCCGCAAATGACGCCACCGGCGGTAGAGACCCGCGAACGCCTCCTGAACCACGTCCTCGGCAGTTCGCCGGTCGTCAACAAGCAACGAGGCGAGACCCACGAGCCGACGGTGATGCGCGACGAACAGCTCCGAGACGATCGTGTCCCGATCGCCTACCTGGGGCGCCCCCCACCGTGCCGGGCCGAGGGCCGAGTCGTCGATCTGCGTCACGCTACTCACATAGGTTAAGACGACGCGTCGAGCCAGAGGTTGGCAAGATCGCCGCAACAGTCTCCCAGCTCAGCTGGGGGCGCCGCAGGGGCGCACCCGGGGCGCAGCGCGCGGGAACGACACGCAGAACCAGCTCTGGCGTGTGCCAGGAGGACGCGCCGCTCCGGTCACGGCAGCAGCGGTCAGTCCGGTGCGGCAGCGGGAGCCAGGTCGATGAGCTCGTACGCGCGCGGCGCCGTCGTCTCGGCGACCGCGCAGGTCAGCTGGCGCCGTGGATCTGCGGGTCGCGACCGTAGTTGCGCCGTCAGCGTCTCCTGGCCGACGGCCAACCGCACGAACGCCTGGTTGCCGTGGGCGCGCCAGCTCAGTGCCCGTACGTCGCCGCGGGCATCCACGCCGAGCCGCTGGCGCACCAGGACGTCGGCGGCTTGAACGGCTGGCCGGTAGCACGAGCGGCCCCGCAGGTACGGCAGTGCGTAGCGGCCGTCGACGTAGCGCTGTGCGACGTCGGCGGCGCTCGCCATGCTCAACCGGCCGAAGTAGTCGCCGTCGGGAAAGCACACCAGATTGCCGGCGAAACGGTCGCCGCCGATATGCGAGACCTCCCAGGTCTGGGTCGGAAAGCGCGCCGCGATGGCGGCTGCGACTGGTCGGCCGCGC
>DATHBP010000189.1:0-9158 GCA_035296085.1 Nocardioidaceae bacterium | reverse complement strand
GGTCCCGCGCACGAGCTCGTCGCGCTCGCCGTCGTTCACGACCAGCGCCTGCAGCGACTGGCCCTGCGGCAGCCGTACCTGGACCTGCGTCGTCGCACCGACGTAGACGAGCTGGTCGACCGTCCCGGTGAGGGAGTTCGGCCGCCGCTGGTCACTGGCGTCGAGGCGTACACGCTCGGGGCGGATCACGACGTGACCGCTGCCGGCCTCACCCCCGTTGACCGGCGTGGCCACGAGCTCGGCGTCGCTCAGGCGTACGGTGTGCAGACCATCGGCGCGTGGGCCGAGGCATTGGACGTCGAGCAGGTTTGCCACTCCCAGGAAGTCGGCGACGTACGCCGTAAGCGGTGCCGCGTACACGTCGCGCGGTGCCCCGGCCTGCACGACCCGGCCGCGGTCCATGACCGCCAGCCGGTCTGACATCTCCAAGGCCTCCTCCTGGTCGTGGGTGACGAACACGAACGTCACCCCGACCTCCCGGTGCAGGGTCGTCAGCTCTTGGCGCAGCGTCTTGCGGAGCTTCGCGTCGAGCGCCCCGAGCGGCTCGTCGAGCAACAAGACAGTCGGCTGCAGCACCAGCGCTCGGGCCAGCGCAACCCGCTGCTGCTGCCCGCCGGAGAGCTGGTGAGGGCGGCGCTTCGCATACGATCCGAGCTGGACGAGCTCCAACGCCTGGCCCACTCGGCGGTGGCGCTCGGCACGGTCGACGCTGCGCTGCCAGCGCAGCCCGTACGCGACGTTGTCCTCGACGCTCAGATGGGGAAAGAGCGCGTAGCTCTGGAAAACGGTGTTGACCGGCCGCTTGTGCGCCGGAATGGCGGCGACGTCGACCCCGTCCAGCAGGATCTCACCAGCAGACGGTTCCTCGAACCCGGCGATCATCCGCAGCGTCGTCGTCTTGCCACAGCCCGAGGGGCCGATCAGCGAGAAGAACTCGCCTGCCTGGATCTCGAGGTTGAGGTCCACGACGGCCGCTTCGTCCCCGAACGACTTGCTCAGGCCTCGCAGCTCGATCGTGCCACCGGTCTCGGTCACTGCGCAGCTCCTTCCCGGGCCCCACCAGCCGACGAAGCAGTCAACCACGGCCGCGTCCTGACTGAACGACCAGTCGACGTAGACCCGGCCTATGCTCAGCCCCAATGTCCAGGACAGCTCAGCCCTCGGAACGCCGAGCCGAGGACGCGGCCCAGCGCCGAGCCGAGCTGTTAGAGGCGACGAGGCGCGTGGTGCTCGAGCGGGGCCTGACCAACGTGCGCATCGCCGACGTGGCGGCGGCCACGAACGTGAGCGGCGGCCTCGTGCACTATCACTTCTCGTCGAAGGACGCGTTGCTCGTCGAGATGCTGCGGGCCGTTGCCCAGCGCGACATCGAACGCGTGCAGGCCATCGCCGCCGGCAGCGGCAGCGCCGCCGGACGGATCGACCGCATACTGCGCCACTACGTGCCGGCCGGCCCAGACGACGAGGGCTGGCTGTTGTGGGTCGACCTCTGGGCGGCCAGCTTGCGCAACCCGGCTCTGCAAGATGTGCGACGTGAGCTCGACGACGCGTGGGACGACGTGCTCGGCAGCGTGATCACCGAGGGAACAGACAGCGGGGAGTTCACCTGCAGGCAACCGGATGCAGCGGCCGAGAGGCTGAGCGCCCTGCTCGACGGGTTGTGCGTGCGGGGAACGCTGCGGCAGAAGTCGATGTCGCGACGACGGCTGCTGTGGCATGCCCGGACTGGGGCAGCGGCGGAGCTGGGCATAGACCCCGATGAGCTGGCGCTGGCCGGTGACCGCTGAGCCGACGGCGAGAGGATGACGGCTGACTGCTACCGGAGTCGGCTCAGGTCGCTTGAGGCAGGTCGAGCACGCCGGTCCCCCGCTTGGCCAGCTCGTTGGCGATGATCAGACGCTGGATCTCCGACGTGCCCTCCCAGATCCGGTCTACGCGCACCTCGCGGTAGAAACGCTCGACGGCGTACTCGCGCAGATAGCCCCGACCGCCGAAGATCTGCACGCAGCGGTCCATGACCCGCCCAGCCGCCTCGGACGCGGACAGCTTGGCCATGGACGCCTTGGCGTGCAGCGTCTTGCGGTCGACGCCCTGGTCGGCCTCCCAGGCGACTTGGTAGGTGAAGGCCCGGTTGACGGCGATGTCGACCGCGCAGTCGGCGAGCATCGCCTGCACCATCTGGAACTCCGCGATCGGCTGGCCGAACTGCTCACGCTCGAGCGCCCAGTCCCGCGCCAGGCCGAGCGCCCGCTCCGAAGCACCGGTCGTCCGGGCCGCGATCATGATCCGCTCGTCGGTGAACCAGTCCTTGGTCAGCTCGAAGCCCTCACCGACATCACCGAGTACGTCCTGGTCGGCCACGAACACATCGGTGAACGCGATGGTGGGGTGCTGGTAGATCGCCGTGTGCATGACCAGCGGGACGTCGACGACCTCGACCCCTTGGCTCGCCTTGTCGACGAGGAACAGCGTCGGCGCCATGTCGTCGCCCGCGCCGGCCTGCACCAGCAGGAGGCTGGCGAGGTCGCCGCAGGTTACGTACCACTTCTCTCCGCTGAGCCGCCACCCGCCATCCACCCGCCGGGCCTTCGACTGGCCGGCCGAGGCGTCGGAGCCCGCGCCGGACTCGGTGACCGCGAACGCGTCGAACTTCTCCCCGCGGATGATGGGAAGAAGGTGACGCTCCCGCTGGTCCGGGGTGGCGCGGGCGAGCACGTTGGCGGGTCGCCACGGGATGTCCCAGAGGCAGTTCGTGACCTTGCCCCACTGCTCTTGGACGATCACCTGCTCCAAGACGGACAAGCCCGCCCCGCCCCACTCGGTGGGCATGTTGATCGCCCAGAGCCCAGCGTCCTTGGCCGCCTGCCGGAGATCGTCGATGACGGTCTCCGCCAGGTAACCGCCGGAGCGTTCCACCTCGACCTCGTAGGCACTGAGCTGCTCGGCGTACGCCGCCGCCGTGCGCTTGAGCTCGCTCTGGCGCGGTGTGTAGGCGAAGTCCACGACGGTCCCCTCGACGCTGCGCTGCCGGACCTCAGCAACTTACTGGTCGTTCAGTCAGCCTGGCCGGCGCCGGACGCGAACCGTAGCCGCCACTGATCGTTCGAGCAACCGGTGGCTGAGGTTCACCTGCTGGCCGCCGGGCCTCCTTAGCGTCGAGTGCAGGCGCCGGGACACGCCTGGACGCCATACCAGCGAGTAGGAGCGCACGTGAAAGCACTCAGCGCACGTCGTCGGCTCACGGCCTTGGGCGCGGCGACCGTGGCTTCAACGCTTGCGGTCGGCACGGTTGCCGGCGTCGCACAAGCGTCCGACACCGATCGATTTCGCACCGCCCCAACCACAACGGTCGAGCCGTACCTGCGGCCACTAGTCGCCGGCGTCGAGATCGCTTCACACTTCACCGTCGGTGACCTGCCGGCGGGCAACGGCTACCGCATGGTCGGCATCCCCGACGGGCTAGGGGCGTACCGCAAGAACGACAACGTCGTCGTCTTCACGAATCACGAGCTGACCGACGTCGAAGGCATCGTGCGTGCCCACGGTCAGCGGGGTGCTTTCATCTCCCGCTTGGTCATCAACCCGCGCACCGGCAGTGTCCTTCGTGGCCGTGACCTCATCCGCTCGGTGCGCTACTGGGACTACGAGGAGAGCCGATACTCCGACGTTCCCGGCGCTCCGGAAGGAGCCGCATACGGGCACACCGCTGCCTTCAGCCGGTTCTGTTCAGGCTCTCTCACGACGCGCGGCGAGCTCTTCAACGTCACCTCCGGCAACGGCACGCGCCGGCAGGTGTACTTCGCCAACGAGGAGTCCGGGGACGAGGGCAGGGCGTTCGGAGTGCTGAAGAACGGTGTCGCCCGCCAGCTGCCCCGGCTCGGACTGTTCTCCTGGGAGAACACCCAGACAGCGCACAACGACACCGACACCACGGTGGTCATGGGCAACGAGGACAGCGACCCCGGCCAGCTGCGGGTGTACGTGGGGAGCAAGCGTCACTCCGGCGGCGCGATGCACAAGGCGGGGCTGACCAACGGCCAGCTGTTCGTCGTCGACGCGGTCAACGAGTCGGTGACCACGGATGCAGAGTTCCGGGCCACGTACGGCAAGGGTGTCGCTGCGCCGGTCGCGTTTGGCTCCGGCGAGCGGATCGACTGGACGAAGAGCGGGGCTGAGCAGAACGCTGAGGCAGCCGCCAAAGGTCTGTCGCTCAACCGAATCGAGGACGGGCACTTCGACCCCAACCACAAGAACAACTACTACTTCACGACGACCGAGGGCGGCAGCACTGCACCGGACCCAGCTGAGCCGGGGAACGAACGCGATGGCGGCGGGCTGTGGCGGTTGCACTTCAACGACGTCGAGCGTCCTGAGCGCGGGGGCACTCTGACGCTCCTGCTCGACGGGAGCGAGGCGCCATACCTCAACAAGCCGGACAACATCGTCATCGACGACGAGCAGAATCTGCTGATCCAAGAGGACCCGGGTGGCAATGACCACCTCGCTCGCATCGTGGCGTACAACATCGACACCGGCGAGCGCGGAGTGCTGGCGCGGTTCGACCCGGCACTGTTCGGAGCCACCAACCCATTGGGTGACACACCGGACGAGCGCGCGGTGCTGACCACCGACGAAGAGTCCAGCGGCATCATCTCCACAGACAGGCAGTTCGGCGAAGACACCTTCCTGTTCGACGCGCAGGTGCACAGCGCAAAGAACCTGCGCCCCGGCTCTGGCCGGGGGACCATGCAGGAGTTTGTGCAGCACGGTCAGCTGCTGAGCATGCGCGTGGGTGACTGGGCCGACGTGTACACGATCGGATAGGTAGGGCGGCTTGGCCTAAGACCACCCGGCACGGCCAGCACCCCCGTCCACTGGAAGATGGGCGGGGGTGCTGTCGTGCCGGGCCTGGCCGGGCTTACAACTTCCTTAGCGCTTACGGGCCAGCGTCAGCCCGTCGGCTATCGGGACCATGGCGATGCTGACGCGTTCATCGGACGCCAGTGTTTCGTTCAGCCGGCGGATGGCTGTCGTGTCGGGGTCGTCCGCCTCTGGGCGCACGACGTCACCCCGGCGGAGCACATTGTCGAAGGCGAGCAGGCCCCCGGAACGCACGAGCTCGAGTACACGCTCGAAGTAGTCGGGATAGCTGGGCTTGTCGGCGTCTACGAACGCGAAGTCGTACGTCCCCTGCTCACCGGCAGCCAGCATCGCGTCCAGCGTCTGCACAGCGGCACCGAGTCGCAGCGTGATCTTGCCGGCGACGCCAGCCTCGACCCAGTGCCGGCGAGCGTGGTCGGTCCACTCCTTGGACACGTCGCAACAGACCAGATGTCCGTCAGCCGGCAGCGCGAGCGCCACGGCTGTTGACGAGTAGCCGGTGAACGTGCCGACTTCGAGGCAACGCCTGGCGCCCATGAGCTCGACCAGCAACGCCATGAACGCGCCCTGTTCCGGAGCTATCTGCATCTCGTGCTCGGGCAGCTCGGCGGTCTGCTGGCGGATGTTCGCCAGCGCGGGTGGCTCTCGGACGCCCACCCGTAGCAGGTAGCCGTGCAGCTCGTCGGGCAAGCCGAGTGTCCTGTGCGCCACGGCTTACGTCCCCGAGCCCGGCTCGGCCATGCGTCGGTGCGCGGCCGCCTTGATCTTCTCCGGCAGCACCTTGTTGGCGACGCCTTGCAGCTTGGTCTTCCGCGACCCGGCGACGACCTTTGCCCTGCCGGCCATCAGCGCGTCGTAGCCCTGCTTGGCGACCTGAGCGGCGTCGTCCTTCGGGGACTGGCCGACCTTGGTGTCCTGCATGTCGGCGCGGGTGAAGAAGTTGGTTTCGGTGGGGCCCGGCATCAACGACGTGATGGTGACGTTCGAGTCCTTCAGCTCGTTGTCCAGCGCCTGGGCGAAGGACTGGACGAAGGACTTCGACGCGTTGTAGACGGCCTGGAAGGAGCCGGGCATGGTCGATGCGATCGAAGACGTGATCAGCAGTCGTCCTTCGTCGCGGGCCACCATGCCCGCCAGCAGACGTTTGGCTAGGTGGACGGTCGACGTGACGTTCAGCTCGATGAGCCGGATCTCATCCGCCAGGTCCGTCTCCACGAAGGCCCCACCCTGCCCGACGCCCGCATTGAGCGCAGCCGCGTCCACGGGCCGACCGGTCGCGACGATCGCAGCGTAGAGCCGCTCGACGCCGTCATAGCTGGCCAGGTCGGACCGTACGGTCTGCACGTTGCCCCCGCTCGCGCGCAGCTGCTGCGCCGCCTCCTCGAGGCGGGCGTCCTCGGCGTTGATCAGGAGGTCGAAGCCGTGCTCGGCGAACTGCTTGGCGAGCTGGAAGCCGATGCCGCTGGAAGCACCGGTCACGACGGCAAAGGGCCGCGTAGTCGTCATGGAGGAGCGCGTACCCCGGCCGCGAGGGGTCGAACCCCCTGGACGCGCCCTGCGCGACCCGCCCGCCGCTAGCTGCACCCGCTCGTGCTGCCGCACCCTTCACAGACGAAGCAGGACCCGGCCGGACGCATCTTCGTGCCGCAGGTGAAGCACAGCGGTGCGTCGATGTGTGCGCCGGTGATGGCCTCCAGCATCTCCGCCGTCGTGTGTGCCTCCACTGGTGCCGGCTTGGCGATCGCGGCGTCCAAGACCTCGGCCGCTGTAGCCGTGGCAGAAGGTTCCGACCGCTTCAGAGCCTCGGCCTCGGAGAGCTCCGCGTCACTCTCCACCGCCGACTCGGCGTAGGAGCCGGTCTCCAGCTGGCGCTGCCTCTCTTCGGCGGAGTAGATGCCAAGCCCCGCACGGGTCTCGAACGGCAGGTAGTCGAGAGCCAGTCGCCGGAAGATGTAGTCCATGATCGACTGCGACATCCGCACGTCAGGGTCGTCGGTGAGTCCAGCCGGGTCAAAGCGCAGGTTGGTGAACTTCTGCACGAACGTCTCCAGCGGCACGCCGTACTGCAGCGCGATGCTGACCGCGATCGAGAAGGCGTCCATCACGCCGGCCAGGGTCGATCCCTGCTTGCCGAGCTTGAGGAACACCTCGCCCAGCCCGTCGTCGGGGTAGGAGCCCGACGTCATGTATCCCTCGGCACCGCCCACGGTGAACGACGTCGTACGCGAGGGGCGGGACTTGGGAAGGCGCTTACGCGTCGGCCGGTACTCGATGACGGATGCCTCCGCCGGCTCGCCCGCCGAAGCCTGTGTCGCTCGGCCGTCCGACAGCGGTTGGCCAACCTTGCAGTTGTCACGGTAGATCGCGAGCGCCTTGAGCCCGAGCTTCCAACCCTGGTAGTAGATGTCGGCGACTTCCTCGACGGTGGCCGACTCAGGGACGTTGCACGTCTTGCTGATTGCGCCGGAGACGAACGGTTGGACGGCCGCCATCATTTTCACGTGGCCCATCGGCTTGATCGCACGAGCGCCCATCGCGCAGTCGAAGACCTCGTAGTGCTCCGGCTTGAGCCCGGGTGCGTCGATCACATGGCCGTGCTCGGCGATATACTCGACGATCGCCTCGATCTGCTCGACCTGATAGCCCAGCTTGGTGAGCGCGGCTGGCACGGTGTTGTTGACGATCTGCATCGAACCGCCGCCGACGAGCTTCTTGAACTTCACCAGCGAGAAGTCGGGCTCGATGCCGGTGGTGTCGCAGTCCATCATGAAGCCGATGGTGCCGGTGGGAGCGATGACCGACGCCTGGCTGTTTCGGTAGCCGACCGTCTCGCCCAGCTTGGCCGCAGCCGACCATGTCCGCGTCGCTGCGTCGAGCACACTGCGGTCGACGGCGTCGAAGGAGCGGATCGCGTCGTTGGCCGCTGCATGCTTGCGGATGACCCGCTGGTGCGGCTCGGCGTTGCGGGCATAGCCCTCGTACGGCCCGACTGCCGCTGCCAGCTCTGCGGAGCGCCGGTAGGACGTACCGGTCATCAGCGAGGAGATCGCCGCTGCTAGAGCGCGGCCGCCTTCGGAGTCGTACCCGTGACCGGTCGCCATCAGCAGCGCGCCGAGGTTGGCATACCCGATGCCGAGCTGACGGTAGGCACGGGTGGTGTCACCGATCGCCGCCGTCGGGAAGTCGGCGAAGCAGATGGAGATGTCCATGGCGGTGATGACCAGCTCGACCGCTTTGGCGAACTGGGCGGCGTCGAACGTGCCGTCGTCGGCGAGGAATCTCAGCAGGTTGATGCTGGCGAGGTTGCACGACGAGTTGTCGAGGTGCATGTACTCCGAGCACGGATTGGAGGCTGTGATCCGTCCGGTCTCCGGGCAGGTGTGCCAGTCGTTGATCGTGTCGTCGTACTGGATGCCTGGGTCGGCGCACGCCCACGCGGCCTGAGCCATCTTGCCGAACAGCTCGCGGGCGTCGACTTCTCCGATCGTCTCGCCGGTCGCTCGGGCGCGCAGCGGTGCTGGTGTGCCCTCTTCGTAGGCGCGCATGAACTCGTCGGTGACGCGGACGGAGTTGTTGGCGTTCTGATACTGCACGGAGATGATGTCGCGGCCACCGAGGTCCATGTCGAAGCCGGCGTCCCGCAGCGCGCGGATCTTGTCCTCTTCGCGCACCTTCGTCTCGACGAACTCCTCGATGTCGGGATGGTCGACATCGAGAATCACCATCTTGGCCGCCCGTCGAGTGGCGCCGCCCGACTTGATCGTGCCCGCGCTGGCATCGGCGCCGCGCATGAAGGAGACCGGACCCGACGCGGTGCCGCCGGAGCTGAGCAGCTCCCGGCTGGAGCGAATGCGGGACAGGTTGACCCCAGAGCCGGAGCCACCCTTGAAGATCAGCCCCTCCTCGCGGTACCAGTTGAGGATCGAGTCCATCGAGTCGTCGACGGACAAGATGAAACAGTTGTGCACCCGCAAGTTGTGAGAGAGGTACTCGCCGCTCTCAGTCTGGATGTCGTACACCTCCATGGGACCGAGCGGCTCGATTCGAACGATCTCCTGCGTACGCGTGTTGCTACCAGCCACGTCGGGTTCGACGCTCAGCAGCAGATCCCCCGGTTGCAGCATCCCTGCGTGAACGAAATCGCCGTCGACAAAGTCTTCGGCTTTCCACACCAAATGGTCGGCAGTCACGTCCAAGACGTAGCCGGCCTTCGTGTGGATCCGCAGCACATCCTTCAGCCCGTTGGCTTTCGTCGCCACAACGCTGGTGAGCCCCTG
>DATHBP010000188.1:0-8251 GCA_035296085.1 Nocardioidaceae bacterium | reverse complement strand
TCGGCACGGCGGGAAGGTGCTTCGTGGGTCGTGACCACGCCTCTGGCTCCGTCGCCAGACGGCAACCACGGCGCGGGGCTGCCGCGGTCGCCCTGGCGGTCGTCGCCCTCACAACCAGCTCGTGTGGAAGCGACCAGATCTCCCAGTGGAAACGGTTAGGCCTACCGCCGTCGGCCAGCGACCGAGCGCCCGAGGTGAGCACCTTGTGGATCGGCGCCTGGACGGCGGCGTGGATCGTCGGGTTGGTCGTCTGGGGCTTGATCCTGTACGCCGTGGTGCGCTACCGCCGTCGCAGCGAAGAGCAGGTTCCCTCGCAGAACCGTTACAACCTGCCCATCGAGGTGCTCTACACCGTCGTTCCGTTCATCATCATCGCGGTGATGTTCTTCTACACCGTCCAGAAGCAAGACGCCGTTCTCGCCGACGCCAGGCCGCAGCACACTGTGCTGGTCGTCGGGCAGAAGTGGGCGTGGTCGTTCAGCTACCTCGACGAGCCGAGCCTCGGGGGGGAAACCGACGTCTACGAGACCGGCAGCATCGACGAGCCCTCGACGCTGTGGCTGCCGGTCGATGAGATTGTGCGCTTCGAGCTGCGGTCACCCGACGTCATCCACTCGTTCTGGGTGCCCGAGTTCCTCTTCAAGCTCGACGTCATCCCAGGGCGGGCCAACTCGTTCACGCTGACGCCGACCCGGGAAGGGACGTTCCGAGGGCACTGCGCCGAGTTCTGCGGCGTGTCACACTCCCGGATGTACTTCACGTTGAAAGTGGTGAGCCGGCAGGCATTCGAGGCGCACTTGGCACAGCTCGAAGACAAGGGTCAGGTCGGCGCGCTGACCGGCGACCTCGACCCGGTGGCAGTCCAGACGACCGGCCCCGGCGCCGGTGAAGCAACCCCGCCAGGAGCACAGCAGTGACCGCTTTGCGCACGGCCTCTCCGCCCATCACCACCGTGCCGACCCGCGTCCGGCGGCCGGGCAACGTGGTGGTCCGCTGGGTCACGACCACCGACCACAAGACGATCGGCCACCTCTACCTGATCACGTCGTTCGCGTTCTTCTTGATGGCCGGGCTGATGGCGATGGTCATCCGGGCGGAGCTGGCGGCCCCGCGCAACCAGTTCGTCGACGACGAGGTCTACAACCAGCTGTTCACGATGCACGGCACGATCATGCTGTTGTTGTTCGCGACCCCGCTGTTCGTCGGCTTCGCCAACGTGGTGATGCCCCTGCAGATCGGTGCGCCAGACGTCGCGTTCCCACGGCTCAACATGCTGAGCTACTGGATGTTCCTGTTCGGCGGCATCGTTGTGATGACCGGCTTTCTCGTGCCCGGCGGTGCCGCTGACTTTGGCTGGTTTGCCACCGCACCGCTCTCGCTGAGCACGCACTCACCGGGCGTCGGCGGCGACCTGTGGACCATGGGGCTGTGGATGGCCGGCCTCGGCACCATCCTCGGCGGTGTCAACTTCGTCACGACGATCCTCACCATGCGCGCGCCCGGCATGACGATGTTCCGGATGCCGATCTTTACGTGGAACATCCTGGTGACGAGCATCTTGGTGTTGATGGCGTTTCCGGTCCTGGCCGCGGCGCTGTTGGCGCTCCAGGCGGACCGCGCTCTCGGCGCCCACGTGTTCGACCCGTCGCACGGCGGACCGATCCTGTGGCTGCACCTGTTCTGGTTCTTCGGCCACCCGGAGGTCTACATCATCGCGCTGCCGTTCTTCGGCATCGTGACCGAAGTCATCCCGGTCTTCAGCCGCAAGCCGATCTTCGCGTACGTCGGCCTCGTCGGCGCCACGCTGGCGATCGCCGCCTTGTCGATGGCGGTGTGGGCGCACCACATGTTCCCGACCGGGGCCGTGTCGCTGCCGTTCTTCTCGCTCATGACGTTCCTCATCGCCGTGCCCACCGGGCTGAAGTTCTTCAGCTGGATCGGCACCATGTGGGGCGGATCGGTGAGCTTGGACACGCCGATGCTGTGGACCGTCGGCTTCTTGGTGACGTTCCTGTTCGGTGGTCTGACGGGGGTCATCCTCGCGTCGCCGCCGCTGGACTTCCATGTGACGGACAGCTACTTCGTCGTCGCCCACTTCCACTATGTGGTCTTCGGCACCGTCGTCTTCGCGATGTTCGCCGGCTTCTACTTCTGGTGGCCGAAGATGACCGGCCGAATGCTCGACGAGCGGCTCGGCAAGGTGCACTTCTGGATGCTGTTCATCGGGTTCCACACCACGTTCCTCGTCCAGCACTGGCTCGGCGTCGAAGGGATGCCGCGGCGGATCTCCGACTACCTGCCCGGCGACGGCTGGACCACGCTCAACCAGGTCTCCTCTGTCGGGGCCTTCCTGCTCGGCGCCTCGACGCTGCCCTTCCTCTACAACGTCTGGAAGACCCGGCGCGACCCGATGGTGGGGGTCGACGACCCGTGGGGATGGGGGCGGTCGCTGGAGTGGGCCACCTCATGCCCTCCGCCGAGGCACAACTTCACGTCGGTGCCACGGATCCGCTCAGACAGCCCTGCCTTCGACCTGCACCATCCCGAGGTGGCTGAGAAGGAGATGGAGCAGAACCGCTCGCTGGGCGATGACAGCCGGCCGCCCGTTGACGCACCGGACGTCGAAGGGCGCGAAGAAGTGCTGGGCCAGCGCACCGGTGACGGGGACGAACGCTCGTGAAAGCCGAGGCCTGGGTCTTCGGGTCGATGGTGATCTTCTTCGTCATCGTCACGCCGATCTACTGGTTCGCCTCCTATGACCCGACCGGCACCAGCGCCCTGGTGCTGACCGTTCTACTCGCTGCCCTGATCACCTTCTACCTGGGCTACACAGCCCGGCACATGGACCCGCGGCCGGAGGACCGCAAGGACGCCGAGATCTCCGACGGCGCCGGCGAGGTCGGCTTCTTCAGCCCGCACTCGTGGTGGCCGCTTGCCCTCGGCCTCAGCCTGATGGTCTGCGTCTACGGCGTCGTCTTCGGCTGGTGGCTGTTCATCATCGGGGTGGGCACCGGCGTGGTGTCGCTCTGCGGGTTCATCTTTGAGTACTACCGCGGGGAGCACGCGCACTAGTCCCAGCCAGCGCCCAGGTGGGCTTACCGTAAGTTACGCTTGGGCCCCTCGGGCACTTCGCCTGTCTCAGTTTGGAGGGCGCTAGTGACCGCCGTGCGCAGCCATCGGCAAACCGGAGTAGGCACGGTGCTGCCGACGTTGCTGGTGGCGGCACTCGCCGTGTCGACCGCGTCGTGCCAAGCCCGGGGAGACGACCCACCAAGGGCCGACGCACCGAAGTCTCAGGGGACACCGATGCAGCCGACTCAGTCGGCCCCCACCACTGCGGTGAGCCCCGCGGAAATCCCGCCGCGACTCACCGTCAACGTCACACGCGGCGCAGCTGACGTCGCGGTGGACACGACCGTCGCCGTTGAAGTCGACGGCGGGCGGCTCACGCGCGTACGCGTCACTCCACGCCGTGGTGGGCCCCCACTGGCCGGCTCCCTGGCCCCGGGCGAAGCGGCGTGGCGGGCGAGCGAGCTGCTCGAGCCGGACACGACATACCAGGTCGAGGCGCACGCGGTCAGCAAGACCGGGGAGCGCGCCGCGAAGACCGTCGAGTTCCGGACGGTCGCCTTGACGCTGGACGAACAGACCTATCCCGCGTTCACACCCGTCGACGGCGCAACCGTCGGCGTCGGCATGCCGGCGATCGTGCACTTCGACGTGCCCGTGACCGACCGAGCCTCGATCGAAGCGCGCCTGGACGTGACGTCGACACCTCGGGTCGAGGGGTCGTGGCACTGGGTCAACGACAACGAGGTGCACTGGCGCCCGAAGCGCCTATGGCCGGTCGGTGCCGAGGTCCACGTCACCGCTGACATCAACGGTGTTGACGCAGGCAACGGCATCTACGGCCAGCATGACCGCAGCTCGTCGTTCACCGTCGGCGACTCGATCATCAGCAAGGTGAACGTGGCCACCCACCAGATGCGCGTCTTCCGCAACGGGACGTTGGCTCGGACGATCCCCATCACCGCCGGCAAACCGGGCTTCGAGACCCGCAGTGGCACCAAGATCATCGTCGAGAAGGTCCGCACCAAGCAGATGGACGCAGCCACCATCGGCATCGAGCGCGACGACCCCGAGTACTACAACATTCCCGACGTCCAGTTCGCCATGCGCGTCACCTACACCGGTGAGTTCTTGCACGCGGCGCCGTGGTCGGTCAGCGACCAAGGCCGCGCCAACGTGAGTCACGGCTGCATCGGCATGAGCTTGGACAACGCGCGCTGGCTGTACGAGCAGTCCCATCCCGGTGACCTCGTCAAGGTGACCGGCACCGAGCGTCAGCTCGAGTACGGCAACGGCTGGACCGACTGGAACGTGTCGTTCAAGGAGTACAAGGCAGGCAGCGCGCTGTCCTGAGCGAGCTGCCTGCTCACTCGTTCCCCCCGCCCGGTTAGTTAGCTAGCTGGCTAGGCCTGCGGCGGAGGCGTGCGCACCGCACCCGGGCCGCTGCCCGAGCCGGTGGCGATGGCTCGCTGCGGCTCGGGGGGGCCGTTGCCGGCCGACCCGTCGTGTGCAGCTTCGAGCTCGCTGGTGCCGTGCCCGTTGTGCGCGTGCGCCGCTTCGATCTCCTCGCGCGTCGGCTTCGCGATCCCGTCGGCGAAGAAGAACCTGGAGGCGCGGGCCCGCAGCCGCTGCTTGCGACCGTCCGGCGCGACGACGCCGTTGGCGTCGGTCGCGGCCTCGAGCTCGATCGGCTCCTGGCGGTCGTGGGAGGAGAGGTAGTAGGCGGTGTTCACCGCGACGGGCGCGTGCCGCTCGGTGTACTCCCCATCTGGAGAGCGCATGATGACGCCGGTCTCGTAGCCGTGGAGCAGCGTCTCGCGGTCGGCTCGTTGCAGTCCGAGGCAGATCCGCTTGGTGATCCAGAACGCGAGGACGGGTCCGACGAAGATCGCGATGCGCATGAACCAGGTGATGGAGTTCAGCGAGATATGGAACTGCGTGGACAAGATGTCGTTGCCGCCCGCGATCCAGAGCAACCCGTACGCCGTCATGCCGGCAACGCCGAAGGCCGTCCGCGTCGGCTGGTTGCGCGGCCGGTCGAGCAGATGGTGCTCACGCCGGTCGCCGGTCACCCATTGCTCGAGGAAGGGGTAGATCGCGAGCAGGGTGAACAGCAGGCCGAGCACGACCGCACCGGGAATTAGCACGTTCCAGCTGAGGGTGAAGCCAAACAGGTTGGTCTCCCAGTTGGGCATGATGCGCAGCGCACCCTCCAGCCAACCCATGTACCAGTCGGGCTGGCTGCCCGCCGTCACCTCGGCGGGGTTGTAGGGCCCGTACATCCAGATCGGGTTGATCTGGATGAGCGCCCCCATCAAGGCTGTGACACCGAAGACGATGAAGAAGAAGCCACCGGCCTTGGCGGTGTAGACCGGGAGCAGGGGATAGCCGACGACGTTGTCGTTGGTGCGTCCCGGACCGGGCCACTGGGTGTGTTTGTGGTAGACGAGCAGGATCATGTGGGCGCTGATAAGGGCAAGGATCAGCCCGGGAATCAGCAGCACGTGCACCGTGTAGAGGCGCGGAATGATCAGGTCGCCGGGGAAGTCACCGTTGAAGACGAACGACGAGACATAGCTGCCGAGCACAGGGACCGAGCGCATGATGCCTTCGGCGATGCGCAGGCCGGTGCCGGACAGCAGGTCGTCGGGGAGGGAGTAGCCGGCGAACCCCTCGATGATGCCGAGCATCAGCAGGCCGAGGCCGATGAGCCAGTTGACCTCGCGGGGCTTGCGAAACGCGCCGGTGAAGAACACGCGCAGCATGTGCACGGTCATCGCGGCGACGAACAGGGTTGCCGCCCAGTGGTGGATCTGGCGCATGAGCAGACCACCGCGGACGTCGAAGGACAGGCCGAGCGTGGAGGCGTACGCCTCCGACATCGACAATCCCTTCAGCGGGACGTAGCTGCCCTCGTAGGTGATCTCGGCCATGCTGGGCTTGAACCAGAACGTCAGGAAGACCCCGGTCAGCAGCAAGATCACGAAGCTCCACAGCGCGATCTCGCCCAGCATGAACGACCAGTGGTCGGGGAAGACCTTGCGCAGCTGCTTCTTGGTGAGCTTGCCGAGTCCCATCCGCTCGTCGACCCAGCCCACAGTCCCGCTGACGGCCTTGGGGGTACGACGCCCCGCGCCGTTCGAAGCCGTGCCGTTCGAAGCCGCGCCGTCTGTGGTCGAGCCGTGGGCGGTGCCCGCGGCCGTTCCGTCCGTAGCTCCGGCTCCGGCATGCTGGCTCATCGTGACCCTCGTTCCCAGAAGCTCGGACCCACGGCCTCGAGGAAGCCACTCGTGGCGACGAGGTAGCCCTCGTCGTCCACGCCCATCGGCAGCTGCGGCAGCGACCGGGAGGCGGGACCGAAGATGACGTTGCCGTTGTCGCCGAGGTCGAACGTCGACTGGTGACATGGGCACAGCAGATGGTGCGTCTGCTGTTCGTAGAGGCTGATCGGACAGCCGACGTGGGTGCAGATCTTGGAGTAGCAGACGATGCCGCCGACGTCCCAGTTCTTGCGCCGGGGGTAGGGGTTCAGATCCTCCGGCTGCATGCGCACGAGGATCACCGCCGCCAGCGACTTGGCGTTCTGCAGTCGGACACCCTCGAAGAGCGGCTCGGACTCCCCACCGTGCTCCTCGGTGGCGAAGAAGACCTCTGGTTCGGCGTTGACCAGCTGGCCGATCACTAGGTCTTCGGGCTTGATCGGCAGGCCGCTGACGTCGTTGACGATGCGCATCCCCTTGCGCCACACCGTCTGGGAGAAGCGGCTCTGCGGCAGCGGACCCAGGTCGCCCAGCAGGATGACCGCCGGCAGGCCGAGCATCGCCAAGCCGCCGAGCAGGCTGTTGCGGACGAGCGTGCGCCGTCCGAAGCCGGACTCCTGCGAGCCGGCCCGAAACGCCGCGAGCGCGGCCGCCCGGTCCTCGGCCGACGAGGTGGCGCCGTGGCGCTCCTCGACCAGCTCGTGGTCGCTCATGAGCTGTTTCGCCCACTGGATCGCGCCGATACCAAGCAGCAGCAACGCAAGGCCGAGCGTGGTGCCGAGGGCGAAGTTCGACGCGTTGAACCCCAGGAAGGTCGTGTAGCGACCGACGAGGAGGTAGAAGACGCAGAACGCAACGGCCAGCACAGCCGCCAGAGCGAACATGGTGGCGATCTGCCGCTCGGTGCGCCGCTCGGCCGCCGGGTCGACATCGGTGAGGCGGGGGCGATGCGCCGGCAGCCCGGGGTCGGGGATCGGGTCGCCGGCCCCTGCAGGCGCGTGGCTGCCCGTCGGCTGGAGCTGTCCTCCGCTGTCGGTGGTCATTGCGCCTTGACTCCCTTCGCGGCAATCCAGACGCAGGCGAGCACGAGGCCGCCGATGCCGACAACCCAGCCGAACATTCCCTCGCCGACCGGGCCGAGCGAGCCCCCTCCGACGCCACCGTAGTTGGGCTGCTCGTGCAGGTGCTGCACGTAGGCGATGATCTCCCGCTTCGCCTGCGGGCTGAGGACCTCGTCCGAGAACACCGGCATCTGCTGGGGTCCGGTCAGCATCGCCTCGACGAAGTACTTCGGCTCCACGCCACGCAACGAAGGCGCGTATCGCCCATCGGGCAACGCTCCGCCGGCGCCGGCGAAGTTGTGGCAGGCGGTGCAGTTGGTCCGGAAGTACTCACCTCCTTGGACGAGCTGCTCCTCGGTCACGTTCGAGATGTCGTAGTCGCCCGGTCGCGGGATGGCGGGCCCCGGACCGAGCGAGGCGACGTAGGCGGCGAGTGCCCGGATCTGCTCCTCGTCGTACTGGGGCGGCTTCTGCGGCGCTTGGGTGTCCGGGCGGGCCATCGGCATCCGGCCCGTGCCGACCTGGAAGTCGACTGATGCTGCCCCGACGCCAATGAGCGGCGGCCCCAGCTGGTTGCCGTTGGCGGTGAGCACGCCTTCGGCGTTCTTGCCATGACACGAGGCACAGCCGACGAGGAACAGCTGGCGGCCCTTGGTAACCAAGTCGGTCGAGGCGGTGTCGGCGGAGGACGTCGGAGCGAACAACGCGTACAGCCCACCACTGAGAGCCAGGCTCAGCGCCAGCACGGCCAGCCCAGCCAGCGGGTGGCGTCGTCGCTTGGACAAGAACCGCACGGTCGCTCTTTCTCTCGCTACTGGATGAGGTAGATGGTCGCGAACAGCCCAACCCACACTACGTCGA
>DATHBP010000187.1:0-3686 GCA_035296085.1 Nocardioidaceae bacterium | reverse complement strand
GGCTCGACCAGCTGTTGCCACACGGGCATGGTGGCTTCGACCCACTCCGCGCGGCTCCACGCCTCGGCGGTCGTCGAGCCGGCGGGCAAGGTGCACGCGTCGTCCAGCCAGACCTCGGCCAGGCGTACGGCGTCGGCCACGTCTCGCTTGTCAGCGGCGCTGGGGGAGGGGTCCTTGTGCTGGGCGAGCGCACTGCGCGCGGTGTCGCGGGCCAGGTCCCAGTTGACCGATCCCTCGTGCGCGGTGAACATCCGCTGCAGCTGGCCGAGCAGGACGCCCAGGTCGGGCATGCCGCCACCCGGCTGGCCACCGGTCCCGCCGAGCGCCGCAAACAGCTGCTCGAACGGTGAGCCGCCGGCGGGCTCCGCCGGCTCGTCCTTGGGCTCTTCGCTCATCAGGCCGGGATCCGGGTCGCGCGCATGCCGTCCAACGTAGCGCTGCCCTAGGGTGCCGTTCGTGGTTGCACCGATCCGGCTGCTCGGGCTGCGGGAGGAGCCGCTACGGCTCGACGAGGTGTACGCCGCACTCGATGATCCCGGCGCTGGCGGCAGCTGTGTGTTCGTGGGCGCCGTACGCGACGAAGACGGCGGACGTGGCGTCAGCCGGCTGGAGTACGTCGCCCATCCGACGGCGCTGCAGCGGCTGCAGGACGTCGCCGAGGCGGTCGCTGCCAACCACCCCGTGCGAGCGGTGGTTGCGGTGCACCGGGTGGGGGTGCTCGAGATCGGCGACCTCGCAGTGATCACCGGCGTTGCGAGCGCTCATCGCGACGAGGCGTTCCGGGCCTGCCGGGCGCTGATCGACGAGCTCAAGGCCACGGTGCCGATCTGGAAGCACCAGTTCTTCGCCGACGGCTCCCAGGAGTGGGTCGGCACACCCTGACACCCGCGCGCCGCGTTGGCGTGCCCGCCTCGGCCGCACGGCGTTGCGTGCCGGCTGCAGCCCGGGCGCGCCCGTACGCTCCGAGCGGGACGACGCGCGGAGGCCGGGGATGGACGTACTGCTGTGGCTCGCCGTTCCGCTGGCGGCGACCGCGGTGGCCGCCCTGCTGGTGTGCTGGCGGGCCCGGCCGGCGCGCTCACCGGGCCCGGCGGAGACGGCCGCTGCGTACTCCCGCTTCCGGGCTGCCCTCGGCCGACCGGCTGGACCACGACGGTTGACGGTGGTCTCACAGCCGCCTGCGCCGCGACACGCGGTGGCGCTACGGCGAACCCCGCCCGACCCGGATCCCTCGGCTGGCTACCGACCTGCCGGCACAAGTGGCGCCCCGCTGCGCAGGTGAGAGGCTGTAACCATGTCCGGCCGCAACGCCACTGTTGTGGCGGCAGGGGTCTCGTTGGTGTTGTGCATCGCCGTCGCGGGCCTACGACCTGTTCCCTTCGTGACCACGAGCCCGGGGCCGACTGTTGACACCCTGGGGTCGGTTGACGGGCGTCCGGTCGTGACCATCGAGGGGCGCCGCAGCTATCCCACGGCCGGCCGGCTCGAGCTCACCACCGTGCGCGTCACGTCCGGCGACACCCGCATCAGCCTGCTGCAGGCGGTCCAGGCGTGGTTCGACCCGCATCGCGAGGTCCTGCCGCGCGACGTGATCTATCCCCCCGACCAGAGCGTCGCCCAGATCGAGGAGCAGAACGCCGAGGAGATGCAGACGTCCCAGCAGACGGCGGTCGTCGCTGCGCTGAGGGAGCTGGGCGTACGCGTTCCGGCCGCTGTGGTGGTGCAGTCGATCACCGAAGGCGCTCCGGCGCTGGGACACCTGCGGGCGGGGGACGTCCTGCGTGTCGTCAATGGCCGCCCGATCACCGCTGCGGGCCAGGTCGGCGTGGCGCTGCAGCGCACCGAGCCCGGAGAGACGGCGACGTTCGAAGTCACCCGCGACGGCCGGGCCATGACAGTTACGAGCCCCACCCAGGCGGCTCCCGACGACCCCGAACACACTCTGGTCGGGATCAGCGTGTCAGCGGGCTACGACCTGCCGTTCGACGTCACCGTTCGCATCGACCCGGACATCGGCGGACCGAGCGCGGGCACGATCTTCGCGCTCGCCATCCTCGACAAGTTGACGCCGGGGCCGTTGACCGGGGGAGCGGTGGTGGCGGGAACTGGTTCGATCTCCCCAGACGGTCAGGTGGGCGGGATCGGCGGCATCCAGCAGAAGATCGTGGGTGCCGCGGACGAAGGGGCGACGGTCTTCCTCGTGCCCGATCCCAACTGTGCAGCCGCGCTGAACGCGGACATCTCCGGGATTCGCCTGGTGCAGATCCGTACGCTGCATGGTGCGGTCACCGCGCTGAAGGCGTTGGCCGAAGACCCCGACGCGAAGGTGCCAGCGTGTACGAGCTGAGCGGCGCTTCTCTGCAGACAGCGGTACGCGAGGTCGAGGCGCACGCAGCCGCGGCCGGCTGGGACCGGCCGCCCATGCTGTTCGCGCTTGTCCCGGCAGCTGACCTGGTCCGACGCGAGCCGGCGCTGGCGGCCCGGCTGGGACTCTCCATACGAGCCGACGGGGGCGCAATCGTCCCGATCGAACAGGAACTTCCGCCCGGGCAGCGGCCGTTGGAAGAGGTGCTGGCGCACATCGAATGGCCGGATGCGGTGACCGGCGCCGCCGTCGTACTCGAGCGGCTGATGCTGCCGGCGGACGCCGAGGCGGCCCTGCCGGCCGACACCGGCGTGGCGGAGGCCTTCGTCGCGGCGCATCCGGATCGGGTTGAGGTGCGCGTGGCAGCAGGGGTCCTGCGGGATGGCAGGGGACACTGCGTAGTCCGGCTGCGCAGCCATGACAGCGACGACGCGAGACTCGAGGGGGACGAGATGGTGCCCGGCCTGATGCGGCTCCTCGCCGCGACCCTCGCTCCTGAGTCGGAGGTTCGCGCCTCGTGAGCAGCATCCCCAGCTACGGCCGTACGCCGTCGCCGCGACCGCGGCCGCCGGTCGGGGAGCGCCCCAGAGCGCTGCTGCCGACGCTGCTGATCGTCGTCGCCGTCGTCGTGGCGCTGACGGTGTTCATCGAGCTGTGGACCGACCGGCTGTGGTTCACGTCCGTCGGCTATGCGTCTGTCTTCAACACCGTCTTGGTGACCCGGCTCGTCCTGTTCGCGGTCTTCGGCGCGTTGCTCGCCGCTGTCGTCGTCGGCAACGTGTGGCTGGCCTACCGGCTTCGGCCACCGGCGTACCCCACGTCGCTGGAGCAGCAGAGCCTCGACCGCTACCGAGAGGCGCTGCACCCGAGGCGGCGGTTCGTGCTGGCCGCTGCGGCGGTCGTCCTCACTGTGTTCGGCGGCACGCGTGCTGCGGGGGGCTGGCAGACCTATCTGCTCTGGCGCAACGGCGGCTCGTTCGGCGTCAATGACCAGTTCTTCCAACGCGACATCAGCTTCTTCGTGTTCGACTACCCGTTCTACCGAATGCTGGTGGGCTACGGCTTCACCATCGTCGTACTGAGCGTGATCGCGGTGCTGGTCACGAACTACCTCTACGGCGGCCTGCGGATGCAGGCCCCACTCGGCCAGCGGATCTCCACCGCTGCGCAAGGGCACCTGTCGGTGCTACTCGGGTGTTTCGTGCTGCTGAAGGCGGTCGCCTACTGGCTGGACCGCTACGGCCTCGCGACGTCCGGTGGCCGGCTGTTCACCGGCATCTCGTTCACCGACGAGAACGCGCTGCTGCCGGCGAAGAACATC
>DATHBP010000186.1:0-25661 GCA_035296085.1 Nocardioidaceae bacterium | reverse complement strand
CGGGTGATCTTGGCCGGGCTGGCGTTGTGGATGCTCATCGTGGTCACGGCCTACTTCTTGCCCAAGGAGGAGGTGCTGCCGTTCCTCTGCCTGGCCGTTGCCATCGGCATCGTCCTCGGTGGCACCCAGGCGCTCGCCCGCTCGTTCTTCAGCCTCCTGATCCCGAAGGGCAAGGAAGGCGAGTACTTCAGCTTTTACCACTCCATGGAGCGCGGCACGAGCTGGTTCGGGACCCTGACGTTCGGCGTCGTCTACCAGCTGACCGACTCCTACCGGCCAGCCATCCTCGCGCTCATCGTCTTCTTCGCCGTCGGCGGTCTGCTCCTGCTCAAGGTCGACGCGCGTCGCGGGATCAGGGAGGCAGGCAACGCCCAGCCGGCCGTGGTGTAGGTGCTACTGAGCGGAGGTGAGCCGTCGTCGAACGGTCGCCGGCGACCGCCCGCTGCCCACGTCGAGAGTAAGCCCGCGTCCGCGCGCAAGGGTGACGAGCAGCTCCTCGTTGACCAGGCGCGGTATCGCGATGCCGTTGGTACGCATGTCGTGCACGGCGTTGCACAGCTCGGCGAGCGCGTGGAGCAGAACGCGCTCCTGGTCGCTGCGCCGACTCTCCGCGGTGGAGAAGTCCAAGTGCCCCTCGCGTGCCAACCGCTCGATCGTCGCCAACGTGCCGTGCGCCTTCTCGGCTGTGCACATCGCGTCGTGGAAGCGACGGGTAACCCGAATGGCGAGGGTCTCGGCCGTCCACGAACCGGTCATCCCGTGCAGCGGCTGTTCACCCAGCATCCACAGCAGTCCATAGGCGGTGGGCACTTCGACCTGCGGCGTGACCGCAGTCGTCGGGACCCTCGAGTCGGTGAGGAGAGCGACGGGCGGCACCGAGAGCACGACAGCGAGCGCGAGGAGCTCTTCGACGTCGAGACATTGGCGTTGGCCGTCCTCGAACTCCGTGACTGTCTCCGGTCCCCAGAGGATGCCGGCTTTGGTCATCTCGGCGGCCAGCCCCTCCACCGTCAGCCGCCGGCGACTGCGCAGCTCGCGTACCCGCGCTGCTGCCGTCAGACCTGGGGATTGCGCCATGGGCAGCCACCCTAGGCCCACATCGGCACAATTGTCCGTACGGCCCGCGGTAATTGCGTCTTTCGGCCGCAGGCGGGTGCTGCTGCATCCGCACCTGGTGACCGCCTAAGGTGCAGCGCGTGAAGATCGCGGTCGTGCGCGAGAGCCGACCCGGCGAGGCCCGGGTCGCGATCGTGCCGGAGCTCGTGGCCAAGCTGAGCGCACTCGGCGCGCAGGTCAGCGTCGAGACGGGCGCCGGGGCGGCGGCAGACTTCGCCGACGACGCCTACCGGTCAGCCGGAGCGACTGTCGAAGCGGCTGCCATCGACAACGCCGACGTCGTCGTCTCCGTTCAGCCGCTCGACATCAGCAAGGCCCACCGCCTCGCCGCCGGTACGTCCACGGTGTCGTTCCTTCCGGCCGCCCAGTCGCTCGACCTGGTGCGGGTTCTCCGCGCTCGCGGAGTCACGTCCTTTGCGCTCGAGCTCGTGCCACGCATCTCTCGGGCCCAGACAATGGACGCGCTGTCCTCCCAGGCGCTCGTCTCCGGTTACCGCTGCGCGGTCGTGGCTGCGGAGCGGTTGCGCCGCTTCTTTCCGCTGAACATGACCGCCGCGGGCACTGTCCCGCCGGCCCAGGTCGTGGTCCTCGGCGCCGGCGTCGCCGGACTGCAGGCGATCGCCACCTCGAAGCGCCTCGGTGCGGTCGTGAAGGCGTACGACGTCCGAGCCGCCGCCGCCGAGGAGATCCGCTCCATGGGGGCCGAGGCCATCACACTGGACCTGGAGACACTGGAGGGTACGGGGGGATACGCCCGGGAGATGACGACCGACCGTGCTGAACGCCAGCGCGAGCTGCTCGCGCCCTACATCGCCGCCGCCGACGCGCTCATCACCACAGCCGCCGTGCCGGGTCGACAGGCGCCCCTGCTCGTGACCCGCGCGATGGTCGAGCAGATGCCCGCCGGCTCGGTGGTGGTCGACCTGGCGGCGGAAACGGGGGGCAACGTTGAGGGCTCGGTGCCCGGCGAGGAGGTGCGCATCGGCGCTGCGATGGTCTGGGGCGCCGCAAACCTGCCCAGCCAGATGCCCGGACCGGCCAGCCGCCTCTACGCCAACAACGTGACGAACCTGGTCACGCTCATGACCAAGGACGGGTCGTTCGCACCGGACTTCGCCGACGAGATCGTGGCGACCAGCTGCGTCACCCACGCCGGTGACGTACGCCACGAGCCGACCCGCGAGCTGCTGGAAGGAGCCGGCGCATGAGCGAGCCAATGGTGTGGCTGACCATCTTCGTGCTCAGCGTGTTCGTCGGCATCGAGGTCATCTCCAAGGTGTCCTCGACGCTGCACACTCCGCTGATGTCAGGTGCCAACGCCATCCACGGCGTCATCCTGGTCGGCGCCGTCATCGTCACGGCGTACGCGGAGTCGACGCTCGCGGTGGTCGTCGGCCTCATCGCGGTGGTGCTCGCAACCATCAACATGGTGGGCGGTTTCGTGGTCACCGACCGAATGCTGCAGATGTTCACCAGCCGCAAGCCGAGGGTGCCGAAGGCATGACGTCGACCTGGGTGCAGCTCGCGTACCTCGTCGCGGCTGTGTGCTTCATTCTCGCGCTGAAGGGGCTGTCGTCTCCGAAGACCGCGCGCACGGGGAACCTGGTCGGCGCCGCAGGCGCGTTGCTGGCCTGCGTCACGGTGTTCTTCGCCGAAGACGTGGACCACTTGCCGCTCATCCTGGTGGCGATAGCGGTGGGCTCCGTCATCGGAGTTGTCGGCGCCCAGCGCGTCCAGATGACCCAGATGCCGCAGCTGGTTGCGCTGTTCAACGGGGTTGGCGGCGGAGCGGCAGCGCTTGTCGCCCTGTTGGAGCTCCACAACCTCGCCACGGTTGACCAGGCGGCGGCCGGCGTCGGTGGCAGCGTGCCGGTGTTTCACCTGGTGGCGACCGCGTTCACGGTCCTCGTCGGTTCGGTGAGCTTCTCCGGCTCGCTGGTGACGTTCGGCAAGCTGCAGGATCTGCTGCCGACCCGGCCGATCACGTTCCCCGGGCTGCCGGTGATCTTCGGCGGTTCGCTGCTCGCCGCGATCGCGCTGTCCGTCGTCCTCGTGGCGTCGCCCGCGATGTGGGCCGGCATCGTGCTCGCCGTCGTCGGGTTGGGGCTCGGGCTCCTACTGGTTCTCCCGGTGGGTGGCGCGGACGTACCGATCGTCATCTCGCTGCTCAACGCGTTCACCGGCCTCACGGTCGCGGCCGGCGGCTATGTGCTCGGCAACACGCTGTTGCTCGTCGCCGGCACACTGGTCGGCGCGTCCGGAACGCTGCTCACCAAGCTGATGGCGGCGGCCATGGGTCGCAGCCTCGGCAACATCTTGTTCGGGGCGTTGCGCGGCGGCTCGACGCTGGGCTCGACCGATCTCAGCGACCGACCGGTGCGCTCGGGCTCGCCGGAGGACATTGCGATCCTGCTCGGGTACGCCAAGCGGGTGATCGTCGTCCCGGGGTACGGACTGGCAGTCGCGCAGGCGCAGCACACGCTGCGCGATCTGGTCGAGGCCCTGGAGGAGCGGGAGATCGGGGTCGAGTACGCCATCCATCCGGTCGCCGGGCGGATGCCTGGACACATGAACGTGCTGCTCGCCGAGGCACAGGTCCCCTACGAGCAGCTCAAGGAGATGAACGACATCAACGGCGAGTTCAAGCAAACCGACGTCGTGCTGGTGGTCGGAGCCAACGACGTCGTCAACCCGGCGGCGAAGACGACGCCCAGCGCGCCGATCTACGGGATGCCTATCCTCGCCGCCGACGAAGCCCGCCAGGTGGTCTTCCTCAAGCGCTCGATGCGTCCGGGCTTCGCCGGCATCGAGAACGAGCTGCTCTTCGACCCGAAGACGACGCTGCTGTTCGGTGATGCCCGCGACACGCTGGGCAAGCTGCTGGCCGCTGTCCGAGCCCTGTAGGCGGTGGGCGCCTGCCTCGTGAGCGAGCGGCGCGGCTTCGAGCGCCAGTCAGCGGCCGGCGACGTTCGTGGCTTGCTTCGCCGAGTGGCGCAAAGTGGCTGGCCCGCTTCGCCGAGTGGCGCACAATGGCCCATTCCGTCGCGCTGTGTCGACCACTTCACGCCAGTCGGTGTTAGGTCTACCGTCGACCTACCCAACGACAAGCGAGGTCTGCGACCATCGAACCCGGGTTGCCTCGGACGGTGGGAGCAGGAGGTCGCAATGGCGCAGTCGGCGGAGCCAACAGTCGACTTCGCCGTGGTCGCCTACCGCGAGGAAGGCAGTTGGCAGGCGGTCGCGCTGCCACCCAAGGCGGCGGGCGATCTCGACGTGCTGTTGCACGCGCTGCGCCAGTGGCCCGGCGACTCGGGCTCGTTGGGCATGGTTTGCGTTGACGAGGACTTCTTCGTCCTCACGCGCGTCCGCGGCGCTGACGTGTCGCTGCTGCTGTCCGACATCACCGCCGCCGGTGACTGGCCGCTGGCTCGCGGTGTCGTCGACCGGCTCGGGCTTCCGGCGCCGAGTGACGACGACGAGCCGCAGCCGGCGGGCGACATGGGCATGCTGGCCGACCTCGGCTTCGACGCGATGGCGTTGGCGGCGCTGCTCGACGACAGTGACCTCTATCCCGACGAGATGCTCGCTGACATCGCCCTGCGGATCGGCTTCGGCGGACAGTTCGAGCTCGCCGTCGACACGGCCGTCGACTGAGAGCCTGCCTACGTGCAGGGGCCGCGCGAGCGGCTGTGGGGGCCGGCCATGCGGATGGCGCTCGAGGAGGCGACGAAAGCTCCCGCCGGAGGCGACGTACCGGTGGGCTGTGTCGTTCTGGGCCCGTCCGGCCAGATCGTCGGTGCCGGGTACAACCAGCGGGAGGCTGCCGGCGACCCTACGGCGCATGCTGAGGTCGTCGCCTTGCGGGCCGCGGCAGTTGCGCTGGGGTCGTGGCGACTGACCGGCTGCACGCTCGTCGTCACGCTGGAGCCGTGCACCATGTGCGCAGGTGCGCTTGTGCTCGCCCGGGTGGCCCGTCTCGTGTTCGGAGCGTACGACGCCAAGGCCGGTGCCGCGGGGTCGTTGTGGGACGTCGTACGCGATCGGCGGCTCAACCATCGGCCCGAGGTTGTCACCGGGGTGTACGCCGAGGAGTCCGCCGAGCTGCTGCGCTCCTACTTCGCCGGGCACCGGTGATGGCTGGCATGGCTGCGCGCGCCCAGCGGTAGCCTTCTCCGCGGTGGCGTGTCCGAGCGGCCTAAGGAGCACGCCTCGAAAGCGTGTGAGGGCGCAAGTCCTCCGTGGGTTCAAATCCCACCGCCACCGCCACTGACGTGCGAAAGCGTCGGACTGCGCCTACACTGCCCAGCGGAGTGCCGGGAAGCCTGGTCGGCGTCGTAGCCGTCCTATGCCCGGGAGTAGTTATGCGCGCCGGCGATATCGCCACTCCGTATCCTGTCGTTGAGCTGTCTACACCCGCGATCCAGGCCGCGCGCCTGTTGGCCGAGCAGAACCTTCCAGGCCTAATCGTGGTCGACGAGCGCGGCCACCCCAGAACCATCCTGCCGGGCACTCAGGTGCTGCGCATGGCTGTGCCCGGATACTGCCAAGACGATCCGGCTCTCGCCCGGGTGATCGACGAGTCCGCCGCTGACGTCTTCCTTCGAGGCCTTGCTGACCGCAGCGTCGCCGAGGCACTGCCGCGGGAGAAACGGGAACTCCCCGTCGTCGACGCCAGGGCGACCGTGCTGGAGATCGCTGCGCTGATGGCCCGCGCCCGCAGCCCACTCGTGGCTGTCGTCGACAGCAGCGGCGAGCTCTTGGGAGCGGTGACTTTGGACGCCCTGCTCGAGTTGACGTTGCCGCTGTGACGACAACCGCGTGGCTGGCGGTCATCATCTTCGTCGGTGCCTACGCGCTGATCGCCACGGAAAAAGTTCCTCGGGTCGCGGCCGCGCTTGGCGGCGCGGTCCTCATGCTCGTGATCGGGGCCACGGACGCCGAGCACGCGTTCTTCTCCGAAGAGTCAGGAATCGACTGGAACGTCATCTTCCTGCTGCTCGGCATGATGCTCATCGTCGCTGTTCTCGAGCGCACCGGTGCATTTGAGTACCTCGCCATCTGGGCTAGCAAGCGTGCTGAGGGCCGCCCGTTCAGGGTGATGGTGATCCTTGTAGTGGTCACCGCCGTGGCGTCCGCAATTCTCGACAACGTCACCACCGTGCTGCTGATCGCTCCGGTCACGTTTCTCGTGTGCGAGCGACTCGGGGTTCCAGTGGTCCCCTTCCTAATCGCCGAAGCTATGTCGTCGAACATCGGCGGGACCGCGACGCTGGTCGGCGACCCACCGAACATCATCATCGCCAGCCGCGGCGGGCTGACATACACAGACTTCCTGGTACATCTGCTGCCGATCGTCGTCGTGTTGATGTTGGTTTTCATCGGACTGTGCCGCTGGCTGTTCCGGGCAGCATTTCGCTACGACCGTGAACGTGCGGCGGCTGTCATGGAGCTCAACGAACGCGACGCGATCCGCGACGGCCGCCTGCTGGTGGTCAGCCTGACTGTGCTGACGGCAGTGACCGCAGCCTTCGCTTTGCACAGTGTTCTCCACCTGGAGCCCTCCGTGGTGGCCATCGTCGGTGGCCTCGTGCTGCTTGCGCTGTCCCGCTTGGACGCCGAGGACGTGGCCAAGGATGTGGAGTGGCCGACGCTGATCTTCTTCGCGGGGCTGTTCACCATGGTGGGCGCACTGGTGGAGACCGGTGTCATCAATACGGTCGCCACAGCGGCGGCTGACGCCACCGAGGGTCGCCTGCTGCTGGCGTCGATGGGTTTGCTGTGGGTGTCGGCGGTGTTGTCGGCGGTCGTGGACAACATCCCCTATGTCGCGACCATGAGTCCCATCGTGGCCGAGCTGGTCAATTCGGCCGGAGACACCGAGCAGTCGCAGGTGCTGTGGTGGTCCCTTGCGCTCGGTGCCGACCTTGGCGGCAACGCCACAGCGGTCGGCGCGGCGGCGAATGTAGTGATTCTTGGCATTGCTGCCCGCCACGGCAAAAATATCTCGTTTTGGGAATTCACCAAGTACGGCTTGATAGTGGCGGCCGTGACAGTGGGGCTCTCTATGCCGTATCTGTGGCTGCGCTACTTCGTACTGGCCAGCGGATAAGGAGGAGACCCGATGCCGCACACGCACCCGGCCCTCCATGGGACACGGCAGATTGCGACCGGGACGCAGCACCCGCCGTCGTCAAGGGAACCCGGGATGCCCGCAGCGGACGGGTTTGCCTAGCCGACGCGGCGCGTCCTATGTTCGGCGGCGAGCATGAGCAGAGCTCCTAGCGTTCCAGCGACGACGGACGCTAGGAGGATGCCCACCTTGGCTATTGCAATAAGATCAGCGTCAGCGTAAGCCAAGTCGGCAATAAACAAGGAGACGGTGAAGCCGATACCCGCCACCGCCGCCACGGCAAGCACATGCAGAGGACTCACGTCCTCGGGCAACTTCCCCAGGCCGCTTCGTACGCAGCACCACACCGCAGCGCTGATGCCCACAGTCTTGCCCACCACCAGGCCCAAGCCGACCGCCCAGGTCAATGAACTGCCCATCGCCGTGCCAATGAGCCCGCCGCGGAAGTCGACCCCGGCGTTCGCCAACGCGAACAGCGGAACGATGAGGAACGCCGACCACGGGTGCAAGCGGCGCTCCAAGGTGTCGAGGATGTCGCGCCCCCCTACGTCGCCCGCCGGTGTGAGCAGGCCAAGGACGACGCCGGCGATGGTTGCATGGACTCCGGACTCCAGCGTGGCCATCCACACCAACACGCCCACCAGGACGTACGGCCAGATGGCGTGCACCCTGAGATGGCGCATCACCAAGACCACCATCAGGCCGACGACCGCCGCCCCTAGCCAACCGAGCGACACCGATTCGGTGTAAAAAGCGGCAATGACCGTGATGGCGATGATGTCATCGACAATCGCTGCGGTCAGCAGAAGCAGTTTTGCCCCTGCTGGCGCCCGCTCGCCCAACAGCGCAAGGATCCCGACGGCGAAAGCGATATCGGTGGCCATTGGGATGCCCCAGCCCGCCTGGGCCTCACCTCTTGCCACCCCGAGAAAGATCGCGGCCGGCAGTAGGACCCCACCCACCGCAGCAAAGACGGGTAGTACGGCTGCTCTCGGGTCACGCAGCTCACCCACCGCCAGTTCCCGCTTGATCTCGAGCCCTACCACGAAGAAGAAGATCGCCATGAGTCCGTCGTTGACCCAGTGCTGCAGGTCCTCGGTCACGGCCGCGGGCCCCCACCCCAGCGTCAAGTAATGACCCCAAAGTGAGGCGTAGGAGTCCGAGGCTGGACTGTTGGCCCAAACCAATGCGGCGAGCGCGGCTAGGACAAGCACGATGCCACCGGCCGCCTCGTCGTGCAGAAATGCCTGCAGCGGCGCCAGCGCAGTCTTCTTCGGTTTGCTCTTCGCCATCGTCTCTCCGCACGGTCGCAGTTGCCGTTGGACGCTACGACGCCCAACTGCGGCACGCGTCACGAGGAGCGTCTTGCCTCCGAAGGCGGCCAGCTCGGCTCCAGCCTCAGCTGTAGTCTCAGTTCGCGTGCGTCCATGGTGTCCGGGCAAGACCTGTGGGCAGCCCATGACGCCTGAGTCGACGCGAATAGACGGCGTGCACCCTCGTTCTCAGGCCTCGAAAGCGTGTGAGGGCGCAAGTCCTCCGTGGGTTCAGATCCCACCGCCACCGACATTGCCCTCGCGGCCCCCACTCGTCACCTAGCGCAGCGCTAGGCGGTCGTTCGCGGATCAAGCCCGCCACCGCCACGTCGCCACACTGCCGTGCAGACGCCCAGCAGGAACACCAGGGACAGCAGCGTCCCCGGAAGAAGGGTCAGGCTGGCTTCCGGGGAGAATCCGGTGTGCGCGGTGGCCGTCCCTCCGGCGAGGGAGCCGACGCCGGCAGCAGCGCCAACCCAACCCAGCCACCTGGGGAACCGGTCTCCGAGCGCGATCGACACGCCGAGCGCGAGAAGCGTGGTCCCGGTCAACATCTGGAAGAAGCCAGCGAGCCCCTTCTCGACCCAGCGGATGCCGTCAGCGACCCGGAAGGCGGCTGCCTCGTTGGCCGTCCCGGTGGCGTTGATCCACGCCTCGATGGCGCCCTTGAGCGCCACTCCGTCCACGGCCATCTGCACGGCGAAGACCGCAGCCACGGCGGTCGCGGTGACCCCCGCGACAACGGCCACCGCGCCGGCCAGCCCGGGCTGGCGGGCGAGCGCACGAGACAACGCCACGAACGCCACGACAAGGAGCAGCGTCCCGAAGAACTGACCAATGTGAATCTGCGTCCACAGCTGCGATGACGAGTACTCGCGGAAGGCGGCGGCCGAGTGGTTCGGCTGAGCACCCGATGGATGCAGGAGCTCCATAGCAATCTGCACCATCAAGCCGAGGACAGCCGCGGCCGTGCCCCAGCGCAGCAGTGTTCCGTCTCCCCGCGCCCCAGCGTCCGCAGATCCAGGCGTGAGCGCGCTCGCGGACTCGAGCAAGTCATCGGGGCGAGACTCGTGTCGCATGGTGGACTCCTTCCGTCCATCGAGTAGAGTGAGTGCTCACTCAGTTTCTAGTGAGCACTCACTCAGGTTGTCAAGCACACCAAGGAGCAAAGTTGCCGAGACGTGACACCCGCACCGTGATCATGGCGGCCGCCGAAGAGGTCGGGCGGCGGGTGGGACTCGCCCGCGTCACCACCAAGGAAGTGGCTGCCGTCGCGGAGTGCTCCGAGGCGAGCATCTACTACCACTTCGAGAACCGGAACGACCTCCTCGCCGAGCTAGTGGCCCGCCGCTTCGCCGAGCTGACGGAACGCATGGCGGGCTTCCAGCCGCGCGCGAACGATCCGGTGACCGAACAGCTCAATGGGCTGGTCACGTTTGTGATGGAGGCGTTCGTCGAGCTGATCGGACTCTCGGCACCGCTCTTCGCTGACCCCGAGGTGTTGGGCCAGTTCCGAGAGGTGCTGATCAAGCGGTCGATCTCCCCGCACGGAATCCAAGTGACCGTGGCGTCGCGACTGGGTGATCTGCAGCGGCAGCGCCTCCTCCGCGATGACGTCGACGTCAACGTCGTCGCGCTGCTCATGGTCGGCGCGTGCCACGAGCTGGCCCTCGAATCACACCTCATGGGCACCGCCCAAGAGTTTGCCGCAGACGCGGCCGCACAGCAGATAGGCGCAAGCTTGGCGACTCTGCTCACCGGCCGGTGAGTCAACTTACGACACCGCCACCGCTGGCCGGTGCGCTTGGCGTTCCAGCCCGGCCTCAGGCTTCCGGCGCTTCTCGACTGAGCCAGTCTCGTGGACGTCGCCTACCGCTCCTCCCGCCGGCCCGACGAGGAGCGTTCGCCGGCCCGCCGCTCGTGGTCAGCTTGTGCGGCAGCTGCCGCGGGGCATCGTCCTGCCGGGCGGCCACATGCGTCGAAGTCACACATCCGGCACAGTGCACCACCGGCGGGGCGGGTGCCACTGGCACGTCGTGCGAGCCGCTGTCTGGTGAGGTTGGCGATCAGCAGCTCGCACGCCGCCTCCAGCCGCTCACGTTGGTCCTCGGGGAGCCCGGCCATCACGGCTCGGATGGCAGTGTGCCGTTGCCTGCGTATCTGGCGTGCCACCGTCCTGCCTTTCGGCGTGAGCTTGACGCTGACGGTGCGCAGGTCACGTCCCGGAGAGCGCTCGACATGGCCTGCCGCGACGAGACGGTTGACTAGGCGCACGGTGCCGGCGTGGGTTAGCCCCACAACTTGGCTGAGCATGTTTACGGATCCCGACGGTGTGAAGTCGAGCATGGCCACCAATGCGGTGGCGGCTCGTACGTCAAGCTCGGCGGCGGCAGCGGCGTCACTGACCTCGTCGTTGAGTCCGGTAGCCACCGCTCCGAGCAGGTTCGCCAGTCGGCCATCCGAAGACCCGGGCACAGGTTCACTCTAGGGACCGACGCTCTGTCGATATATGATTCAGTCATATGATTTCGGAAGCGAGAGGAAGAACCGATGGCCAGCTTCGTCGCGAGAGCCGACATCGACATCGCCGCACCGGCAGCGCAGGTATGGGAGGCGTTGACCGACCCGGAGGTGATCGCCCAGTACTTCTTCGGCACCCGAGTGGAGACCGACTGGCAAGTCGGGAGCCCGATTTTCTGGCGCGGAGAGTACGAGGGCACGCAGTACGAAGACAAGGGCGAGATCGTCGACGTCGTACCTGGTCGTCGGCTGACCCACACCCACTTCAGCCCGTTGACGGGTCTGCCCGACCGGCCTGAGAACTACCACACGGTCACCTACGAACTCGAGGATCTCGGCGCCAGCTCGCGCGTGTCACTCAGCCAGGACAACAACGCTGATGCGACCGAGACGGAGCGTGCCGTACAAACCTGGTCGCAAGTGCTCGACGGCCTGAAGGCGAAGGTCGAACAGCGGCACATCGGCGCCGCGGCCGATAGTTAGCCTTCAGTCGGCAGAGAGCCTCCTCCAGAGGCGCCATCGATGCGCCGCCGTCGGCCTCGTCAACACCACGGCCCCGCGCTGACCATCGCTGTTGGCGTCTGCTGACCAGCGGCGGTGTAATGCCTCATGGCCGAGCTGCCGGTGGGCACGGTGTCGCTGCTGTTCTCCGACGTCGAGGGCTCGACCGGGTTGTTGTCGAGACTCGGTCCCGCATACGCGGATGCTTTGGACGGTCAGCGTCGTACGCTCCGCAAGGCGTGGGCTGAGTACGGTGGCACAGAGCTCGGCACCGAAGGGGACAGCTTCTACGTGGCGTTCCCGACAGCCGGGCAAGCCGTGGCGGCTGCGGCTCAGGCCCAGCAGGAGATCGCCTCATCTCAGTGGCCTGCTGGTGAGCGGCTGCGCGTGCGGATGGGGATTCACACCGGCAGTCCGGCGGTTCACGACGGTGCGTACGTCGGCATGGATGTGCACCGGGCGGCCCGGATCGCCGGCGCCGCTCACGGAGGCCAGGTGGTGCTGTCCCAGACCACGGCGCACTTGGCGGAGGATAACCTCCCCCCAAAGGTGGGATTGCGGGACCTCGGCAGCCACCGGCTCAAGGACATTCCGAAAGCTGAGCGTCTGTATCAGCTGACCATTGACGGCCTGGAAAGCGAGTTTCCGCCCCCCAGGACGCTCGGCACAGCGTCGAGCCTGCCTCGTCCGGCAACACCGCTGGTCGGCCGGGACCAGGAGCTGGCAGAGCTGTCGGCGCTGTTGACAGCACGCGCGCTGCGGTTGCTGACCCTGACCGGGCCAGGCGGCTCAGGCAAGACCCGGCTCGCCGTGGCGCTGGCGCAGACCTCGCTGGAGCAGTTCCCCGACGGAGTGTTCTTCGTCCCGCTGGCTGCCGCCACCACCGGTGACGGGATGTGGACGAGCATTGCTGACGCCCTGGATGTGCCGCCCCAGCGTCGGCTGCCGACCGGGTTGTTCGAGCAGGTGGCGCACCGCTCGGCCTTGGTGGTGCTGGACAACCTCGAGCAGATCGAAACGGCTCATGATGTGGTGGCAGAGCTGCTGGAGGCAGCCTCCCAGGTCGTGCTTGTCACGACCTCACGACGCCCGCTGCACATCGCTGGTGAGCATGAGCACCCGGTGCCGCCGCTCGAGCTACCGAGCAGTACGCACGTCGCGGCAGCTGAGCGGTCGGAAGCGGTGCAGCTGTTCGTCCAGCACGCGAAGATGGTCCGTCCGAGCTTCGTGCTCACTCCGGAGAACGCCGCCGACGTCGTGGCGATCTGCCGCCGGTTGGACGGTCTGCCTCTAGCGATCGAGCTCGCCGCCGCGCGCATCAAGCTGCTGACCCCGGCGGCGCTGCTCAGTCGTCTCGACCAGGCACTCGACCTCGCCGCCGCCAGCCAGCACGCCCCGACCCGTCACCGAACACTCCGCGGCACGCTCGCCTGGTCCTACGACCTGCTCCAGCCGACCCAGCAGGCCTTCTTCCGCCGGCTCGGTGTGTTCGCCGGTGGCGCCGACCTGGCGGCGGTCACGGCGGTCACTGCCGACATCGATCTGGGCCGGGCGCCAGTCGACGTGTTGTGGGACATCGTCGATGCCAGCCTGGCCGTCGTCTCCGAATCGACCGCCGGCGAACCGCGTGTGACGCTGCTCGGCACAACGCGCAGCTATGCGCTCGCGCTTCTGGACGAGGCGGGCGAAACCCAGCGTGCCCGACGGCTGCACGGTGAGCACTACGTGAGACTCCCTGCTGTGCTGCGGTCGATGATCTTGGGTCCGCACTACGTCGCTGCGGTCGACCTGTTCGCGCTGGAGCTGGCGAACCTGCGCGAAGCCTTGGCGTGGGCAACCGAACCCGTCAACGCCGACGCTGATCACGGCCAGGTGGGAAGGCCGATAGAGCTGTCCGTGGTCGCTGACTTCGCCAGCCTGGCCGTCAGCGTGGGCTACGTGGCCGAGGCTCGATCGTGGCTCGAACGAGCCATCGGGACGGAGCAGCCGGGCCAAGAAGAGGCGGCTGCCGTCTGCAAAGCCCGCCTGGCGGAGGTGATCCTCCACCAAGGTGAGCAGGAGCGCGCACGCGATCTGGCGGCGCAAAGCCTGGCGGTGTCGCGTCACACCGGTGACCTGGCGAACATCGTCAGGTCGTTGACGGTGTTGGCGACTTCGTACCTGCAGACGGGGGACAACATCACCGCACGTCACCTGCTGCAAGAGGCAGCGGCGACAGCCCGGGCCGCTGGTCTCGATGCCGCGCTGTCCGGAATCTTGGGCACGTGGTTCACGCTCGAAGCCAACGAAGGCAAGCTTGAGCGCGCCGAAGCGCTCCTAGCTGAGACTCGTGCGCTCGATGAGCGCCTTGGCCTCGCCTGGGGTCCCGCGTGGGGGGGTGCTGCAACGGCCCGGCTGCTGCTGCAACACGGCAAGTATCAGGAAGCAGCCGCGCACCTTCCCAGCGTCGTCCAGGAGGTGCTCAAACTCGGTGAACCCGGAGCGATGGCCGCGGTTGCGGATCTGAGTGTCGCCATCCTCGGCCCTGCCAACCCAGAACTCGCCGCGCAGCTCCTCGGGGCCGTGGAAGCCATGCGGCACCGTGAAGGCCGGCCGCGACCACCCTCTGAAGAGGACCAGCTGCACAGGCAGCTGGCGGCCATCAAGCAAAGCACCAGCTCTGAGGCATGGACCCGGGACTACGAACGGGGACGCGGAGAGACCGTCGAAGCCCTACTGCTGCAGGCGAGCGACACGGTGCAGCTGCTCGGTTCGCCAACGTCGGGTCGAGCGACCAGCTCCTGACCATGAGCAGTCCTTCAGAGCACACCCGCGGTCGCTCGAGCGCGCCGACCGACCTCATCCCGGCCGGAGACCCGCAGGAGATCGCAGCAGACCTCAGTGCCGTTTTCGGACGTCTCCACGGGTGTGCACCGACGCATGTGTTCAGGGCACCTGGCCGAGTCAACCTCGTCGGTGAACATGTCGACTACAACGGCGGGTGGTGTCTGCCGATCGCGCTGCCACACGCAACGTACGCGGCGGTGCGTGTGCGCGCCGACCAGCGGTTGACGGTGACGAGCCTGCAGCGGGAGGAGCCGTTCTCCGGCCGGCTGGACGACCTCGCCCCAGACAAGCTGAGCGGTTGGCACGCCTACGCCGCGGGCACTGTCTGGGCCCTCGCCGAGTGCGTCGGAGACGTGCGTGGAATGGATCTGGTCGTCGACGGCAGAGTTCCGGTCGGGGCCGGGCTGGCCAGCTCGGCGGCCATGGAGTGCGCTGTGGCACTGGCCGCCTGCGCGGCGGCGGGCATCGAAGTCGACGATCAGCGGCGCCTGCAGCTCGTCGAGGTGTGCATGCGCGCAGAGGAGGAAGCAGCCGGCGCCCCAACCGGCGGGATGGATCAGGCGATCTGCTTGTTCGGACGGGAGTCTCATGCCTTGCTCCTGGACTGTCGAAGCGGGGAGAGACGACAGGTGCGGTGGAGCATCCCAGGGGTGGACCTCCTCGTCGTGGACACCGGCGTCCAGCACGCGCTGAGCGACGGAGGGTATGCGGCCAGGCGGGCAGACTGTGTCGAGGCCGCTGGCCAGCTTGGGGTACGCCTGTTACGCGACGTTGCCGACACCGACCAGGCGCTGCACGCGCTGGAGAGCGACCGGCTCCGTCGGCGCGCGCGTCATGTGTTCGGCGAGAACGGGAGGGTCTCGGCCGCCGTCCGGGCCATCGCCAGCAGCGACATCACGGGGCTGGGCCGGATCTTCTCCGAGTCTCACGGCTCACTCCGCGACGACTACGAGGTCTCCTCTCCCGAGCTCGACCTGGCCGTCGACACCGCCATTGCGGCCGGCGCGTACGGCGCGCGCATGACCGGCGGTGGGTTCGGCGGTTCCGCCATCGTGCTCGTGGACCAGGCTGTCCGCCCTCAGGTCCAGCACGCGGTCACACAGGCGTTCGCTGGCATGGGATTGTCGCCACCCCGCTTCCTGCTTGCCCGGCCCTCTGCAGGCGCCCACCAGGTCAGCGCGGATCCGAGCGCGGCGTGAGCAGCGCGTCGTCCTGGCCGGCTAGCGGAGGGCCGCGCAGCTCGTCGTACCGGACTAGTGCTATGCCGGCGACCACCAGCACTCCGCCGGCGAGCTGGATGGGTAGCGGCACCTGGTCGAGCAGCAGCCATGCGAAGGCGACCGCGAACAAGACCTCGGTGAGACCAACGAAGGCAGCGAGGCGAGCACCGAGGACCCTGGCCGCGGCGATGCCGACGATGTAGGCGAACGCGGCTGCGACCAAGGCGAGGCCGAGCAGGGGCACCAGCCAGCTGATCCGCATGTCGAGCATGACCACATCCACCTGTGGGGCGCGCATCTCGAGCGGCCCGAGCGCTCCGGCCGCCAGCAACGCGACGGATCCGACGGCGAGACCACCCCACGCCATGACCAGCGGCGGCAACGCAGCCGAGGCGCCGGCCGAGAGAACGAAGTACCCCGCCAACCCGACGGCCGCGCCGAGTCCCCACAACGTGCCGGGCAGGTTGACATGCTGGTCGCCGGTGAGGTTGAGGACAAGCGCAAGTCCGCCGAGGGCAACCACTCCGCCGCCGGCCGTGATGCGGCGCGGTCGTTGCCCGTGGCGCAGCCACAGCCAGCCCACGACGAGCAGCGCAGCGGAGTACTCCAGCAGCAGGGCGACACCCACGGACACGTGAGCGATCGCGTTGAAGAAGCACAGCTGGGCGCCGGCAACCGCGAGCAATCCATACATCACCAGCAAGCCGCTATTGCGGCGCAGCGGAACGGATCGCCCCCGTAGCTGAACCATGGCCGGCACGGTGAGGACGAGCGCCGCGATCGCGACTCTGGCCGTGACGGCCGCACCTGGTGACCATCCCGCGTCGATCAGCGAAGCGGCCAACGCACCGGAAGTGCCAAAGGCCGCCGCTGAGACGATGCCCAGCCCGAGCCCGGCTACGGCCGCATTCACAGAACAGCCCTCCGCCGTAACCAGTGAAACAGCCGTATGATACTTACCGCGCGGAAGCGCACCAACAATTGCGGCGTCGGCTCGGGACCGCCGCACGGCATCGCTGGTCTCACGGGAAATGGATGGTGGTCCCCCGTCGTGGGTCGGCTGATCAATCGCCCTGTAGTGCCCTCCGTCGTGCTGATGCTGGTTGCCATCGTCGCCGGAGGCGCCGCGCTGGGGGTGCATCTGTTGGTGTCGTCAGGTTGGTCGCCGCTGCGTCAGCTCGACCTGTCGGTGCTCCACGCCATGGAGGCGCATGTCTCGGACGCAGGGTGGCTGGTGTTCGGCTTCAAGGCGGTCAGCGCGGTAACCGTGCCCCTGGTCTACCAAGTCGGTGCCGTAGTCGCTGCGTTAGCGCTGGCGTGGCACCGGCGGCCGAGAAGCGCCGCGTACGTACTGCTCGCGGTTCTGCCCGCCATGCAGTTCGCGCCGGTGATCAAGGAGTGGGTACGCCGGGACCGACCGTCCGTGGTGGACCCATGGGCGGGCGCCGGGGGATACAGCTTTCCGTCGGGACATGCTCTCTGCGTCTCAGCGGCAGCGTCGGTGCTCGTCGCGATGGCGCTCTTGCTGGCGACGAAGCCGGTGCACCGTGCCGCGGCGGTTGTCGTCGCGGTGGTCTCCGTGATCGGGGTGTGCGCTGCTCGGGTGGCCCTTGGAGTCCACTATTTCAGCGACGTCGCTGCCGGCTTCCTCATCGGGACCGGGTGGGTTTGCGCCACCATGGCTGCCGCTCTCCCGCTGCTGCGCCGCGATTACCAGCGTGGCGCGCGTGCTTAGACCGGCCTATGATCGGCCGGTGGACCGTCGGCGCGTTGTCGTCTCGGCGATCTTCTACCTCGGGCTAGCCGCTGTTTGGCTGTGCATGCTCTTTGACGTTTTCCATGTGCTGCTACCGGAAGAGGTTGCCACCAGGATCGGCTACAACAGCGAGGGGGTGGTGCTGGCCTTTGTGATGGCGGCGTGGATTCAGTTCGCGCTCCCCCGACTCACCGGCACCAGCCGCGGAGCGATCATCGCCTCGGCGGTCGCAGTGGGATTCCTCCTGCTCGGCTTGTGGCTGCTCAGTAGTGACCTGTCCAGCGATGTCAAGACACTCAACGAGACCTTTATCGGTGTCGCCATAATCATTTGCTACATCCAGTGGCGGCGGCCACTCCCACCGTGGCTGGCACCGGCTCTCACTGTCGCCGTATTGGCACTCATGGGTCTGTCGATCGCTACCGACGCCGGCATCAACTTCGCCGAGACGGCAGGCATGTGCCTACTGGCGCCGCTGGCCTTCGACGTCGTCGACAAGGGGATTCTTGACCGGCGGGCAACTACGTCCACCGGGCTTCGGTATACGTGGTACTCGGTGTTGATCGTCTTGCCCGTCATATCCTCTACTCTTTGGCACAGCGAAGTCTTCTCTCCCGGCAGTGCCGCCTACCGAATCAACAACTACGAGGTGCGTCTGCAGGAGGCCTTCGTAGGGATCTTCCTGATCGAGCTCTTCCTGGCCGTCGGTCTGGGCCGTTTGGGTCGACGCGCTGGCGTCAGCGAAGAAACCGCTCCCTCCCATGCCTGACCGTGTTCGGGTCGTGCCCCCCGGACCCAACGGACGACCACGAGGCTGCGGGCAATCCGGGTGACCCTGACCGGAGCCGAATTGGCTCATGTGCTCGTCGCGCTGGGTTTGCTGCTGATCGCAGCCCATGGGCTGGGTCACATCTTCGTCCTGCTCCGCCAGCCGCGCGTGATTGGCGAAATCTGCGGCGGCCTGCTTTTGGGCCCGACAGTCCTGGGCGCCTTGGCGCCGGGCGTACAAGCCGACATCTTCGCCGAGGACGCGGCCACGTCGGCGGTGCTCGGCGCGGTCTACCAGCTCGGCCTGATGCTGTTGATGTTTGCCTCCGGAGCCGAGATGCGTTCGGTCTTTCGCCGAGCAGACGAGAGAGTCGTAGCGTTCGTCAGCGTCAGCGGTGTCGTCCTGCCCTTTGTCGCCGGGCTCCTGGTGTTTCAGATCCTGGACTCCTCGGCTCTGATCGGAACGGCGCAAAACGAGACGGCTCTGTTGCTCATCTTCTGCCTCGCCATAGCCGTCACCAGCATTCCAGTGATCTCCCGCATCATGTTCGACCTCGGCATCATCGAGACACCGTTCGCTCGAGTCGTTCTCGGCGTGGCTGTCATCGAAGATGTTCTGGTCTACATCGTGCTCGCGTTAGCGCTCGGAATGGTGAGTGTGACGACCGGCGACGAGTTCGGGCTGCCGGCAGTCCTCGGCTTCGAGTCCGGCGGCACGGCGTCCATGGCCTTTCACGTGGTCGCCACGTTTGCGTTCTTCTTGCTGATGCTCGTTCCGGCCCCACGCGGCTTTCGCTGGGCCCGCCGCAAGCGGTGGAACGTCCTGGCCCGCAGCAATTCCATCGGCTACCAGCTGCTTTTCCTGTTTGCAGCAACCGTAATCTGCATCATGCTGGGGCTCACCCCGATCTTTGGCGCCTTCCTAGCCGGCATAGCAGCAAGCGCAGCTATCGGCCCGGAATCCGTGCAGGCACGGGCGGTCATCAAGGATTTCTCGTTCGCACTGTTCGTACCGATCTACTTCGCGCTGGTCGGCCTGCAACTCGACCTCCTCGACCACTTCGACCCCCTCTTCTTCATCGGGTTCCTGCTCTTCGCCTGCATCGCTAAGTCACTCAGTGTCTTCTTGGGCGCTCGACTTGCGGGTGAGCCGCGCAACGGGGCCACCAACTTGGCCATTGCTACCAACGCGCGCGGCGGCCCTGGGATAGTTCTTGCATCGGCCGCGTTTGCCGCCGGGATCATCAACCAAGAGTTCTACGCGACGTTGGTGATGCTAGCGATCGTCACCTCGCTGATTGCCGGGTCGTGGCTGGGTCATGTCGTCCGCTCCGGAACGCCGTTGCGGGGACCCGATGACATGTCCAGCCCCGAACAGGTACCGGCGCGACCAGCAGACCCGGGAAGCCCAACGGGCTCGACGTGACCGTGCCGTTCCGCGCCGTCGCCACCGCCGCAGCGAAACTCCTGGCCGTACGTGTGCGCTAGCTCTGCTTAGAGCCGTCGCGGCAGCGTTTGGGCAAGGCCTCGGCGGGTGCCTTCACGGTGAGCTTGGCGCGGGCTTTGGGCACCAACCCGTCGAAGCCGCTGCCGACGAACACATCCACGCCAGGCCCTAGGTCATCGCCCCGCGACATCCGGGTGGCCTTCACCCCGAACTGCCGCGCCACCAGCCTCGCCTCGGGCGACCTGGGGTCGACGGAACGGACCTCGACCGTCGGGACAACACTGCTGTCGGGCGCGTTGCCCACCTCGCCGAGCTGAAACCCGCGCCGGTTCAGCGCTGCCATGGTCTCGCCGGCCAGGCCATCGACGCTGCTGGCGTTGAAGACGCTCACTCGCACATCGTCGGCCCGTAGGACTCGGGACGAACCCTCGGGGGGACACGACTTCTTGTCGGGATTCGTGCTTGGCTCGGCGACCGTCGGGTCAGCGGTCGGGCTGGTCAGCGCTTGCCAGCCGTAGTACGCCCCGCCGGCCAGCACTGCCAGCAGCAGGAAGAGCGTTATCGGCGTGCGCAGCTTCACTTGCCGAGTCTAGGTCGGAGCGGCCTAGCGCAGGTATCGGCCGCGAGGCTTTGGGCTGCCGACGAAAACTCATGCGGCAACATCCTTGCGCCCCGTGAGCGAATGAGTACGGTTACACCAAGCAAATATCCGTGACGGAAGGTTAGTGCGGTGCGGATTCTCATTCTGGGCGGAGATGGCTATCTCGGTTGGCCTACCGCAATGCACTTCTCGACGCGCGGGCACGAGGTCGCTGTGGTGGACAACTACCTGCGTCGGCAGACAGTCCTCGAGTCCGGAAGCGACAGCTTGATCCCGGTGCTGAACCTGCCGCAACGGGTCGACGCGTGGAAGCAGGTCACCGGCCGCACGATCGAAGCCCACATTTTCGACCTGTGCGAGTACGAGCCGGTGGACCGGCTGTTCAAGACCTTCCGCCCCGACGCAGTGATCCACTACGGGCAGATCCCGTCGGCGCCGTACTCGATGGTCGACCGCCGGCACGCCATTCGCACGCAGAAGAACAACATCGAGAACAACCTCAACGTGATCTTCGCAATCATCGAGAACAACATCGACTGCCACTTGGTGAAGCTCGGCACGATGGGGGAGTACGGCTGCCCGAACATCGACATCGAAGAGGGCTACATCACGATCGACCACAAAGGCCGCACGGACACTCTGCCGTTCCCGAAGCTGCCGCACAGCTGGTATCACGCGTCGAAGGTTGCCGACTCGACCAACATCCACTTCGCCGCCCGGGTCTACGGACTGCGGGCCACCGACCTCAACCAGGGTGTCGTCTACGGCCTGCACACTGACGACACGCTGCTCGACGACCGGCTGATGACGCGTTTCGACTACGACGAGCAGTTCGGCACGGCACTGAACCGGTTCTGCCTGCAAGCTGTGATCGGCCACCCGCTTACCGTGTATGGGCGAGGCAAGCAGACGCGTGGCTTCCTGAACATCCGGGACACCCTCGCCTGCATCGAGCTCTCCGTGCAGAACCCCGCCGAGGCAGGGGAGATGCGCGTCTACAACCAGTTCACCGAGTCGTTCTCGATTCGCGACCTCGCCGAGAAGGTGCAAAAGGCTGCGGTCGAGATCGGCCTGCGGGTGGACATCGACGAGGTCGAGAATCCCCGCACCGAGGCGGCGGAGCACTACTACAACCCGACGCACACCAAGCTGCTCGACCTCGGGCTCGAGCCGAACCTCTTGTCGCAAGCCCTGGTCGTGGACACGTTGCAGACGCTGGCGAAGTACAAGGACCGCGCCATCCTCGACGCCATCGCGCCCCGCACCACCTGGAAGTGAGCGACACCAAGGTCCTGGTTAGTGGTGGCGCCGGCTTCATCGGCGTCAACCTGGCGCGCGTCCTCAGCAGCGAAGGTTTCCACGCCCGCTGCTACGACAACTTCAGCACCGGGCGCCGTGAGGATGCCGAGGAGGCCGGCTACGACGAGATCGTCGAGGGCGACATCCTCGATCCTGACAGCTTTGGCCAAGCGGCGCTGGGCTGCCGCTACGTCGTGCACCTGGCTGCCCAGGCCGGCGTCCCGACGTCGGTTGCGGACCCGGTACGAGACTGCGAGCTCAACGTCCGCGGCACGCTCAACGCGTTGATCGCCGCCCGCGACGCTGGGGCCGAAGGCTTCGTGTTCGCGTCGTCCAGCGCGCCACTGGGCGACATCACACCGCCGGCACACGAGGGGATCGTGCCGCGCCCGAAGTCACCGTATGGCGCTTCGAAGCTCGCCGGGGAGGCGTACTGCTCCGCTTTCGCCGGGAGTTACGACCTGGCGACGATCGCGCTGCGGTTCTCCAACGTCTACGGGCCGTACAGCTACCACAAGGGCTCAGTCGTGGCGGCGTTCTGCAAGCACGCCCAAGCCGGGGAGCCGATCGTCATCTACGGCGACGGTCTGCAGACCCGCGACTTCATCTACGTCGACGACATCTGCGCCGGGATTGCCGGGGCTATGTCGAGTGGCGCCAAGGGTGCCGTGGCACATCTGGCCTCTGGCGTCGAGACCACCGTCCTCGATGTGGCCGATGAGATTGCTAGCCGCTTCGAGGGCGACATCGCCGTAGAGCATCGTCCGCCGCGGGCCGGCGATGTGCTGCGCAGCAGCGCTGACATCTCGGGGGCTCGCTCGCTTTTCGGGTTCGAGCCCTCGGTGGCGCTCGGAGAAGGGCTCGACCACACCATCGGCTGGTTCCAGCAGAGCTCCGGCTGATGGGCTGGCGAACCTCCGCCGCGGGGTGGGCCGGTGCCGCGGCTGTCGCAGACCAGGTCGCCCGCTCACGGGCTCGCGCCCATCGGCGGGCGCTTGCGACGTCGGATCGTTCGGCTGCGGTGGCGTCCGCGCTGGAGCAGGTGGATCCGCCCAACGAACCCTTCGTCGCGATTGTGATGGCAGCGCTGAACGAAGCGGACTCGATGACCGGTGTGCTGGAAGAACTCCCCGCGAGCGTGTGCGGCCTTCCGGTTCGCACGGTCGTTGTCGACGACGGCAGCAGCGACGACACCGCAGAGTTGGCCAGCAAAGCCGGAGCCATCGTGGCGCGGCACGACAGCAACCTGGGGCAGGGGGATGGGCTGCGTACGGGCTTCGCGCTGGCGCTCGGCCTCGGTGCCACCGTCATCGTCACGATGGACGCAGACGGGCAGCACGACCCCAGCGGACTGACCGTGCTCGTCTCACCGGTTGTCGCCGGCGAGGCGGACTACGTGCAGGGGTCCCGGTTCCTCGGCGAGTACGACGACGCCACCGGCGCGCGGCACGCCGGCATCAAGTTCTTCACCGCGCTGATCAACGGTGTGGCCGGGACCACCATCACCGACTGCACGAACGGCTTCCGCGCCATAGCCGCGCCCGGGCTTACCCGCATGCGTCTCGTCGAGGACCGGTTCTCGGCATCGGAGATCATCATCGAGGCCGCTGCGCGCAACCTGCGCATGCTCGAAGTGCCAGTACACATTCGCAGTCGCGAGTCGGGGGAAAGCAAGAAGCCGCGCGGTGTGCGCTACCCCCTCGGCTACCTCGGGGTGATCCTCCGGGCGTCGGTACGGGCTCGGGTGCGCCGCAGCGGCGGCCCTGCCGCACCGATCGCGTTTTCGGACGCCACTGCAAACCTGCGCTGACGCGGGTGTGGGGTGCTCAGCCCGTATGCAGCCCGCACTCGATCTTGCGACGGCCCACCCATCGTCCGCTGCGCCCGTCCCCGCCGGCCATCGCCGGCAGCGTGCACGGGGCGCAGCCGATGGAGAAGTAGCCCTGGGCGACGAGCGGGCTCACCAGTACGTCGTTGGCCCTCACGTAGGCGTCCACGTCTGGCTGCGTCCAGTTGGCCAAGGGGTTCACCTTCACCAAGGAGCGGACCGGGTCCCACTCGACCGTGCTCACGTTGCTGCGGACTGACGTCTCGTCGCGTCGGATCCCCGATGCCCATGCGCGGTAGCCCTTCAACACTTGGTTGATTGGCTCGACCTTGCGCAGTCGGCAGCAAAGGTCCGGGTTACGGTCGAACAGCTGTAGCCCGTGTTCCGCGTCCTGCTCGGCGACGGTCCGCTCCGGCTCCGCGGAAATCATGGTTATGGGATATCGGGCCGCGATCTCTGTTCGGGTCCGCAGAGTCTCCGGGAAGTGGTAACCGGTGTCCACGAACACCACGTGCACGCCTGGCTGGATCTTGCACGCCATATCGATCAGCACGGCGTCGGCAAGGGAGGTGGTCACGCAGAACTGGGCACCGAAAGTTTGCATCGCCCACCGGAGCACCTCACTCGGCGTTGCGGATGACAACTCGCGGCGCGCTTCCGTAGCTTGCGCCTGATCAGTCGCCGGCACCTCATAGGCTGGCTTCGATGAGTGCCTCTTTCGAGCCACCCGTGCGCGACTTTGCATACGTTCACTCCCGAGGGGCGTTCCCGAGGGCCCCGGTGGCCCGCAGTAACGCCCTGACTACTCTACCGACGGTAGCCCGGCGAATATACCCCTCGCAGGAAGCAATACGGAACGACGCCCTACCGGCACCAGTTCGGAAACAACCGCGGCCTGGACAGTCGCCGTGACGATTCTTCTGGCGCTATTGCTTGTCGCCGTGCTGCCGGGCATCGCCGGTGGCGTGCTGTTGACGTCGTTCTCTCCGGACCCGTCGCGTCCTGGCGCGCTGTTGGCCCGGGTGCTCTCGTGCGGAGTCGCGAGCTGGCTGCTCACTTCGGGGCTGCTCGCGCGCACGATAGGGCTCACGGAGACCTCCAGCTGGGCGACGTCTGGACTTCTTGCGCTGGGCAGCCTCGTGCTTCTCAGCTTGTCACGGAGCCGCGCTGTTCTCCGATTAGCGCTGCCCGAGCTCGGCTATCTCGCCGCGTTGTTACTGGTCACCGCCGTCAGCTGGCTGCCCGTAGGCGCTCTCGTTGTCCAAACGACGTGGGGCCCGCTGGGTTCCACGCCCTGGTACTACTGGAGTCTCGCCGACAAGATCGCCCAGGCCGGCCACGTTCCCGAGACCGCTACAGAATGGGGCACGACGCTTCCATTTCTTGACGACTATCACCTTTTCTCCACCGGCACCGCAATGCTGTTCACGCAGGATGCCGCGGCGTCGGCGCGCGCCCTTCAGGTCGTCACGGTCCTTTCGGTCGTTCTCCTGGCTTGCGGTGCGGCGCTCTTGGCGAACGCCTTTGGCGCCGGACGTCTCCCTTCGCTAGCCGCAGTTCCTTTCGTCGTCGCCACCGGGATCGGAGCCGTCCGTATCACCTCCTATCGCCCCGAAGCCTTCGCATTTGGCATGGTGTTCTTGCTCGGAGCGCTTTTCGTGGACTGGTTGCGACACGGCGAGCGGGGGTCGCTTGCCGTGGGCTGCCTTCTCACCGCAGTTCTCTCGAGGGTGCACGGCATCGCTCTGCTGACCGCGGGCGTGTTCCTCATCGGGACGATGCTTGCCTTGTGCCCCCGACATGGAGCTATGTCATTCGTGCGCCGCTGTGTCCTTTCCGGGTTGGCGCTTGGCGCCAGCGGACTCATCTCGGCCGTGATCCTCGGCGGGGCGTCCGGCACCGCGCACACCGGCAACCTCAGCGATAGGACGGGTCTTGCTGACCCCACTTGGCAGTTCATCAGGGCCATTCGCGCCTTGCCGCCATCGCTCCCTCCGAGCAACCAAGAGCTGGTCAGCGGTGCTGTCAAGACGGTGTACGAGGGGACCGGGTGGTGGGTCGGCCTCACGGTTCTCGCTGCAACAATCGTGCTGGCTATAGCCGCAGTCAAACGATCGAAAGACGCAAGGCAGATACTTACGTTTGCACTGGCCACCCTCGTGGGTCTGATGCTCTCAGCGGCCGTCTTTGCCTTCGGGTGGTCGAGCTATGTTCCAAGGCGAACTGGAGCTTCGCGGCTGGTCCAGGAGGCCACCCTACTGGTTGGGCCGTTCATCGCGTGCGCTCTGGCAGGCGTCCAGGTCTTAGCGCGACGGGACGTGTGGCAGAAGGTCATC
>DATHBP010000185.1:0-7534 GCA_035296085.1 Nocardioidaceae bacterium | reverse complement strand
GAGTACGTCGACCAGCCCGCTCCGACCCCGTACACGGGGCCCGAGGTCAAGGACGCCGAGACGATCGCGGCGATGCGAGTCGCCGGCCGGTTGGCCGCGCAGGCACTGGCCCTGGTCGGCGAGCACGTGGCGCCCGGTGTGACCACCGACGATCTCGACCGGGTGGGGCACGAGTTCCTGTGCGACGCCGGAGCCTACCCCTCGACACTCGGCTACCGCGGCTTCCCAAAGTCGCTGTGCACCAGCGTCAACGAAGTGATCTGCCACGGCATCCCCGACGGCCGGCCGCTCGACGACGGCGAGATCGTCAACGTCGACATCACCGCGTACATCGGTGGCGTGCACGGCGACACGAACGCGACGTTCCTGGTCGGCGACGTGCGCGAGGACGTCCGGCTGCTCGTCGAACGCACCCGCGAGGCGATGCTGCGCGGCATCAAGGCGGTGGCGCCGGGTCGGCGCATCAACGTGATCGGCCGCGTCATCGAGACGTACGCGAAACGGTTCGGGTACGGCGTGGTCCGCGACTTCACCGGTCACGGGATCGGCAGCGCCTTCCACTCCGGGCTCATCGTGCCGCACTACGACGACGAGCGGTTCGCCACCATGATCGAACCCGGCATGACGTTCACGATCGAGCCGATGCTGACGTTGGGCACCTACGAGTGGGACATGTGGGACGACGGCTGGACCGTCGTCACGAAGGACCGCTCGTTGAGTGCGCAGTTCGAGCACACGGTGCTGGTGACCGACAACGGCGCCGAGATCCTCACGCTGCCCTGATAGGCGACTGCCCGGCTGTATAGGCACTTGCCCACTTGTCGCCGCGGATCGGCCTAGCGACGTGGGCAACTCCCGTGCGAAGTCAGCGGCACGGCGCGCAAGGTGCGGACGAGCCGGCCTGTAGGCCGGATCCTGTAACGGCGGCGCCTCTCGGCGTCCACCGTGGCGGCCATCCATCTAGGCGCACCGTTGCCGGTGCGCTCCAGCGGCCTACCCGCGAGCTCGGGCGGGCAGCCCTCGAACGCTCGCGCAGGCGCTCCGCTCGCGCGGTGCGCCCTCTTGGCCTTGCTCCGGGTGGGGTTTACCCAGCCGCCCCGGTCACCCGGGGCGCTGGTGGTCTCTTACACCACCGTTTCACCCTTGCCCGCACTCCGGCGTACCGGAGCCGTTGGCGGTCTGTCTCTGTGGCACTGTCCCGCGGGTCACCCCGGGTGGGCGTTACCCACCACCGTGCCCTGTGGAGTCCGGACCTTCCTCGACGAGCATGCGCTCGGCGCGGCCGCCCGGCCGGCTCGTCCGCAGCGCCAGCCTAGCGCCGTACGGGGGGCGCGGTCTCCGCTCCGCCGAGCCGACCCACCGCAAATGGGGCCGTCGCACCGCCAATTCACGGTGCGTGGCCACTATTTGGCGACAACACGAGGCAAGTGGCCACAGGGGGCCCGGCCACCCCCGGATCGTCACACCACTAGCTCGAAGTGCACCCGGCGCTTGGTGACGTCGGCCTCGGTGAGCCGAACCGTCACCGCAGCGCCCAGCGGGAGCGCCACGGCAGCAGACACCGGACCCTGCACGGCCGGCTCGCTGAGCATCACCGCTCCGCGGCGCGGGTCGTTGTCGTCGGTGTCGACGACCACACCGCCGAACTCCTGGCCGACCAGCGGCGCGAGCACACCCGCCTCGACCAGGTCGACGACCGCCCGCTCGTAGTGCTTCGCCGTCTGCCCGGTCTGCGCCATGGTCTTCGGTAGGTCGGGCAGCGCCGCACGGACCCAGTCGGGCACGGGCGTACCGGCGCACAGCGCGACGCACACCTCGCCGACGTAGCGGTCGCCCAGCCGGCGCAGCGGAGCGGTGGCATGGGCGTACTCCGCCGCGATCGCACTGTGCATCGGCTGGTCGGGCGCCTCGCCGTCGAAAGCTGCGTAGCCCGCGCCACCCAGCAGGGCCGTGCACGCCGTGAGCATGGCTGCCTCCTGTGACGTCGTCGGGTCGAGCCCGCGGATGAACTCCGCTGGTGTGAGCGAGTCCGGCCAGTCGACGTGCAGCGCCACGGCGGTACGTCGCAGCCGGGCAACGTCGCGCGGGTCGGGTGGCGGCAGCGTACGCAGCAGACCGACCTTGCCGTCGAGCATCAGCCGCGCGGCGCACATCCCGGTGAGCAAGGAGATCTGCGCGTTCCAGCCCTCGACCGGCAGCAGCGCCCGGTACTCCAGCGCCCAGCCAGCCGCCGTGACCGCCACCTCCTGGTCGGGCAAGGCCAGGTTGATGCCGCCGCGCTCGCGTTCGCGCTGCTCACGCAGCATCCCTACCTCGCGCAGCAGCCGCAGCGAGTCCGACCCCTCCCCGCGGTCGAGCTGTTCCTGGGCACCGGTGTAGTCGAGCCGGGCGCGGCTGCGGACCCGGGCACGGCGCACGTCAACGCTCCTCAGTTCACCGGTGGCGTCCAGCTCGATGCACCACAGCAGCGCCGGGCGTAGCTGGTCCGGCAGCAGGCTCGCGGCACCCTCGGACAGCACCTTCGGGTGCAGCGGCGTACGCCGGTCGGGTGCGTACAACGTCTCGCCACGCTTGTGCGCCTCGAGGTCCACCGGTCCGCCTGGCACGACGAACGTGGCGACATCGGCGATGGCGTAGTAGACCCGGAACCCGTCCCCGGCCCTTTCTAGGTGCAGCGCCTGGTCGAGGTCCATCGAGCCCGGCGGGTCGATGGTCACCAGCGCGACGTCGGTACGGTCCTCGGCCGGCAGGACGACCGCGCCGGCGGCCTGCTCGGCCGCTGCGACGACCGCCGGCGGGAACTCCACCGGGACCTCGAGCTCGGCGGCGATTCCGTCGAGCCCGGCTTGCAGCGTGGAGGCGTCAGCCTGAGCGCGCACGGTACGTCGGAGCACGAGAAGTCCTTCCGCGAAGGGGGCGGGCGATCAGGGCCGTACGGCGAACTGGCGTAGCGACGGGGTCCCGTCGGCGTACCAGCGCAGCTCGGTCAGCGAGGCGGGTGGCAGCTCCATGCGGTAGATGGACTGCAGTGGTGCGTCGAGCACACCCCGGACCAACAGCTTGATCGGCGTGACGTGGGTGACGACGACGACGGTCTTGCCGGCGTGGTCTCGCAGCAGCCGGTCGCGGGACGAGCGCACGCGGCGCGACACCTGGGCGAACGACTCCCCACCCGGTGGTGCGACGTCGGTCGACCCCAGCCATGCCTCCAGCTCACTGGGCCAACGCTCCTGCACCTCAGTGAAGGACTTAGCGTCCCAGCTGCCGAAGTCCGCTTCGGCCATGCCGCTGTCCACGCCGAGCTGCAGCGCCAAGGCGTCCGCCACGGCCGCCGCGGTCTCCCGGGTGCGGCGCAACGGGGAGGACACGAGCGCGTCGATGTCACCGCGCGCGGCCAGCCACGCGGCGGCCGCCATGGCTTGGGCCCGGCCTTCGTCGGTCAGGGCAGGGTCGTCGCCGCCAGAACCGCTGAAGAGGCGGGCCGCCGTGTGTGCCGTCTCGCCGTGGCGCAACAGCAGCAACGTGGTGGGCGAGCCGGGGTCTGTACGCCAGCCGGCCAACCGGCTGAGCTGCCTCGCCGCCGGCGGGTCCGTCTCGGCGAGGCCGGTCTCGGCACCATCGCTGACCGCCGCCGCAGGTGCCACCTGACGGTCAAAGGCCGGCGGGACCGATCGCCTACTGCGCCCGGTTGCGGCGTCGAGTGCCGCGTTGAGGAGCCGATCGGCGTGGCTGTTGTCCTCGCGTGGCACCCATGTCCAGCGGGTGTCGCTCGGCACCAGCGCCCGAGCGCGCAAAGCCAGCGGTCGCATATCCGGGTGCTTGACCTTCCACCGCCCCGCCATCTGCTCGATGATCAGCTTGGAGTCCAACCGCACTTCCACGGCGGCGCCGGGCGCGTACTGACGGGCGAGCTCAAGCCCGGCGATGAGCCCGCGGTACTCCGCGACGTTGTTGGTGGCCTGGCCGATCGCCTCGGCTGTCTCGGCGAGCACCGTGCCGGTGTCGGCGTCCTCGAGGACAGCTCCGTACGCCGCCGGGCCGGGGTTGCCGCGCGACCCGCCGTCGGCTCGTATCAGGACCCGTCGCGGGGTCGGCGCAGCCATCGAGGTGGTCAGACCGGCGACTCGTGCGTGCGCACCAGGATGCGCCGGCACTCCTCGCAGCGGACCACCTCATCGGGCGGCGAGGCAAGGATGCGGCTGCGGTCAGCGGGCGTCAGCTCCAGCCGGCACCCGGTGCAGCGGCGCTGCTGGAGGGCCGCCGCCCCCACGCCACCGAGCTGCGCGCGCAGCTTCTCGTAGAGCGCCAGCAGGTCTGCGGGCAGCTCGCCCGCGAGCTGGTGTCGCTCGGTCTGGGCCTTCTCCGCCTCGGCGTCGATGGCCGCGAGCGCCTCGTCGCGTGCGGAACCCACCGCGGCGAGCTGTGCGTCGATCTCCGCCAGGCTCCGTTGGCTCGCATCGAGACGCTGCTGTGCGGTCTCGAGCTGTTCCATCACCTCGAGCTCCTCGTCCTCGAGCACGTCGATGCGACGCGAGAGCGCCTGGACCTCGGACTGGAGGCCGGCCAGGTCCTTGGGACTGCCGACCTCGCCGCGGTCTAGCCGTTGCTGGTCACGCGTCCGGCGAGCCTTCACCTGCTCGACATCGGCGTCGGCCTTGCGCTGCTGGCGGGAAAGGTCCGAAACATCGGTCTCGGCGCCGACTCGCTCGTCGTCTACTGCCGAGCGGCGCTCTCCGAGCACGGCCAGCTCCGCGAGCTGAGGCAGCGTGGCGCGTCGGTGAGCCAGCAAGTCGAGCAGGGCATCGAGGCTTTGCAGGTCGAGCAGGCGCAGCTGAGCGAAGGGATCGGCTTTCACCCGTCGCTCTCCTCGCTGTCGGGCCTGTCGGGATGCTGCAGGTGGAACTGCCATGGGTCCGTGCACAGGGCGGAGACCCGGACCTCCACGGTAGCCCCAGCCGCTGCCATCCCGGCGTGCAGGCGGGAGGCTGCTTGGGGCAGCCAGGTCCACTCGGCGGCCCAGTGCGACACGTCGATCAGCGCGATGCTGCGCTCCGAGTCCTCGCGAAACTCGGCTGCGCGGTGGTGTCGCAAGTCTGACGTGAGATAGACGTCGGCATCGGTCGCGCGGACCGCGTCCAGCAGCGAGTCGCCGGCGCCCCCGCAGACCGCGACCCGGCGCACGGGCTGGTCGGGTGGACCAGCGACCCGCACACCGCCCGCGGTGGCGGGCAGCGCGACGGCGACCCGCTCGGCGAAGCCGGCAAGAGTCGTGGGTTCCTCGAGCACGCCTATCCGGCCGCTCCCCCGCTGCCCCGGTACGGCGGCCAGCTCGAGCAGGTCGAACGCGGGCTCTTCGTACGGGTGTGCGGCTCGCATCGCAGCAAGCACCGCGGCTCGGCGATGACGAGGCACCACCATCTCGACGCGGGACTCCTCGACACGCGCGATCGCACCGATTGCGCCGATCGTCGGCTCGGCGCCGAGCAATGGCCGGAACGTGCCGCTGCCGGTCGCGGTGAAGGCGCAGCGGTCGTAGTCCCCGATCGCGCCTGCCCCCGCGGCCGCTAGCGCGTCGATGAGCTTGTCCACCTCGGCGGTCGGGACGAACGCGACCAGCTTGTCGAGCGGTTCGCCGGCGAGCGGCTCGATGGGACGCACGTCGCGGACGCCGATCGCGGCGGCCAGGGCATCGGAGACCCCTGGATATGCGTGATCGGCGTTGGTGTGGCAGACGTGGAGGGCAATCGTGTTGCTGACCAGTCGGTGCACGACCACTCCCTTGGCGGTCGTGGCGGCGACGGAGTGCACCGGGCTCAGGAACAGCGGATGATGGGTGACGACGAGGTCGGCGCCGCGGCTGATGGCCTCGTCAACGACAGCCAGCACCGGGTCGACGGCGAACAGGACCGTACGCACCTCGGCATCCGGGTCGCCGCACACGAGCCCTACGGCGTCCCAGTCGGCCGCCAGCGCCGGGTCGTACAGCCGGTCCAGGCACTCGACGACCTGACGCACTGCCGGCACGTCGGCACGGTAGCAACGATCAGTTCGCGCTCACTCGCTCCCGACGCCGTCCAGCCGCGCCGGGTCGGCAAGCAGGTCGCGCAGGACCGTGACGACCTGCCCTGCGTGGGCTCCGTCGACGAGCCGGTGATCCGCGGTCCCGATGAGCACCATGCAGGGGCGTACGACGACCTGGCCGTCGACGGCGATGGCCGTGTCGCGTACGGCACCGATGGCAACGTAGAGCGGCACACGGGCGAACGGGAGCGGCGCCATGTAGGCCTCTTCCAGCCCCAGCGGACCCACGTTGGAGATGAACGCCGAACCGAACGGGAACCCGGGCTGTCCGAAGGCGCCGACGCCGAGGCCTCCGATCAGCACACTGGCGATTCCGAGCAGGGGGCGCAGCGTCCACGACGGCGCCAGCGCCACGATGGACATGCTGCGCGAGTGGTTCTGGTCGGTGCCTGTGCGCACGCGCGACACGCCCGCGGACAGCGCCCGGGCCACGTCGACGGGCGTCAACGCGTCGATGCCACGGACCTTCACCGGCGCCAGGTCGCCACCAGCGTTGATGTCGACCGCGAAGCCCACGTCGCAGGTGTCGACGGAGCGGATCCGACCGAACACCACCCGGCTCCGGGTGTCCGGGACCGCCCGCAGGGCTCGACCGAGGGCGGCGCCGACCACATGGGTGATCGTGACCCGCTCGCCCGTACGTCGGCGGGTGGCCTCGACGTAGGCCAGCACTGCGGTCGCGTCCACGACCAAGCGCGTGTAGATGCGCGCGTCGGAGGGGGCTCTCCACGTGGCGACTGCGATTCGGCGGCGTACGGAGTCGGCAGACCCGGCTGAGCGCCGCTGCCAGGTCACGCGCGCATTCTGCCGCAGTGCCGTTTGACGGGAAACCCGGCGTCCCGAGCCGTGGTCTGCGGTGCCTTCGTCCCTTACGATCGTGATTTCACCCCGCCCGGAATGCCGGTTGCCACTAGTAGGAGAGCAATGACGCTTGCAGCGAAGGGTGCGTCACTCGCGGCAGCAGCGGTGCTGGCCGTCACCGCAGCGGGGGCAGGGGCAGGGCACGCCTCCGAGCCCTTGCCCGCACTGGTGCCGGACGTTGCTTCGACGGCAACTCCGCGGGTGACGGGCGGAGCGTGCTACCCCGGCGTAGAGGATCCGAGCGCATGCCGGCGAGTGCTCTCCATGCTGCGGATCGGCGACTGGATCTACGTGGGTGGCAGCATCAGCGACGTCTACAACCCCGGCACCGGCGTCACGACGGGGGGCTTCCACAACCTGTTTCGTTTCAATGCCACGACCGCTCAGCTCGACACAAGCTTCAAGCCGCAGCTCTACCGGACCACTGACGCCTACCGGAACGCCGGCGTCACAGGCCTGGCTGCCTCGTCCGACGGCCTAACTCTCTATGCATCGGGCTCCTTCACCAGGGTGGCACCGCGCCCGGGAGCAGCCGACGTGGTCCGCAAGGGTGTGGCCGCCTTCGACAGCACTACCGGCGCTGTGCGGACCG
>DATHBP010000184.1:0-5107 GCA_035296085.1 Nocardioidaceae bacterium | reverse complement strand
GATCCGGTCGCCGAGCTTGAGCGCCTCCTGCAGGTCGTGGGTGATGAAGATCATCGTCTTGCCCACCTCGTGGTGGAGCCGGATGACCTCCTTTTGCATGTCGCGGCGGATCAGCGGGTCGAGCGCGGAGAACGGCTCGTCGAAGAGCATTACGGTCGGGTCGACCGCCAGCGCTCGGGCGAGGCCGACGCGCTGCTGCATTCCACCGGAGAGCTGGTCGGGATAGGAGCGCTCGTTGCCGGCGAGCCCGACCAGGTCGATCATCTCCTGTGCTTTGGCGTGGCGTTCCGCCTTTTTGACGCCGCGGATCTCCAGGCCGTACGCCACGTTGTCGATCACCTGGCGGTGCGGCAGCAGCCCGAAGTGCTGGAACACCATCGACACGTGGGTGCGCCGCAGCTCGCGGAGCCGGGTTTCCGACATGGTGCGCACGTCCTCGCCGTCGAGCAGCACCTCGCCGGCGGTCGGCTCGATGAGCCGGGTCAGGCAGCGTACGAGCGTGGACTTGCCCGACCCGGACAGTCCCATGACGACGAACACCTCGCCGGGCGCAACGTCGAACGACACCTCTTTGACCGCCGCAGTGCACCCGGTCTTGGCGAGCAGCTCTGGCCTGGGCAGGTTCGCGTCGGGGCTGCCGACGATGCGCTCGGCGTTGGGCCCGAACACCTTCCACAGGTCGCGGACGGAGAGCGCGGCGGTCGCTCCGTTGGACCGGCCGGACGGGTCGGTGGAGCGGGTCGTCGCCTGATGTTCAGCGATTGAGCTCATTCGACGCTCTCCCTACCGTTGCGGGGATCACCGGGCGGATACAGCGGAGTATCGTCGCGATGCCGGTAGAACGGAACCTCGAGCGGCTCGAGCGGGGTGTTCCCGGCGATCCGGTCGGCAGCCTTCTCGGCCAGCATCATCACGGGGGCGTAGATGTTGCCGTTCGTTACGAACGGCATCGCGGACGCGTCGACGACGCGCAGGCCTCGTACGCCGTGGACCTCCATGCTGCTCGGATCGATGACCGAGCTCTCGTCGACGCCCATCTTCGCCGTGCACGAGGGGTGTAGCGCAGTTTCCGCATCGCCGGCGACCCAGTCCAGGATCTGCGCGTCGGTCTCGACCGAGGGCCCGGGCGAGATCTCCCCACCGTTGAACGGCGCGAACGCCGGCTGCGACAGGATTTGACGGGCAACCTGGATGCACTCGACCCACTCGCGCCGGTCCTGCTGAGTCGAGAGGTAGTTGAAGCGCAGCGCCGGGTGCTTCGCCGGGTCTGTCGAGGTGATCGTGACGGTCCCGCGTGCGTCTGAGTACATGGGTCCGATGTGCACCTGATAACCGTGGTCTCCAGCCGGCTGTGAGCCGTCGTAGCGGATCGCTATCGGCAGGAAGTGGAACATCAGGTTCGGGTAGTCGACGTCGTCGTTGCTGCGGGCGAAACCGCCACCCTCGAAGTGGTTGGTGGCACCAAGACCGGTACGCAGGAACAGCCACTCGGCGCCGATGCGGGGTCGGTGGCGCCACCGCAGCCCGGGTGCGATGGATACGGGCTGGTGGCTCGCGTGCTGGACATAGACCTCGAGGTGGTCCTGCAGGTTGTCGCCCACACCGGGTACGTCAGCCACCATTTCGATGCCGAGACTGCGGAGGTGGTCGGCGCTACCGATGCCAGAGAGCTGGAGCAGCTGCGGGGTGTTGATCGCCCCGCCGCAGAGGATCACCTCCCCGGCGTCGACGCTGCGCTGTAGCCGCCCGCCCCGGACATAGTCGACCCCAACAGCCCGGCCGCCCTGGCAGCGGATCTTGGTCGCGCGGGCGAGGGTCTCGACGTGCAGGTTGGGGCGGCTGCGCACCGGATGCAGGTATGCCCGTGACGCGCTCAGCCGCCTGCCGCGGTAAACGTTGCGGTCGAACGGGCCGAAGCCCTCTTGGCGGTAGCCGTTGACGTCGTCGGTCAGCGGGTAGCCCGCCTGCTGGACCGCTTCGAAGAAGGCGCCGAAGAGCGGGTTGTTGGCTGGGCCGCGCTCGAGCACCAGAGGACCGCTGCCGCCGCGCCAGGCGTCGGCACCGGCCAGGCAGGTCTCCATGCGCTTGAAGTAGGGCAGGCAGTGGGCGTAGTCCCACTCCTTCATGCCCGGCTCGGCGGCCCAGCGTTCGTAGTCCAGCGGGTTGCCGCGCTGGAAGATCATCCCGTTGATGCTGCTTGACCCGCCGAGCACCTTGCCCCGCGCGTGGTAGATCCGACGCCCGCCCATGTACGGCTCGGGCTCGGAGTTGTAGCGCCAGTCGTAGAGCCGGCTGCCGATCGGGAACGGCAGTGCCGCCGGCATGTGGATGAACGGGTCCATCCGGAAGTCGGACCGCCCGGCCTCCAGGACCAGCACCGAGGTGGTAGGGCTGGTGGACAGGCGGTTCGCCAGGACGCAACCGGCCGAGCCACCACCGACGATGACGACGTCGTAGCGCTTGGCCGCCACCGTCACACCTCGCTGTCGTCGGGGCTGTCGTCGGGCGTAAGCGGTGCGAACCAGCGGGACGGCTGCGGGCGTACGTTGTGCCAGATGTGCTTGGTCTCCTGGTACTCCTCCAGGCCCGCCCGCCCCAGCTCACGGCCGATGCCGGACTGCTTGTAGCCGCCCCATTCGGCCTGCGGCACGTAGGGGTGGTAGTCGTTGATCCATACCGTGCCCATGCGCATCCGGCCGGCGACGCGTTCCGCCTTTCCGCCGTCGGCCGTCCACACCGCGCCGGCGAGCCCGTAGATGCTGTCGTTGGCCGTACGAACGGCGTCGTCCTCGCCGGTGAACGTCTCGACCGTGAGGACGGGTCCGAACGACTCGTCGGTCACCACGCTCATGCCGGGGCGGCAGTCGTCGAGGATGGTGGGCAGGTAGTAGAAGCCGTCGGCAAGCGCCGGCTGGTCGGGGCGACGGCCACCGCAGCGCAGGGTCGCGCCTTCGGCGATGCCGGCCGCGACGTACGCCTCGACCTTGTCGCGGTGCGCCGCCGAGATCAGCGGACCAGCCTCGGCCTGCTCGTCGAACGGGCCGCCGAGCCGGATCTGCTGCGCCCGCTCGACCAGCTCGTCGACGAACTCGTCGTGGATGGACTCCTCGAGGACCAGCCGCGCGCCAGCCGAGCACACCTGGCCGGAATGCAGAAAGACGGCGGTCAGGGCGAAGTCGAGCGCGGCCTCACGGTCGGCGTCGGCGAAGACGAGGTTGGGGTTCTTGCCACCCAGCTCGAGAGCCACGCGTTTCACCGTCGCTGCCGCGGCGGCCATCACCTGCCGGCCGGTGTGCAGGCCGCCGGTGAAGGAGACAAGGTCGACCTCCGGTGCCGAGGTGAGCGGAGGACCGACTGCGGCTCCTGCGCCCAGCACGAGGTTGGCAACCCCCGGCGGGAGCCCGGCCTTGTCCAGGTAACCGAGCAACAGGATGGCGGTCGACGGGGTGAGCTCGCTGGGTTTGAGGACGAACGTGTTGCCGGCGGCCAGTGCGGGTGCGACCTTCCACGCTGTCTGCAGCAGCGGGTAGTTCCACGGCGTGATGAGGGAGCAGACACCGACCGGCTCGCGGACGATCCGGCTCACGACATCGGCGCGACCCGGATCGACGACGCGGCCCGCGTTGTCGCCGGCAACCCCGGCGAAGTGCCGAAAGACCGAGACCACGTCGTCGACGTCGTACTCGCCCTCGACAAGCCGTTTGCCGGTGTCGAGCGACTCGGCTCGGGCGACCTCGCCTTTGTTGGCCTCCAGCAGGTCGGCCACCCGGTGGAGCAGTGCGGCCCGGGTCGGCGCCGGTGTGCGGGGCCAGTCACCGTCGTCGAACGCGGCGCGCGCTGCGGCGACCGCGGCAAGCGCGTCGTCCTCGGCGCCTTCGGACACCGTGGCGATCAGTCGCGCGTCGGCGGGGCAGTGGATGTCGCGGGTGGCGCCCGAGCGGGCGTCTCGCCAGGTGCCGCCGATGAAGAGCTCAGGCATGTCCCTCCCCGGTCGTTGCCGGCGCACCGCACGGGGCAGCGTTGCACCACTCGCAACGAATGCGTACAGCGCGCAACAGCATGTCCGCGGCCGGCCGGAGCGTCAAGGGCCGGCCTCGGCATCGTTATCGGACCGCCATCCGAGGCGGCGGGAGATGGCAGCGCCGGTGCGCACGGTGTCCGCGATGATGGCTGCCACGCGCTCCGGGCCAATTCGTAGCGTCGAGCCGGACACCGACACCGACGCGACTACCGCGCCCTGCTGGTTGCGGACGGGGGCTGCGATAGCGGTGAGTCCTACCTCGTACTCGTCGATGGCGACAGCATGCCCCCTGGCGCGTACCTCTTCGACGGCGGCCAGCAGGGCCTTGGGCGTGGTGATCGTCCGGGGGGTGTAGGCGAGCGGGCTGTGACCGACCATCTCCTTGATCAGCTCGTTGGAGAGCCCCGACAACAAGACCTTGCCGTTCGAGGTGGCATGCAGGGGGATGCGCTGGCCTATCCAGTTGCGAGGTTGCAGCGTGGACGAGCCGGCCACCTGGTCGAGATAGAGCGCTGAGCCGTCCGACAGCACGGCGAGGTTGACGGTCTCCTTGGTCTCGGCGGCCAGTGCCCGGCACGGTGGCCGCGCCTCCTGGACGAGGTCGAGGCTGGCCGTCGTCGCCCCCGCCAGGTGCAAGATGCCCATGCCGAGCCGGTACTTGCCGCGTTCGAGGTGCTGTTCGACGAGGCCGCGGTTCTCCAGCGACGACACGAGCCGAAATGCTGTCGACTTGTGGACACCGAGCTTGCCGGCCAGCTCGGTGACGCCCGCCTCGCCGGAATGCGCCAGGATCTCGAGCACACTGATCGCCCGGTCGACCGACTGGACGGTGGCGGCGGGCGCGCTCGCAGCGGTCCGCCGGTTGCTCATGGCGAGACGCTAGTGCACCTTCCGGTACGACCGGAAGGTGGCGGGTCAGTCGGCCGGCTCCTCGGCTGACGGTGTTGTGGTCCCTTGTCTAGCCAGTTGCCCACTTCGCTAGGCGGATCCGCTGCGCGCAGTGGGCAACTACCCACACAACCGGGCAGTTCCCCCTGCGGGCCGGCGGCGCGACGCCAGCCGTGGAGCGGGTCAGTCGCCGAGCTC
>DATHBP010000183.1:0-13534 GCA_035296085.1 Nocardioidaceae bacterium | reverse complement strand
AGGGTGCGCGTACCGGTCCCAGCGACGGTCCCCGCGAGGTGCGCCACGGCGCGTCATACTAGGCAACCGTGTTGCCGATCGCGCAACGAGGTGGAGTGCGTCGCTGGTGCCTTCCGGCTGCTTCGAGCTGCTCGAGACGATGGCCTACCTGCCGGATGCGGGCCTGCGCAACGAGCCCGCGCATCTGGCCCGCATGTCTGCGTCCGCCGACTACTTCGGGTTCCGGCTCGAGCTCCCGGCCGTGCGATCGACGCTGCACCACGCGGTGGCGGGTGTGCGGCAGCCCACGCGAGTCCGGCTCGCCGCAGGCCCTGCCGGCGCAGTCGCGGTCGAGCTTCGTCCGCTACCGGACGCTTCGACACAGCCGATCCGCCTCGTCGCAGATGGGGAACCGGTGTGCTCGAGCAGCGTCTGGCTTCGCCACAAGACCACGCGGCGAGAGGCGTACGACGAGCGGCGGGCCCGGCACCCGGACGCCGACGATGTGGTGCTGGTCAACGAGCGCGGGCAGCTGACGGAGAGCACGATCGCCAACCTCGCTGTCCGACTCGACGGAGAGTGGTACACGCCGCCGCTGGAAGCCGGCTGCCTGCCCGGTGTGGAGCGGGCACGCCTCGTTCGCGAGGGACGGCTCTGCGAGCGCAATCTGCACGTTGACGACTTGCACTGCAACGAGGGGCTGGCTTTGGTCAGCTCACTGCGCGGCTGGCGACCAGCCTCGTTTCCCGGCAGCCGCGACTCGCTCACGGGCGCGGGGTAGGTCAACTCGCCGGAGTTTCAGTCGCTGCCAGCGACGCGACTCGCCGCTCCGCGCTAGGACCGGTCAACGGGCAGGCGGACGCGGAGCACCGTCTCGCCGGCCTCGCGGTTGATGCTGATCTCCCCGCCGTGGCGTTCGACGACGATGCGTCGGGCTATGTCGAGACCTAAGCCCGTGCCTTTGCCGATGTCCTTGGTGGTGTAGAACGCGTCGAACGCGCGCGCCGCGACCTCCGGCGCTAGACCTGGCCCGGTGTCGGCGATGTCCACAACGATTGCGTCGCGGTCACTACGTGTCGCGACGCGCAAGGTGCCGGCGCCCGCCATCGCGTCGACGGCGTTGTCGATGAGGTTCGTCCACACCTGGTTGAGCTCACCTGCGTAGGCCTCGATCGTCGGCAGATCGGCACCGTAGGCTCGCTCGACCGTGATGCCGTCCTTGAGCTTGTGACCGAGCATGATCAGAGTGCTCTCGAGGCCGTGTGTCACGTCGATGGACTGCCTGGATGCGCGGTCCATCTGGGAGTAGGACCGAACAGCGGCGACGAGCTCAGAGATGCGGCGGGTGGAATCCTTCATCTGCGACAGCAGCGTGGTAATCGAGAACGTGCTGGCCACCCACTCCAGGCCCGGCCCGGCAGCGTCTCCCAGCTCACTCACAGCGCGGCGGCACCAGGCGATGTCGACGCCGGCAGCCGCCAGCGTCGGTGCGAGGCTCCACGCCCGGGCCACCCCTTGCTCGGTGAGCCAGGACGCGATCGTCTCCTCGCGGTCGGACATGGCCAGCGGAGCAAGGGGGCTGGCGAGCGGCTCGACGTCTCGGCGCAGGGCGTCCAACGCAAGGAACTGCTGGGCAGAGATTTCGTTGCTCGCGAGCCGTTCCAAGGAGCTGAGCAGCGTGGCGCACGCGTGCTCGAGCGCGTCAACGGCCCGGCTGCTTGCAGCCGCGGGGTTGTTGAGCTCATGTGCCAGGCCCGCGGCGAGGGTGCCCAAAGCGACCAGCGACTCGCGCTGCCGTGCGGTCGACTCGATGCTCCGAGCCGTGCGGTACAGGCCTTCGATCAGGTGGCCAGCAAACGGGAACCACGCGTTCGACTTCTCGCGCAAGTCAGCGGCCGACACCCGAAAGACCCACCCCTCGGCCGCTCCCCGGCCGGTCGCCAGGTAGGCGCCCTGCTCGTCCCAGGCGCGGAACCCGCCAGCCCAGCGGCCGGGGACGTCCATCGTCCCGACCACGACGTCTTCTCGTCCGACGTGCCGCATCAGCGCGATGGCACCCGAGAGAAGCACCCACCAGTGGTCGGCGAGCTCACCTTCGTGGAACAGGTCGACACCCGGCTCGATATGCACCTGCTCGCCCACGGCGACCATCTCGTCGAGCTGCTCGTCGCTGAGACCGTCGAAGAGGCTGAGGGAGCGCAGGTGCTCGGCGGGCATCACAGCGTCGCCAGGTAGCGGTGGACCTGGTAGACCGACATGGCCCCTTCGCCCACCGCTGACGCCACTCGTTTCATGGACTCCAGCCGCACGTCGCCCGCTGCAAAGACGCCGGGCACGCTTGTCTCGAGCGCCAGCGGCTCACGGGCAAGAGGCCAACGCTCACCGCGACCTGCCCCCAGCAGGTCTTGGCCCGTAACCAGGAATCCCTTGTCGTCGCGAACGACGGCCGGCCCGAGCCAGTCGGTGCGCGGAGATGCGCCGATGAAGACGAAGAGCCAGCTAGCCGGCACGTCCTGGGTCGCGCCGGAGTCGAGGTCGGCAATGGTCAGCCGCTCGAGATTGCCCTCGCCGTGCGCAGCGCCCACCGCGCTGCGGTAACGCACCTCGATGGTGGGAGCCGAGGCTATGCGCTCGACGAGGTACTTCGACATCGTCTGGGCGAACGACGAGCCGCGGACGACGAGAACCACCCGCTTGGCGAAGCGGGCGAAGCTCAGCGCTGCCTGGCCCGCCGAGTTGGCGGCCCCGACGATATAGACGTCTTCCCCCTCGCACTGAGCGGCATCGCTGGCGTTCGCCCCGTAGTAGACGCCACGTCCCGTGAGCTCGTCCAGCCCAGGTGCGTCGAGATGGCGATAGGAGACTCCCGTCGCCACGATCAGGGCCCGAGCCTCAATCTCACCCGATCCATCCAGCTGTACCGCGCGTACTGGCCCGCGCGTCTCCAAACCGACTACGTCACGCGCAAGCACCATCTCGGCGCCGAAGCGAGACACCTGCGCGATCGCGCGCTGGCTCAGATCCGAACCGGACAGACCCTTCGGGAAACCGAGGTAGTTCTCGATTGCCGCGCTCTGACCTGCCTGCCCGCCCGGCGCCTCGCGCTCGACGACTACCGTGCTGAGCCCCTCAGAGGCCGCGTACACGGCAGCAGCCAAGCCGGCCGGTCCGCCGCCGGCGATGCATACGTCGTAGAGCGGATGCTTGGCGATGGTGCGCAATCCGAGCGCAGTTGCGACCTGTTGCGCCGACGGCGAGCGCAGCACCTCACCATCGGGCACCAGCACCAGCGGAAGATCGGCGGCGGACGCGCCGGCAAGCTCCTGCAGGCGTTGCGCCTCTTCGTCACGCTCGAGGTCATACCAGCGGTAGGGGACGTAGTTGCGAGCAAGGAAGTTCTTGATGGTGTGGCTGCGCTCAGACCATCGGTGCCCGACAACGCGTATCTCCGAGCTGTGGTCCGGGTTGGCCCGTTGCCAGTCGTCGAGCAAGTCGTCGATGACGGGATAGAGGCGCTGCTCGGGTGGGTCCCACGGCTTCAGCAGGTAGTGGTCGAGTCCGATGTCGTTGATCGCCTTGATCGCAACCTCTGTGTCCGCATAAGCAGTGAGCAGGAGCAGCTTCGCACCGGGCACGTGCACGCGTGCTTGCTCGAGCATGTCGATCCCGGTCATCCCCGGCATCCGCTGGTCAGCGGCGATCAACGCCACCGACTGGTCCCGAAGCACGATCTCGGCGACCGCTCCGAGCGCCTCTGCACCCGACGTCGCCACGACTACCCGGTACGTGGCACCGTACCGCTCCCGCAGGTCACGGCCAATGGCCGCCGACACCACCGGATCGTCGTCGACGGTCACTATGGATGGTCTGCTCATGCGCACAGCCCTTTCAGCGACCGGAGGTCGCCACAACACGATGATGTCGATCAAGCGATGTGCTCGACCGCCTGCTCGGCCGATGGCGGCGACGATACCGGCGTCGAGGGAGCATCCGACTGGCGCAGCCAAGTCTCGGCACGGTCACCGAGCACGAGTTCGAGACAGTCGAGGAGGTCGGCGCGCGTTGTAGCCTGGTCCGCGTACGACAGGGGAGCGCCGTCGGGCGCTGAGAGTGCGGATCCGCCGCAGACCCTCGAACCTGCTCCGGTTAGCACCGGCGAAGGGAGTCGGAAGTTTCATGTCCACCTCCACGCGGAGCGCCGCGCGGCGGTTCGACTACCGCACGCTCGATCTGGTCACGGCGGCGATGCTGGGTGTCGCGTTCGGTGTCGCCTACTGGGGCTGGGCCATCGGCTACAGCGGCCTCGAAGTCGCCTTCAACGCGTACGCCCCCGCGAAGGGTCTGCTTAACGGCCCGTGGCTGCTTGCCGGAGTCGTCGCCGGTCTCGTCGTCCGCAAGCCCGGTGCGGCGCTGCTCGCGGAGTTCGTCGCCGCGAACATCGAGTATCTGCTCGGAAACGGATGGGGCGCGTCGGTGATGGTCTCCGGGCTGCTGCAAGGGCTCGGCGTCGAGCTGGTGTTGGCGCTGTTCCTCTACCGGCGCTTCAACCTCGGTGTCGCGGCACTTGCCGGTGCGGCCGCCGCGGCGCTGGAGACGGTGTACGAGTGGGACGTCTACTACGCGTTCTGGGGGTTGCAGTCCAAGCTGGCCTACCTGGGCTGCTTCGTCGTCTCCGGCGTGCTCGTGGCCGGAGTGGGTGGCTGGCTGCTCGTCCGCGCGCTCGCCGAGACCGGCGCACTCGACGGGTTCGCAGCCGGTCGTGAGCGACGTGACGTCGACCGCAGCTAGGTCGCTCCCCGCGACGCTGGAGTTCCGCGGCTTCGGCTGGCGCCCGCTGGGGCGCGTGCGGCCGGCCGTACGGGACCTGGATCTCACGATCGCGCCCGGCGAGCGGGTGTTGCTCGCCGGTCCCAGTGGAGCCGGGAAGTCCACGCTGCTGCGAGCGGCCGCCGGCGTACTGCACGCTGGGGATGGTGGTGAGCTGACCGGAACCGTCCGAGTCGGCGGGGGAGATGCTGCCGGCAGGAAGGCGCCGGTGGGACTGCTGCTGCAGCGGCCCGCGGACGGTCTCGTCGCCGACCGGGTGGGACGCGACGTCGCGTTCGGCCCGGAGAACCTCGGGCTCTCCCGCACTGAGATCTGGCATCGGGTGGCCGAGGCGCTGGAGCTGGTGGGTTTCCCATACGGCGCCAACACCCCGACCGGCTCGCTGTCCGACGGCGAGTCGCAGCGGCTCGCGCTCGCCGGGGCCTTGGCGCTGCGGCCCGGGCTGTTGCTGCTCGACGAGCCGACGTCCCTGCTGGATGCCGATGCCGCTGCCCTTGTACGAGCCGCTGTGCTGCGAGTCGTGGAAGCCACCGGAGCAACGCTGGTCGTCGTCGAGCACCGGCTCGAGCCATGGCTCGAGTTCGTCGACCGGATGCTGGTGCTCGCCGCCGACGGCACGCTGGAGTGCGACGGGCCGCCGTCTACGGTGCTCCGGCAGCACGCGAACCGGCTGGCGGATGCGGGGATATGGGTGCCCGGCCTTGGCCCGCCCACTCCCGAGCAGTTGGCTCCGATCGAGCCGGTTCCGCCTTGCCACACCGGCACACTCGCCCGGGAGCCGCTGGTGTCGGCGCAAAGACTCACGGTCAGGCTGCGTTCGCGGGGGCTCCGCGAACGCCGTGCGCACGTAGCGCTGCGCGGAGTCGAGGGGATGGTCCCGAGTGCGGCTGTGACCGCCTTCACCGGTGCCAGCGGGGCGGGTAAGTCGACGCTGCTGCGTGCCCTCGGCGGGCTCGTTGAGCCCACCTCCGGTCGCGTGTGGGCGGCCCCTGCGCTCGCCGGCGCGTTGGACCCGCAGCCGCATCGCTGGGGATCCGCCGACCTCGCCTCCCGGGTGGGCTGGGTGCCGCAGGATCCTGAGCACGGGTTCCTCGCCAACCGGGTGGTGGCCGAAGTGCGGCTCACCGCCGAACGATTGGGCCGGGTTGTGGACGCCGAGCAGCTGTTGCACCTGTTCCGGCTGAACCACCTGCGCGATGCCAACCCCTACCGGCTCTCCGGTGGCGAGCAGCGGCGCCTCAGTCTGCTCGCGGGCCTCGCGCACCGGCCGTTGCTCGCGCTGCTCGACGAGCCGACGGTCGGTCAGGATCGCCACACCTGGGCAGTCGTCGCGGGCTTGCTGCGTGCGCTCGCGGCCGGCGGCTGTGGCGTAGCGGTGGCGACGCACGACCGCGACCTCGTCGACGCCGTCGTCGACCATGAGCAGGTCCTCGATCGCGGCACACTGGTGTCCTCGCCATGAGTCTGCGTGTTCTCGGCCGGACCAACCCGCTCGTGCTTGTTGCCATCGGCCTCTTGGCTATCGCCGCCTCCGCCGGCGTACGCGATGTGCGCACCGGCCTGATCTCGGTCGCCGTGATCGTCGTCCTCGGTTTCGCCGGGGTCCCGGGGCTCGGTCGCAACGGCTGGCGCTACCTCGGTCCCGGTCTCGCAGCAGCATCGGTCGCGTTCTCCACCTGGCTGCTCGGCGGGCACGACGCCGAGCTGGCGGCCATCGCGGGACTGCGGATCCTGGTGCTGGCGCTGCCGGGGGCCATGGTCGCGCCGCTGGTGGATCCCGCTCGGCTCGGCGACTACCTGATCCAGCAGCTGCACCTGCCGGCGCGCCCGGTCACTGCGGTGGCCGCCAGCCTGCAACGCTTCGAGCAGCTCGGCGCGGTCTGGGCGCAGCTGGCGACCAGCCGCCGGGCCCGTGGTCTCGGCGCCGGAGGGTCGCCGTTCGCGCGGGTTCGAGACCTGAGACTCCAGACGTTTGGCCTGCTGGTAGCGGCTCTGCGTAACGCCAGCCGGATCTCTGTGGCGATGGACGCGCGCGGCTTCGCGACGGCTCAGGGGCGAACGCAGGCCGAGCCGGCCATTTGGAGCCGGCTGGACTCCGCGGTCCTGATCTGCTCGGCCGTGCTGGCGGCGGTGCCCTACCTTGCGTAGTGCTCGTCAGCGACAACCCAACCCGTCGCAGGACTGGTACTTCGCAAGCAACCGCCCGAGGTGCCCTTGCCGCTCACCGAACCGCGGGTTGCCGGCCAGGTTTTGCAGCTCGTCGGGATCTGAGTCCAGGTCGTACATCTCAATCTCGCCGGTTTGCACGTAGTGGACGTACTTCCAGTTGTCCGCCGACACCAATGCACGGCTGAGCCAGTCACCAGATCGGAGCCGATCGGCCTGCGCCGCCGACGGTTCCTGGCCGTCGGCGATCTCGAGATCCGACAGCGAGGCGCTGACCGCGCGCTCGATCAGCTGCGGACGTCGGGTCTCGAGGGTGCCGTTGACCAGCCGTGACAGGGAGACCCCATCGAAGAGCCGGGCGGCTCCCGGCACCCGCCGGTTCGTCATGTCCAGGATCGTGGGCGTCAGGTCCTGGAGGCCGGTGACACCGTCATACGAGGACCCGGCAGGAAATCCCGGTCCGCGAATCACCAACGGCACCCGCGAGGATGGTTCGTACACGACCGACTTGCCGAACGGCACCCGGTGCTGTCCCTGCATCTGTCCGTTGTCACTCGTGAAGATGAAGAACGTGTCCTGCAGCTCGCCGGCGCGGTGAACGCGCTGGACTATCCGGGCGACCTCGTCGTCGACCGAACGGAGCGCTTCACGTCGCTGTGCCAGCTTCTCCTGCTGAAGGCGGATCTGCGCGGCCGTCAACCGGGGCAGCTGCCGCACGCCGGCCGGCTTGTCGGACACGTCGGCCTCGTTGTAGGACGCGTCCTCCGGCCGCAGCGGACCGGTGTAGGTGTCCTGGTACTTGGGTGCCACATAGGGCGACGCCGCAGGGTCGGTGGCGTACTCGTGCGGGCTTCCTTTGTGCGGTGCGACCCACGCCAGATACAACAGGAACGACGTAGGCGCCGACGCGTCGAGAAATGCACGAGCCTCCCGGCCGTAGAAGCCGGTCATGTAGGTGTCTCGAACGCTCACCACATCGCCGTTGATGTTCAAGGTCTGGTTCAGATAGTTGTAGGCCGTGGCGTCGCTGGGCGCGGCGAACAGGTCCCACCCCGGGGGGACATAGCGCACGTCGTCGTAGTCGTTGAGGTACTTCCCGATCAGCGCCGTCGCGTAGTCGTCGTCCAGATAGGTGGCGACGGTCCTGGTGTCACGGAACTTCGAGAAGCCTCCCAGCGGCGCGACGTTGTCCAGCACGCGGTGGTTGTGCGGATAGAGCCCGGTGAGGATCGTCGCTCTCGCCGGGCAGCAGACCGGGAAGGGCGAGTAGGTCCGGGTGAACGTGGTGCCGCGGTCGACGAGCAGTCTCTGGACGTTCGGCATGTACTCGACGTCTTCCACCGTCGCGTCGTCGAGGACGAAGAGCACGACATTGGGGCGGTCCTGGACGCCGGCATAGGGCCGCCCGACGGAGGAGCTGGAAACGGCTAACGCAAGAGCGGCTACTGCACCCGCTAGCAGGAGCACGCGCTTCACGGAACCATCCCTCGGGCGACGGGGCGACGCCGCGCGGCGGGCGGCTGAGTCCAGGCGGTCAGGTCAAACGTAGCTGCCTCTACGCGCGCGTCGTCGCTGGCCGATCGCTCAGCGGCAAGCGAGGCCTGAGCAGAACTGATAGCTCTTGAGCAATGCAGCGAGCTCGCTCTGGCGGTCGGCGTATTGCGGCTTGCCAGCAAGGTTCTCGAGCTCGTAGGGGTCGGTGTCGAGGTCATACATCTCGATCTCGCCGGTCGCCAAGTAGCGGACGTACTTCCAGTTGTCCGGTGTCACCAGGCCGCGGTAGACCCAGGAGACGCTTGTCAGTGCGGCCGCCTGGGCCGGTGACGGCTCGAGTCCCCGGGCGATCTGGGCGTCGGAGAGACGTGAGCTGTTCGTCCTCTCGATCAGCTGCGGACGGTCGGTGGCGAGGGAGCCGTTCAGCAGTCTCAGCACGGACACGCCGTCGATGGGTCCCGCCACATCGGCCGGTGTGTTCGTCATGTCGAGGATCGTCGGGGTCAGGTCCTGGAGCCCGGTGACGCCGGCGTAGTCGGCTCCGCGGGGGACCCCGGGTCCGCGGATGATCAGCGGGACCCGCGCCGAGGGCTCGTAGGAGACGGACTTTCCGTTGCCGAGACGGTGCTGGCCCTGCATCTGACCGTTGTCCGACGTGAAGATGAAGTAGGTGTTGTCGAGCTGGCCGAGCTCGGCGATGCGCCGAACTGTCCGGGCCACCTCGTCGTCGACCGAGCGCAGCGACTCACGCCGTTGCGCGAGCTTCTCGCTGATGGCGGCGATCTGGGCCTCGGTGAGCAGCGAGCGCCGCTGGATGACTGCCGGCTTGTCGGAGACGTCGGCCTCGTTGAACGACGGGTCCCGCGGTCGAAGCGGACCGGTGTAGGTGTCCTGGTACCTCGGCGCAACGTAGGGCGAGAGCGGGTCCGACGCTGACTCGTGCGGAGTGCCGGTGTGCGGTGCGACCCACGAGAGGTACACGAAGTAGGGGGAGGTGGCCGTGGACCGGATGAACGACCGGGCCTGGCGTGCGTACAGGGTGGTCGTGTAGGTGTCGGAGAAGCTCCTCAACCGGCCGTTGATATTCATGGTCTGGTTGACGTAGTTGTAGGTGGAGGGGTCGGTCGCTGCCTTGAACGTGTCCCATCCGGGCGGAACGTAGCGCTGGTTGTCGTAGTCGTTGAGGTACTTCCCGATATATGCGGTCGCATAGTGCCGCGTCAGGTAGGTGCTGAGCGTGTCTGCGTCCTGGAACTGGGTGAACCCGCCCAGAGGGGCGACGTTGTCCAAGACCCGGTGGTTGTGCGGATAGCGTCCGGTGAGGATCGTCGCCCGGGCCGGGCAGCAGATCGGAAACGGCGAGTAAGTCCGGGTGAACGTCGTCCCGCGGTCGGCCAGCAACGCCTGAACCCTGGGCATGTACTCGATGTCTTCGACGGTTGCGTCGTCGACGAGGAACAAGACGACGTTTGGCCGGTTGGTGCTCGCGGCCGCCTGCGGCGGGGTCGGCGCGGCTAGCGCTGGCGCCGCCAGGGCCGCCAGCCCGACCACGGCGGCCAGCAGAGAGCTGATCGGAGCGCGCTTCATGGGATCCGTCCCCTGCGACGCCTGCCTTGCCTGGCGTGCAGTGCTAGGGCGAGCATCACGGGCAACATGCCAGCGTGCCGACACACTCGCGCAATGTCAAGATCAGGACGCGGCGCGAGCCAGCGACGCCGCACCCGCTCTCAGCATGCGCGCAACGGGCTCAACTAACTTGCGCCGGGGACTTGCTGGCGGCATACTTGAGTCACTGAGACTCAACAACGGAGGTTACCCCCATGGCACGCGCAGTCGGCATCGACCTCGGCACGACGAACTCCGTGGTCGCCGTCCTCGAAGGTGGCGATCCCACCGTCGTCTCCAACGCCGAGGGCGCCCGGACCACCCCTTCGGTGGTCGCCTTCGCCAAGAACAACGAGGTTCTCGTCGGTGAGGTCGCGAAACGTCAAGCCGTCACCAACGTCGACCGTACGATCCGCTCGGTCAAGCGTCATATGGGCACCGACTGGTCTACCGAGGTGGACGGCAAGAAATTCAGCGCTCAGCAGATTTCGGCGTTCATCCTGCAAAAGCTCAAGCGCGACGCCGAGAGCTACCTCGGCGAGCCGGTGACCGACGCCGTCATCACCGTGCCGGCGTACTTCAACGATGCTCAGCGCCAGGCCACCAAGGAGGCCGGTGAGATCGCCGGCCTGAACGTCCAGCGCATCGTCAACGAGCCGACCGCCGCCGCGCTGGCGTACGGGCTCGACAAGGAGAGCGACCAGACGATCCTCGTCTTCGACCTGGGTGGTGGCACGTTCGACGTGTCGTTGCTGGAGATCGGCGAGGGCGTCGTCGAGGTCAAGGCCACCAGCGGTGACAACCACCTCGGCGGGGACGACTGGGACGCCAAGATCGTCGAGTGGATGGTCGCCAAGTTCAAGAACGCCCACGGCGTGGACCTCGGCGCTGACAAGATCGCCCGCCAGCGCCTTCAGGAGGCAGCCGAGAAAGCCAAGATCGAGCTGTCCGGCCAGTCCGAGACCACCGTCCACCTGCCCTACATCACGCTGGCCGCGACCGGCCCGCTGCACTTCGAGGAGAAGCTCAGCCGCGCCGAGTTCCAGCGGATGACCGCTGACCTCCTCGACCGGACCAAGAGCCCGTTCAAGCAGGTCATCAAGGACGCGAACATCGACGTCGCGAAGATCGACCACGTCATTCTCGTCGGCGGCTCGACTCGGATGCCGGCAGTGAGCGAGCTCGTCAAGGAGCTCACCGGCGGCAAGGAGCCCAACAAGGGCGTCAACCCCGACGAGGTCGTCGCAGTCGGCGCCAGCCTGCAGTCCGGCGTGCTCAAGGGCGAGGTCAAGGACGTGCTGTTGCTCGACGTCACGCCGCTGTCCCTCGGCATCGAGACCAAGGGCGGGGTGATGACGAAGCTGATCGAGCGCAACACCACGATTCCGACCAAGCGCTCGGAGGTCTTCACCACTGCCGATGACAACCAGCCGTCGGTGGCGATCCAGGTCTACCAAGGCGAGCGCGAGATGGCGGCCAGCAACCAGATGCTCGGCACGTTCGAGCTGACCGGGCTGCCGCCGGCGCCCCGCGGGATCCCGCAGATCGAGGTCACGTTCGACATCGACGCGAACGGCATCGTGCACGTCTCCGCCAAGGACCGCGGCACCGGTCGTGAGCAGTCGATGACGATCACCGGTGGTTCGGCGCTCAGCAAGGACGACATCGACAAGATGATCCGCGACGCGGAGCAGTACGCCGAGGAGGACCGCCAGCGCCGCGAGGCCGTGGAGATCCGCAACCAGGCCGAGTCGGCGGTCTACTCGACCGAGAAGTTCCTCGCCGACAACGCGGACTCGATCCCCGCCGAGGTCAAGGACAAGGTGCAAGGGGACGTCGAGTCGCTGAAGAAGGCGCTCGAAGGCGAGGATGCCGACGCCATCAAGTCAGCAGCCGCCACGCTTGCCGAGACAAGCCAGGAGATGGGCACGGCGATGTACGCCAACGCGCAGGCGCAGGCGGAGGCGCAGTCCAGCGGCGGCGACCAGGGCAGCTCCGACGACGGCGAAGCGACCGGCGGCGACGACGTCGTCGATGCCGAGCTCGTCGACGAGTCCGACGGCGAGGGAGCGCAGAAGTGACGCCGTCCCGGCCGGAGGATCACGATCCGGAGGAGAAGCCTGTCGTGCGAGATCGGCGCCGCATAGACCCCGTGACCGGTGCCGTGCGGGAGCCGCAGCCAGCTGCGGCTCCCCCGGCCAGCACCGCCGACCCGGCCGACCTGATTCCCCCTCCGGAAGGGGTGCCGGGCGCAGAGGCCGGCGTAGCGGGCCGGGTGGCGGAGCTCGAGTCGATGCTCGCGGAGCGCACGGGTGACGTCCAACGCCTGCAGGCGGAGTACGTCAACTACAAGCGGCGCGTCGACCGTGACCGCGCGGCCGTACGGGATACCGCGCTGGCCGGCGTGCTCGGCGCGCTCCTGCCCGTGCTCGACGACATCGCCCGCGCGCGCGAACACGGCGAGCTCGATGGCGGGTTCAAGGCCGTCGCCGACTCATTCGAGCGGACGCTTGAAGCTCTCGGGCTCGAGCAGTTCGGTGAACCGGGCGACCCGTTCGATCCGCGTATCCACGAGGCGCTCATGCACGGCTACTCCGACGACGTCAGCGGACCGACGTGTCAGGCCGTCCTGCAAGCCGGATTTCGTCTCGGTGAGCGGGTCATCCGTCCGGCCAGGGTCGCGGTCGTCGACCCGGCCGAACCGGCCAGCCAGGGACCGGCTGGCCCGGATCGCGACGGAGCACAGCCGGACGCAGCCGAGCCGTACCCGGACGCAGCCGAGCCGTACGCAGCAGATGATGCGCCCGTCGAGGCCTTCGACCCGGCGGACTCCTCAGTACCTGAGGACGCGGATATGCCTACGCCGTCCGAGGCGAGCTGAGCCGAGGGGAGGTGGGGCAGTGAGCAACGCCGACTGGCTGGAGAAGGACTTCTACAAGGCGCTCGGGGTCTCCAAAGAGGCGTCGGCAGAGGAGATCAAGAAGGCCTACCGCAAGCTGGCCCGCACCAACCACCCCGACTCCAACTCCGGCGACCCGAAGGCAGAAGAACGGTTCAAGACGATCTCCGAGGCGTACTCCGTGCTGTCAGACCCCAAACGCCGCAAGGAGTACGACGAGCAGCGTTCGCTGTTCGGCGGCGGGAGCTTCCGATTCCCGCGCGGTGGCACGCCCACCGGTGGCACCACGTTCGACCTCGGCGACTTGTTCGGCCAGGGGGGCAGTGGCGGCGGTGGCTTGGGCGACATCCTCGGTGGGATCTTCACCGGCGGGAGCCGCACTCGCACGACGGTGCAGCCCCGACGCGGGGCGGACGTCGAGACCGAAGCATCCATCAGCTTCGGCCAGGCCGTCGACGGGGTGACCGTCCCACTACGCATGACCAGCGACGCGCCGTGTTCGGCCTGCTCGGGCACCGGCGCACGTACCGGCACGGTGCCCAAGGTGTGCCCGGCCTGCCAGGG
>DATHBP010000182.1:0-35982 GCA_035296085.1 Nocardioidaceae bacterium | reverse complement strand
AGGTGACGCAGGTGGCGTGCAGTCAGGGTCGCGCCCACGCCGCACTGCGCTGGTGGACCGAGGTGAGGACCGCGTTGACGGCGAACGCCAGAATCAACAGGACGACGGCATACACAGCCGCGCCTCTGAGATCGCCCCGGCCAATGTTCTCCACGATCGCAGTCGTCATGACCTGCGTCCGTCCGTGAAGGTTGCCGCCGACGATGGTCGCCGCCCCAACCTCAGAGACTGCATGGCCAAAACCGGCCATCGCTGCGGCGAGCAGCGGCAGCCGGGCCTCAAGCCATAGCCGCCAAACGAGCTGGGTTGGGCTGGCCCCGAGCGCCCGCAGCTGGTCGGGCAACTCCGCTGGCAGAAGTTGCAGCGCTGCCGCCGTAATACCGGTGATGAGCGGCGCTGCTATCAGCACTTGGGCAATCACCATGCCGCGCAAGGTGTAGATCAGATGAAAGTCGCCCAACGGCCCGCTGCGCCAGAGCAGGACGGCGACAACCAAGCCGACCACGACGGTCGGAACCGCCATGCCAGTGTTGACCACCGCCGTTACTAACCGCCGGCCAGGCACTCTCGCCAGAGCTAGCAACGTACCGAGTGGAATTCCCACCACCAAAGCGATCAAGGTGGCGCTAACAGAAACCATTGCGGTTCGAGCGACAACCTCGCCGATCGGGTCTGACACAGCGGCCCGATCAATCCGCAGCGTCGGGGATAAACAACCGGCGGCCATACTCCTTTACGCCGAAGCTGCCAATGAGCTGCTGCGTCTTTCGGGTTAGCAACCAGTCGGCGAACTCCTCGGCACAGGCTCGGTTCGTGTTGCGATGCTTAACGACGATGACATGGTAAAAGTTCAGCAAGTCCTTGCTGCCCTGGGTGAGCACCTTCAGGTCGAGACCGTCGATCGCCAGGTAGGTGCCCCTGTCAGACAAGGTGTAGCCCTGCAGCTGGCTCGCGATCGTCAAGGTCTCCGCCATTCCCTGCCCGGTTTCCTCGTACGACTCGCCGCTGGGGGCGACCTCGGCTTCCTGCCACAACTGCAACTCCTTGGCGTTGGTGCCTGACTCGTCCGCCCGCGACACAAACGTCGCCCCGCTCTGCGCGATACGCGCCATTGCTTGAGCGGCGGACGGCGACTCGGCGACCCCTGCCGGGTCGTCCGGTGGGCCGACAATCACGAAGTCGTTGTGCATCACAGCGTCACGGCGGCTGCCATCACCTGCAGCCATGAACTCTTCTTCAGCATCAGGCGAATGCGATAACAGCACATCAGCGTTGCCCTGCGAGCCGAGCCTCAGCGCGTCTCCAGACCCAACCCCGAGCGCCTTGACGCTGCACGCAGACCTCGCTTCATAAGCGGGGACCAGCATGTCAAGCAGCCCAGAATCCACCGTGCTGGTTGTGGTGGCCAGAATCATCTCGCCCGCTGGGCGGTCGCGCACGGCAGCTGCGTCGTTGCCACACCCCGCCACAGCGGTCGTCAGCAACATCGCGGCTACAAGGCTGCTACGCATGCCGGTCGCATCAAGTTATGTATCCCCGCTGCCCGGCATGCCACCAGAAGATACAGCCGAGTGCTGCCAACTCGCCGCGAAGGGTGCAGACAGCTGACCGGGACCTCCATGATTCTCGGTTCGTGGTGACGTCATATGAACGTCCGGACCAAGCAGCTCCTTGGCTCCTGATGGCTAGTTCCATCCAGGCACTGCTCTTGGTCGGTATCGCCGTCGTCGCGAACGTCGGCGTGGGTCTCAGGTGCTTGCACACCCGTCCACCTATGCCCGCGTAATCTCGCTGACCTGCGGGTTCGTTGTGTCCGAGGGGGGAGTCGAACCCCCATGCCCTACACGGGCACTAGCACCTCAAGCTAGCGCGTCTACCATTCCGCCACCCGGACGCGGGCTCGGCGAGGAGCCGGAGCGCGGCGTCACTCTAGCAAACCGGGCTGCTGTCGGCCCACGGTCGCAGGTGCAGGATGACCCCCATGAACGAGCCCTCCGCGCCGGCGACGTACCGGCCCGACGACGAGGTCGTCGACATCTGCCGTGACCTGATCCGCATCGACACCTCCAACTTCGGCGACGACACCGGACCCGGAGAGCGCAAGGCCGCCGAGCACGTCGCAACGTTGCTGTCCGACGTCGGCATCGAGGCCCAGCTGTACGAAGCCGCCCCGGGCAGGGCGTCGCTGGTCGCCCACTGGGGCACGGACGGGGGTGACGACGGCGGGTTGCTGATCCACGGGCACCTCGACGTGGTGCCCGCCCAAGCGGCCGACTGGCAGGTGGACCCCTTCTCCGGTGAGCTGCTCGACGACTACGTGTGGGGCCGCGGCGCGGTCGACATGAAGGACTTCGACGCGATGCTGCTGTCCGTCGTCCGCGCGCGGGCCCGGGCCGGCGCGGTTCCGCGTCGCCCGGTTGTCCTGTGCTTCACCGCCGATGAGGAGGCGGGCAGCAACTACGGCGCGCACTGGCTGGTCGACAACCACCGGGACGCGTTCGAGGGCTGTACGGAGGCGATCGGTGAGGTCGGTGGCTACTCGATCAGCGTCGGTGACGAGCGGGTCTACGTCATCGAGACCGGCGAGAAGGGCATCTGCTGGATGCGCTTGCGCGTCCGCGGCACGGCGGGTCACGGATCCATGCGCCACGACGACAACGCGGTGACCCGGCTCACCGAGGCCGTCGCGCGCATCGGACGGCACACCTGGCCGGTGCACGTCGGCGGCTCGATGGCCCAGCTCCTCGATGTGCTGCGGACCGTGACCGGCTCGGCAACGACCGACCCCGACGAGCTGCTCGCGACGGTTGGCCCGGCCCAGCGGATGCTGGGCGCGGGGCTTCGCAACACCACCAACCCGACGATGCTGTCGGCGGGCTACAAGGTGAACGTGGTGCCAGGGGAGGCACTCGCGTACGTGGACGGACGGATCCTGCCCGGCTTCCGCCCGGAGTTCGACCGCACGCTGGCCGAGCTGATCGGCGACCGCGTCGAGATCGAGATCCTCAACGACGACACCGCCCTGGAGACCAGCTTCGACGGGGACCTCGTCGACGCGATGTGTCAGGCGCTGCTCGAGCAGGACCCCGCGGCCAGGATCGCGCCCTATCTCATGTCCGGGGGCACCGACGCCAAGGCCTGGGACCGGCTCGGAGTCCGGTGCTTCGGCTTTACGCCCCTGCGGCTGCCGGCCGACCTCGACTTCACCGCGCTCTTCCACGGTGTCGACGAGCGGGTGCCCGTTGATGCGCTGCGCTTCGGCGCACGCACGCTCGACCGCTTCCTCGACCTGGCCTAGGTCCTCGCCGGGCGGTGGCGGCTCGCGGCCGCGGCAGCCGTTAGAGAGTCCGGCGCATCCGGATGATCCGCCGCCGTAGCGTCACCCGGCGCGTACCGTCCGGGAACAGCCGGAGCCGGTCCAGCTCCCAGCCGCCGTACTCGGCCTGGTCGGTAAGCAGCCGGCGGATCGCCGAACGCGGCAGCGTCCGGGGGAACCACAGCCGACGGAACTCGTACTCCATAGGTGCGTCAGGTTAGTCCCGGACGGCGGCCGGCTCGCAAAGTAGGCTGCCGCCGTCCGAAGCGGCCAGTAGAGAGGTGGCATCGAGTGCGACTCGGTGTGAACCTCGGCTATGACTTCGGTGCCGGCTACCGCGAGCACCTCGCCCTTGGGGTCGAAGCCGACCGGCTGGGCTATGACTCGGTGTGGGTGGCCGAGGCGTACGGCTCCGACGCCGTGAGCGTCCTGGGTTGGCTCGCTGCTCGCACCGAGCGCATCGCGCTCGGGAGTGCGGTGATGCAGATCCCGGGGCGCACACCTGCGATGACCGCCATGACAGCCGCGACGCTGGACCGGCTCTCGGGCGGCAGGTTCCGGCTCGGGCTCGGCGTCTCCGGACCGCAGGTCTCAGCAGGCTGGCACGGCGTCGGCTTCGAGCGGCCGTTGCAGCGCACCCGGGAGTACGTCGACATCGTGACCGCCGCCCTGCATCGCGAGACATTGCGGTACGCGGGCGAGCACTACACGCTCCCCTTACCCGACTCGCCGGGCAAAGCGCTGCGGCTCGGCGTACGTCCGCTCCGGCCGGACATCCCGCTCTACCTGGCGGCCGTCGGGCCGAAGAACGTGCAGCTTGCCGGCGAGGTTGCCGACGGCTGGCTGGCCGTCTTCTTCTCCCCGAATCACGCAGCCGACTGGATGGCCAACCTGGGCGTCGGCCTGGCCGCTCGGGGCCGGCCGACCGACTCGTTCGACGTGGTCGCAACCGTCCCGGTGGTCGTGGGGGACGACATTGCAGCCTGCGCGGAGCCCGTGCGCGCCTACGCGGCGCTCTACCTCGGGGGCATGGGGAGCCGCGAGCACAACTTCTACAACGCCCACGCCGCACGGATGGGTTTCGCGGCGCAGGCCCAGCGCTGCCAGGAACTCTTCCTGGCCGGCAACACCCGGGAGGCGGCCGCCGCTGTTCCACTCGAGTTCGTCGACCAGACCAGCCTGCTCGGTCCGCGGCAGCGCATCGCCGAGCGCCTGGCTTCGTATGCCGCGGCCGGGGTGACCACGCTCAGCGTCGCCTGCGTGAGCGGGACGCAGGCGGATCGTCTGGCTACGCTCCGTACGGTCGTGAGCGCGCTGGACTCGGCCGGACTGGGGGACTAGGTGGACTTTCTGGCGGCGATCCTGCTGGGCGTCGTGGAGGGGCTCACCGAGTTTCTGCCGGTCTCCAGCACCGGCCATCTCACGATCACCGAGAAGCTGCTCGGCTTGCGAATCGACGACCCCGCGGTAACCGCGTTCACCGCGATCATCCAGGTCGGCGCGATCGCCGCAGTCGTCGTCTACTTCCGCACCGACCTGTGGCGTATCACGAAGGCTTGGCTGCTGGGGCTCAGGCGCGCGCAGCACCGGGGGAGCGCGGACTACCGCCTCGGCTGGTACATCGTCATCGGGTCGATGCCCATCGGCATCGTCGGGTTTCTCGGCAAGGACCTCGTGACCGGCGCGCTCCGTAGCCTCTGGTGGGTCGCAGCGGGGCTCATCGGGTGGAGCGCGGTGATGGTGCTGGCCGAGCGCCGAGGAACGCAGCAGCGCGACGAAACCCAGATCACTCTTCGCGACGTCGTCGTCATCGGGGTGGTGCAGTGCATCGCCTTGGTCCCGGGCGTGTCCCGCTCGGGCGCGACGATCTCCGCCGGTCTGCTGCGCGGGCTGGACCGCGTCACCGCCACCCGCATGTCGTTCTTCTTGTCGATCCCCGCCCTGGTCGCCGCTGGTCTGTACGAGATCAAGGACGCGATCGCCGGGGACATCAGCCTCATGTCGACGGTGGTGGCGACCGTCGTGAGCTTCGTCGTCGCCTATGCAGCGATCGCCTGGCTGCTGCGTTTCGTCGCCCACCACAGCATCGAGGTGTTCGTCCTCTACCGGGTGGCGCTCGGCCTGCTCCTGGTCGGGCTGCTCGCCACCGGCACGATCAGCGCCACGTGAACCGACCACGGCGACGTCGCTAGAGCCAGCCCGAGCGCTTGAATGACCGGTACATCAGCAGGCAAGCGCCGGCCATGACGACCATCACGACCAGATAGCCGTAGCGCCACGTCAGCTCCGGCATGTGCTCGAAGTTCATGCCGTAGATGCCGGCCACCATGGTCGGCACCGCGGCGATCGCCACCCAGGAGGAGATCCGGCGAATGTCGTCGTTCTGCCGGATGCTGACTCGGGTCAGGTGAGCTTCGTAGATGCCGCCGAGCAGCAGATCGAGCGCCTCCACCTGTTCAGAGACCCGGACCACGTGGTCGTGCACGTCCCGAAAGAACGGGACGGCTGCGGCCGGGACTCCCGGCACCCGGCCGGCCGCGAGGCGGGACGTCGGCTCACGCAGGGGCGAGACCGCGCGACGGAACTCGAGCAGTTCGCGTTTGAGCGAGTAGATGCGCTCGGCGTCGTGGAATCGGGCCTCCGAGAACACCGCCTGCTCGACCAGATCGACGTCGTCCTCCAGCTCACCGGCGACGGCTTCGTAGTCGTCGACGACGCGGTCGCACACCGCGTAGGCCACCGCGGCCGGACCGTGGTCCAGGACCGAAGCCCGCTCCTCCAGGTCACGCCGGGTGTCGCCGAGCCCAACGCCCTGGCCATGGCGCACGGAGACGACGTACCTCGGGCCGACGAAGAGGTGAATCTCGCCGGTCTCCACGGCGTCTGTGTCCTTGACGTACCACAGCGTCCTGAGCACCAGGAAGAAGCCGTCGTCGTAGCGCTCGAGCTTGGGCCGCTGGCGGGCCTTGCCCGCGTCTTCGACCGCGAGCCGGTGCAAGCCAAAGGCCCGGGCCACGTCCGCCAGCTCCTCGCGGGTCGGGTCGTGCAGCCCGATCCATACGAAGTCGCCATCGTTGTCAGCGGCGGCGACCGCAGCATCCATCTCGAGCGTCTCCGGCTGGCCGGAGAGCCGGGCGCCGTTGCGGTAGACGGCGCAGTCGACGATCACCGTCTCATTGTCAACCCTGGCGTGCGCAAGCGGCGACAGCTTCGGCCAGCGGAGCGGCACCGCGGGCGCCGTGCCGCCTGGGGACGCGCCCATGCACCGTAGGGTGGCCGGCGTGCCGACGGTCCTGCTCATCCGGCACGGTCGGTCCGCCGCCAACACCGACGGGGTGCTCGCCGGTCGGGCGCCTGGTGTGCATCTCGACGACGCCGGCCGCGGACAAGTCGCCGCGGCCGCGGCCCGACTCGGTGCCGTTCCGCTCGCTGCGGTGGTGTCCAGTCCACTCGAACGCTGCCGAGACACCGCCAAGGCGGTCGCAGCCAGCCAGTCACCGCGCGTGGACGTCATCCGCGACAAGCGCCTCCTCGAGTGTGGCTACGGGTCGTGGACCGGCCGCTCGCTCAAGGAGCTCGCGAAGGACAAGCTGTGGCGAGCCGTCCAGGAGCACCCCTCGTCGGTGACGTTCCCCGACGGGGAGACGCTCCGCGACATGCAGGCCCGCGCGGTGGCGTGCCTGCGTGAGTGGGACGGCCGGCTGGAGGCGGAGCACGGCCCCGACTCGCTGTGGGCGGCGGTCAGCCATGGCGACGTCATCAAGGCCGTGCTGGCGGACGCACTGGGCATGCATCTCGACCACTTCCAGCGCATCGTCGTCGATCCCGCGTCGGTGTCGGTCATTCGCTACACACCGCTGCGCCCGTTCGTCGTGCGCCTCAACGACGTGGGCGGCGACCTGGCCGGCCTCCGTGCGCCCCAGCGCAAGCGCCGCGGTGCCCGGCGCACAGCCTCCAGTGACGCCCCGGTAGGCGGCGGAGCGGGGCCGAGCCCAGAGCCCGCCGACACCTCGAAGACCTAGGCTGGCACCATGCCCACGGTCATCCATCGATTCGACCCGCCCGAGCGTTTCGTGTGCGGCACCGTCGGCCCGGTGGGCCAGCGCACGTTCTTCCTGCAGGCCCGGAGTGGGAGCAGGGTCACCAGCGTGGCGCTGGAGAAGGAACAGGTCGCCGTCCTCGCCGAGCGCATCGACGCGCTGCTCGACGAGGTGCTGCGCGCTACCGGTGGAGACGTGCCAGTGCCCGCGGTAGCACCACAGGAGCTGACCGACGTCGCCCCGTTGGAGCAGCCGATCTCGGAGGAGTTCCGGGTCGGCACCATGACATTGTCATGGGACGTCGACGACCAGGTGCTGGTGCTCGAGGCGTTCCCCGTCAGCGAGGCCGACTCCGAATCCGCCGACGGCGACGAGGCCGCTGTGGAAAACGCCGAGGACGGTGCAGATGCCCCCGACCCGGAGGAGATGTTGCTCGTGCGCATCCCCGGGTCGCACGCGCGAGCATTCGCGAAACGCGCGCTCAGCGTCGTGGCGGCGGGCCGGCCACCGTGCCAGTTCTGTGGTGGTCCGCTCGACCCCGAGGGGCACCTCTGTCCTCGCGCCAACGGGTTCCGCCGCGTCCGCCGGTGACCTCGGACGACATCCTCGACTTACTTCGCCGCGGCACGCTGGAGCTCCAAGGCCGACTCGTCCTGGCGAGCAATGCCACGTTCTTCGGTGCCGTCTCACTCGACGGCGAGTCCTTCGAGTGCGTCTACAAGCCGGTGCGGGGTGAGCGCCCCCTGTGGGACTTCCCGGACGGCACGCTGGCGGCGCGTGAGGTGGCGGCGTACCAGCTGTCGGTGGCCAGCGGCTGGGACCTCGTTCCGCCCACGGTCATGCGAGACGGCCCGTTCGGCCCGGGCATGGTGCAGCGCTGGATCGAGTCCGACACCGACACCGAGCTGGTCGACCTGGTGGCTGTCGGTGACGTGGCCGATGGCTGGCTGACCGTCCTGGAGGCCGAGGACGCGCATGGCCGACCGGTCGCGTTGGTCCACGCCGACGACCCGGGGTTGCAGCGGATGGCGGTGTTCGACGCGATCGTCAACAACGCCGACCGGAAAGCCGGCCACATCCTGCCCGCCGTTGCGGACGGGCTGTTCGGCGTCGACCACGGAGTCTGCTTCCATGTCGACGACAAGCTGCGAACGGTGCTCTGGGGGTGGACCGGCAGCGTCATTCCCGAGGACCTGCTCGACACGGTGCGCGCCCTGGCCGCCGATGCCGCCAGTGGCGGCCTCGCCGCCGAGATGGGGCAGCTGCTGAGCCGAGGGGAGCACAACGCGCTGCGCGAGCGGATGGAGACGCTGGTGCGGACTGCGCGCTTCCCGCTGCCGCCGCCCGGGTGGCCGGCGATTCCCTGGCCCCCCTTCTGAGCCTGCGTAGGCTGCCGGCATGCGCGCGTGGCCTGCCCCCTCGCCGTCGGGCGCCCTGGCCGGCCGCTTCGGTCCCGCCCCACCGCTGCGGCTGTACGACACGGCACGCAAGTCCCTGGTCGACACGGGTTCGGGCGGCTCAGTGCGCCTGTACGTCTGCGGCATCACGCCCTACGACGCGACCCATGTCGGCCATGCGGCGACCTACGTGGCGTTCGACCTTGCCGTGCGCGCGTGGCTGGACGCCGGCGCCGCGGTGCAGTACGTCCAGAACGTCACCGACGTCGACGACCCACTGCTCGAGCGGGCCGAGCAGACGGGGGAGGACTGGCGCGCCCTTGCGGAGCGGGAGACGGCCACGTTCCGCGACGACATGACGGCACTGAGGCTCATTCCGCCGGCGCACTTCGTTGGTGCCGTGGAGGCGATCCCGATGGTGGTCGAGACGATCACGCTCCTGGCGGAGCGGGGGGCGGTCTATGAGGTGGACGGAGACTGGTACTTCCCGGTGGCTGCGGCTGGGTCGTTCGGCTCGGTAGCCGGACTGCCCCGTCCGGCGATGACGGACCTGTTCCGCGAACGGGGTGGCGACCCCGACCGGGCCGGAAAGAAGGACCCGCTGGACTGCCTGGTGTGGCAGCGAGAGCGGGCCGGCGAGCCGTCCTGGGACTCACCGCTGGGCCGTGGGCGGCCGGGGTGGCACATCGAGTGCACGGCCATCGTCTCGGGCTATCTCGGCCGGACCATCGACGTGCAGGGAGGCGGGTCCGACCTCGCGTTTCCCCACCACGAGATGTGCGCGGCCCAGGGGCACGTCGCGTGGGGTGAGGCGTTCGCGCGGGCGTACGTGCACGCGGGCATGGTGGGCCTCGACGGCGAGAAGATGTCGAAGTCACGGGGCAACCTCGTATTCGTCTCCGAGCTACGGCACCAAGGACACGACCCGATGGCGATCCGGCTGGCGCTGCTCGCCCACCACTACCGCCGGGACTGGCAGTGGGACGGTGCCGACCTCGCGAACGCGACCGCTCGGCTCCACCGCTGGCGCCGCGCGGTCGCAGCGGGCGACGGACCGCCGGCGAAGGCGTTGGTGGCGGCGGTCCGGTCGGCGTTGGCCGGCGATCTCGACGCACCCGCCGCGTTGTCGCTCGTTGACGACTGGGCCGAGGCGGCGCTGGCAGAGCGGAGAGCCGACGGCAGTGCCGGGCGGGAGGTCGCCGAGCTGTGCGACGAGCGGCTCGGTGTGGCGCTCTAGCGCCGACCTACGCTGCCGGCCGCTGAGCGGTCAGGTGCTGAGCGGTCAGGTGCCGGTGTCGCGCCGCTTGAGATAGCGCTCGAACTCCCGCGCGATCGCCTCGCCACTCGCCTCGGGCAGGTCGGACGTGTCGCGCTGGCGCTCGAGGGCACGAACGTAGTCGGCGATCTCGGTGTCGTCGCTAGCGAGCTCGTCGACCCCACGCTCCCAAGCCCGGGCTGCCTCCGGCAGCTCACCCAACGGCATCGGCACCTCCAACAGGTCCTCGAGATGTTGGAGTAGCGCCAGCGTTGCCTTGGGGCACGGCGGTTGGGCGACGTAGTGGGGAACCGCACACCAAAACGACGCGGCCGGGACCCCGAGCCTCTCGCAGGCGTCCTGGAAGACCCCGACTATCCCGGTGGGGCCCTCGTAGCGCGACTGCTCGAGCGCCAGGCGCTGCGCCAGCACCGGATCGGAGGAGTGCCCCGAGACCGGGATGGGCCGCGTGTGCGGGGTGTCGGCCAGCAGCGCCCCAAATGTGACCACCAGCGAGACACCGAGGGTGTCGGCGGTGTCCAGCAGCTCGGCGCAGAAAGCCCGCCAGCGCATATTGGGTTCGATGCCACGTAGCAGGACTACGTCACGCTCGCTGCCGGGCAGGTGAGCGGTGCACAGCTGCGTCGTCGGCCAGGTGAGCTCTCGCTCGTTGTCGGCGCTCAGGGAGATGGTCGGCCGGTTGACCTGGAAGTCGTAGTAGTCCTCGGGGTCCAGCGCGGCGATCGGAACGGCCTGCCAGGAGGCGATCAGGTGGTCGATCGCGGACGACGCCGCGTCGGCGGCGTCGTTCCAGCCTTCGAAGGCGGCGATGAGCACCGGGTCCACCAGCTGCGGAAACGCCGAGAGCTCGAGCACTGCGCCACCCTACGGCTGAGATTGCCGTGTGCGCAGAAGGCGCGGGACTCACCCGCAGATAACACCACGGTCACAACCCGCCTCAGGGCGTGCAGCCACCGGGGGTGTTGGGGCTAGAGTGCCCAGCGGGTCCGCCGCGAGGGGGGGCCACGAGCGACAGTGAGGTTGCCCGAATGAGAATTACCCGAAAAATGGCCTCGATGGCGGTGGTGGGGGCACTCGTCTTTACCGCCACCGCCTGCGCTGAGTCCCAGCGCGGCGAGGGCGATCCCGGCGACGGCGGCACTGACGGGGGCGGCGGTACCTCTGGGCAGGCCGGCACCTTCCGCTTCGGCGCGGCGGGCGCTCCCGAGATGTTCGACCCTCTCTACGCCACCGACGGCGAGACCTTCCGCGTCACCCGCCAGATGTTCGAGGGCCTGCTCGGCATCAAGCCCGGCGGCGTCGAAGTTGTCCCCGAGCTGGCGACCGAGTGGACCCCCAACCAGGAGGGCACCGAGTGGACTTTCACACTGCGTGACGACGTGACGTTCCACGACGGAACTCCGTTCAACGCGGAGGCCGTCTGCGCCAACTTCGAGCGCATGTTCGACCAGAACGAGGCCGGTCAGGTGGCCGCCGAGTACTGGGGCTACGTGATGGGCGGCTTCTCCAACGACCCCAAGAGCTCGCTCTACAAGAGCTGCGATGCCACCGGTGAGTTCGAGGCTGTCGTCACCATCAACCGCGCCACCTCCGGTTTCCCGACCATGCTGACGCTGTCGTCGCTGGCCATGCAGTCGCCTACCGCGATGGAAGAGGGCAACGCCAACGACATCAAGGCCGAGGGTGAGGGCTTTGCGTTCCCGGAGTACGCCGACAACCCGGTCGGCACCGGCCCCTTCAAGTTCGTCGAGTACGACGAGGCCAACGGATCCATCACGCTGGAGGCCTACGACGACTACTACGGCGAGGCACCCAAGTCCAGCGAGCTGATCTTCCGCGTGATCCCCGACGAGAGCACGAGGCGTCAGGAGCTCGAGGCCGGCAGCATCGACGGCTACGACTTCCCGAGTCCGACCGACTGGGCCGGGCTCGAGGAGGAGGGCAACACCGTCGCGATCCGTGACCCGTTCAACATCTTCTACGTCGGCCTCAACCCCGCAGCCAACCCGGAGCTGATGAACGACGAGGTCCGCGAAGCGCTCCAGTACGCCATCGACCGCGAGCAGCTGGTCCAGACCCAGCTCCCAGAAGGCGCCGAGGTCGCGACGCAGTTCATGCCCTCGACCGTGAGCGGCTACAACAGCGGGCTTGAGCCCTACCCCTACGACCCGACGAAGGCCAAGCAGCTGCTGCAGCAGGCTGGTGCGGAGGACCTCGAGCTGACATTCGCCTACCCGACGGACGTCAGCCGGCCCTACATGCCGGACCCGCAGGAGCTCTACGAAGCCATCCGCAGCAACCTCGAGGACGTCGGCATCAAGGTGAATGTCGAGACCGCCTCCTGGAACGGTGGCTACCTCGATAACGTGACGGCAGGCAAGTACGACGCGTACCTGCTGGGCTGGACCGGTGACTACGACGCCGCGTTCAACTTCATCGGCACGTTCTTCGGCAACCTCAAGGAGAACGACTTCGGCACATCCGAGTACCCCTGGGGTGAGCAGCTCGCCCAGGACCTGATGGACGCCGACGCGATCGTCGACGAGGGCGAGCGTGCTGCCGCCTTCGAGGAGATCAACCGGCAGATCATGGAGGACTACATGCCGGGTGTGCCGATCAGCCACTCCCCACCGGCCCTGGTGGTCGGCCCGGGCGTGGAGGGCGTCATCCCGAGCCCGCTGACGGCTGAGGAGTTCGACACCGTGAGTGTCGGCGGGGAGTGATTTCCCGCTAGCGCCGGCCAATCGGCTGAGGGGGGTCACCCATCGCGGGTGGCCCCCCTCACCACGGTCCGTAGGGAGTGAACGAGGACATGCTCCGCTTCATCGTGCGTCGGGTCATCCAGATGGTCGGTGTCCTGCTCGTTCTGTCCGTCCTGCTGTTCATCTGGCTCCGAGCGCTGCCCGGCGGCACGGTCTCGGCCATTCTCGGCGAACGGGCCACCGCCTCCCGCCGAGCGGCGCTCGAGGCCGCGCTCGGCCTCGACCAGCCGATCTGGGTCCAGTACCTGAAGTTCATGGAGCGGGCGGTCCATGGAGAGTTCGGAGCCTCGACGGCGGTGCTGCCAGGTGAGGACGCGTTCCAGGTCTTCCTGGCTCGGCTACCGGCCACGATCGAGCTGTCGTTCTTCGCCCTCCTGATCGCTGTCTCACTGGGCATCCCGCTGGGCTACTTCGCCGCTCGCCGCAGGGGTTCGGCTCTCGACAACGGATCGGTGATCTTTTCCCTGGTGGGGGTCGCCGTACCGGTTTTCTTCACGGCCTTTTTGCTCAAGTACTTCTTCGCGGTGAAGTGGAACCTGCTGCCGGTGTCAGGGCGGCAGGAGGTCAGCTTCGACGCCACCCGCGTCACCAACTTCTTCGTCCTCGACGGAATCCTGACCCGCGAGTGGGACGCCGCCTGGGACGCGTTCATCCATCTCATCTTGCCCTCGGTGGCCTTGGCTACCATCCCGTTCGCGGTGATCTTCCGAATCACCCGCGCGTCGGTCCTGGACACGCTGGACGCCGACTTCGTGCGGACGGCGGAGGCGAAGGGCCTGACCGCGCAGGTGATCCGCAGTCGTCACGTGCTGCGCAACGCGATGTTGCCGGTCGTCACCACGATCGGTCTCCAGGTCGGTGGGCTCCTGGCCGGCGCAGTGCTGACGGAGACGGTCTTCTCCTTCGGGGGCATCGGCCAGGCGCTCTATGAGTCGTTCACCGACAAGGACTATCCCGTGCTCCAGGTCTTGATCCTGGCGTCGGCGCTGATCTTCGTGCTGGTCAACCTGCTCGTGGACATCTCCTACGCCCTCATCGACCCCCGAGTCAGGACGAGGTGACGTCATGAGCGACACACCCGCTTCGGGGTCCTACGGCGATCGGCGCAAGGCACGCATCGACGCCCTCGCCGCAGCCTCGGTGGACGAAACCCCCGGTGTCTCCCTCATCGTCAGCGCCTGGCGCAGGCTGCGCCGCAACCCGATCTTCTTGTTGGGCCTCGGCATCTCGGTGGCCTTCGTCGTGCTGGCCATCATCTCTCCCTGGATCGCCCCTCACGACCCGGCCGCGGCACCGCTTCTCGACAAGGTGCGAACCCAGTCCAACCCCGTCCCCGGAGCAGAGCCGGGCTTCCCGCTCGGAGCCGACAACCGCGGCCGTGACCTGCTCTCCCGTCTGCTCGTCGGAAGCCGGCAGACCCTGATCGTCGGCGTGCTCGCCACTGTGTTCGGGCTGGCCGGCGGGCTGGTGCTCGGCACGCTCGCCGGGGCGTTCGCCGGCTGGATCGACTCGGCCGTGATGCGGCTCGTCGACGTGATGCTGTCGATCCCCTCGCTGCTGCTCGCGTTCACGCTCGCGGCGCTCGCCGCCCGGCCGAGCCAGACCACGCTGATCATCGCCATCGCCGCCATCCAGGTGCCGATCTTCGCGCGGTTGCTGCGTGGGTCAATGTTGGCGCAGCGCGCCAGCGACCACGTGCTGGCCGCCCGTGCACTGGGAGTCAAGCAGCGGGCGATCGTCTTCCGTCACATGCTCCCGAACGCACTCGGCCCCGTGATCGTGCAGGCGACCTTGGTCCTGGCGGTAGCGATCATCGACGCCGCGGCGCTCTCGTTCCTCGGCTTCGGCAACCCCGACGACCGGCAGCCCGAGTGGGGGCAGATGCTAGGCAAGGCGACGGAGTTCATCAACGAGTACCCCCACCTGGCGATTTACCCGGCGTCCTGCATCATCGTCGTCGCCCTCGGCTTCACGCTGATGGGAGAGGCGCTGCGCGAGGCCCTCGACCCGAAGACCCGGAGATGACGGGCATGGATTCCGGTCCGCTGCTGTCAGTCGAGGACCTCCAGGTGACGTTCACGCGGCAGGGCGAACAGCCCTTCGCCGCCGTCGACGGCGTGTCCTTCGACGTCCACCCCGGCCAGACCGTCGGTCTGGTCGGCGAGTCAGGCTGCGGAAAGTCGGTGACGTCGCTGGCGATCATGGGGCTTCTCCCGGACCGGGGCAACCGGGTCGATGGCCGGGCGGTCTACGAGGGCGACGACCTGCTCGCGCTGTCGCGACAGGAGATGCGCGACCGGCGCGGCCGTGACATCGCCATGATCTTCCAGGACCCGCTCTCCTCCCTCAATCCCGTCGTACCGATCGGCATCCAGGTCACCGAGGTGATGGAGCGCCACCGTGGCATGTCGCGCAAGGAGGCCATGCCGAAGGCCCGCGAGCTCCTCGAAGTTGTCGGCATTCCCGACCCGAAGGCGCGGCTCAAGAACTACCCGCACCAGCTCAGCGGCGGCATGCGGCAACGCGCGCTCATCGCGATGGCGCTCGCCTGCGCCCCGCGGCTGCTGATCGCCGACGAGCCGACCACCGCCCTCGATGTGACGATCCAGGCGCAGATCCTTGCGTTGCTCAAGGAGCTGGTCGAGGAGACCGGCACAGCGCTGATCATGATCACCCACGACCTAGGGGTCGTCGCCGGGCTCTGTGACGAGGTCAACGTCCTCTACGCCGGCCGGATCGTGGAGCGTGGCGACCGTTACGGGCTCTTCGGACAGCCGCGCCATCCCTACACCAACGGCCTGCTGGCCTCAATCCCCCGGCTCGACGTGGCGCGCGGCGAGAAGCTCACGCCGGTGCCGGGCTCGGTCAACGACAACCTGCCGTGGACCTCCGCGTGCGCGTTCGCGCCGCGGTGCCCCAACGTCATCGATGTCTGCACGGAGCACATGCCCGAGCTGACGGTAGAGGGCGACGGACGGCGGCTGCGGTGCTTCAACCCCGTGGAGGTGGGCCGTGAGTGACCAGCCGACCGCGGCCAGCGACGTCCTCGTCGACGTGCGCGACCTGAAGGTGCACTTTGCCATCAAGAGCGGCGTGGTCGTCGACCGCACAATCGGCTACGTCTACGCCGTCGACGGCGTCGATCTGCAGATCCGGCGCGGTGAGACGTACGGCCTCGTAGGCGAGTCGGGCTGTGGCAAGTCGACGCTCGGCCGCGCGATCCTCAAGCTGGAACCACCCACCGAGGGCGTCGTCACCTTCGAAGGCGTCGACATCGCCAGCCTCAAGGGCGAGAAGCTGCGTCGCAAGCGGCAGGACATGCAGATGGTCTTCCAGGACCCGATGTCGAGCCTCGACCCGCGCCAGTCGGTGGAGTCGCTCCTGGTCGAGGGCATGCGCGCTCACGGCCTCGACAAGGACAAGGCGGCCACCAGCGCCCGGCTGCGCGAGCTGCTCGCCGCGGTGGGGCTGCCCGCCGCCGCGCTCCAGAAGTATCCGCACGAGTTCTCCGGCGGGCAGCGGCAGCGGATCGGCATCGCGCGGGCGTTGTCGGTGGGACCGAAGCTGATCGTCGCCGACGAGCCCGTCAGCGCGCTGGACGTCTCGGTCCAGGCGCAGGTGCTCAACCTGCTCGAGGAGCTGCAAAACGAGTTCGGCCTGACGTACCTGGTGGTCGCGCATGATCTCGCCGTCGTCCGCCACATCAGCGACCGGATCGGGGTCATGTATCTCGGTGGGCTGGTGGAGGAGTCGGAGGCCGGCGAGCTCTACGACCTGCCGCTGCACCCCTACACCCGGGCGCTGATGTCAGCGGTCCCGGTCCCGGATCCGGTCGTCGAGGACCGGCGTGAGCAGATCCTGCTCACCGGAGATCTGCCGTCGCCGTCCAACCCGCCGAGCGGGTGCCGTTTCCACACTCGGTGTCCTTGGCGGCAGCCCACCCGATGCGACGACGAACGCCCGCAGCTCCGGGTGATCGAGGTCGACGCCGTCTCCCCGGGTCACCGGGTCGCGTGTCACTGGGCCGAGGAGATCGCACGGGGCGAGCTGCAGCCCCACGAGATCGACCCCGAGCTCGTCGAAGCCGGGAGGGCGCCGACGCGCGCTGACGACGGCTCGCCGTTCGGCCCCGCGTCTGTCACCGAGATCTAGATCGTGACGCCGGCGCGACGGCTGGGTTGCCACATGCCGAGGAGATGGCAGCCGGCACCGTCAAGCCGGCTTCGGGCGGCGGCAGCGGGGGAGGCGTGCCGCCCCAAGCCGGGCAGAGCGCCTGGTGGTCGCACCAGCCACAGAGCGCCGAGGGGGAAGGCCGCCAGTCACCGGTCTGAGTGGCGCGCTTGATGGCGCGCCACAACGCTTCCACCTTCCGCTCGGTGGCCAGCAGGTCGCACTCCTCGGGCTCGTAGCGCAAGACCTCGGCGTTGCCCAGATAGATCAGCTGAAGCATCCGCGGGACGACACCCCGGGTCCGCCACAGCACCAGCGCGTAGAACTTCATCTGGAACAGCGCCTTGGCTTCGAACGACGGGTGCGGTGACCGGCCGGTCTTGTAGTCCACGATGCGGATCTCGCCGGTGGCGGCCACGTCGACGCGGTCTATGTATCCGCGCAGCAGCAGCCCTGAGGACAGCTCGGTCTCGACGTAGACCTCTCGCTCGGCCGGCTCGAGTCGGGATGGGTCCTCGAGGGTGAAGTAGCGCTCCAGCAGCGACCGGCAGCCGTCCAGCCAGGTCGTCAGCTCCTCGCTGCTGGATGCGAACAGTGTCGCGAGCTCGGGGTCCTCGTCGATCAGAGCGTTCCACGCCGGCTCGAGCAGGGCGATCGCCTCACCCGGCGTGCGGCCGGCCGATGGCAGGTCGAACAGCCGCTCGAGCACGGCGTGGACGACCGTTCCGCGGACGGCGTCGATGCTCGGCGCTTGCGGCAGCTTGTCGATAACGCGGAAGCGGTAGAGCAGTGGACAGCACATGAAGTCGCTCGCACGGCTCGGGGACAACGAACCCAGCACGTCCGCCGGTGTCGGCGCCTGGGCCCGCGCCGCTGCCTCCGCTGGTCCGGACGCCGGATGGGTCACCTGCTGCATGGTTTTCACGGTAGGACAACCCTCCGACAGTCCGGCGCAACCGTGCGGACGCCGCGCCGCGCTAGCGTTGACCTGTGGCTCCCGACCCGACTTCCGCGGCGCGTCGCTACCCGCCCGGGACGTTGCGGATGGGGCGCATCGCCGGCATCGACATCACGGTACGCGCGTCGTGGTTGCTGATCGCGGGTCTCATCGCCTGGCTGCTGGCGCCCAACATCCGCGAGGTCGCGCCCGGGCTCGGAGACCTGTCCTACGTGGCCGGCCTGGCCTTCGCAGTCGTCTTGTACCTGTCTGTGTTGTTGCACGAGCTCTCGCACGCGCTGGCCGCCAAGGCGTTCGGTCTCCCGGTCAAGTCCGTCACGCTGCACTTTCTCGGCGGTGTGACCGAGATCGACGGGGAGCCGCAGACGCCGTGGCGGGAGTTCGTCGTCTCCGTCGTCGGCCCGCTGGCATCGCTGCTGGTCGGCGGGTTGGCCTGGGCCCTCGCTTCCGTGCTGCCGTACGGCCTGCTTGGCTACGCCGTCGGCGGGCTGGCCAGCGCCAACCTTTTGGTGGGGGTGCTGAACCTCGCCCCTGGCCTGCCGCTCGACGGTGGGCGCATCCTGCGCGCGGCGGTGTGGGCAGCGACGGGCAAGCCGCATCTCGCCACGTTGGTCGCGGCCTGGGCGGGCCGTGCGGTCGCGGTGCTCGTCCTTGCCTACCCGCTGGTCCTGCAGCTGGTGACTGGCAGTCCACCCGACTTCGTTACCTACGCGTTCGCTCTCATCATCGCCTTGTTCTTGTGGACCTCGGCCAGCCAGGCGATCCTGGCGGCTCGCCTGCGCGCCAAGCTGCCGTCGCTGCAGGCGCGGGCGTTGGCACGGCGGGCGGTCGCGGTAGCCCACGACCTGCCGCTCGCCGAAGGCATCCGGCGAGCCCACGACGCCCAGGCCGGCGGCCTGGTGGTTATCTCCGGAACGGGCGAGCCCATCGGCATCGTCAACGAGGCAGCGGTGCTCTCCACGCCGGCGGACCGCCGGCCGTGGGTGAGCTGCGGCTCCGTCGCCCGTCGCCTGGAGTCCGGCATGCAGCTCGCCGCCGATCTCAGCGGTGAAGGCCTGGTCAACGCGATGCGCACAACGCCAGCAACCGAGTACGTGCTGCTGGACACCTCCGGCCAGGTCTTCGGCGTTCTCGCTGCCAAAGACGTCGACGCGGCGTTCGCCGCGGCCTGATGGCGCCAGACGCGCCGAGGCAGTGGTCGGGCGTCCGGCGCGGCCCGCTGGCTGCGGGAGAGCGGATCAGGCTCACCGACCCCAAGGGCAGGCGCAACAGCGTGCTGCTCGAGGCCGGCGCCACGTTCTTCACCCACCGCGGCGCCATCGACCACGACGCGCTGATCGGCCAGCCGGAGGGCATCGTCGTCACCTCCGCAGGCGGTGTCGACTACTTGGTCCTGCGGCCGCTCTACGCCGAGCACGTGGTCGCGATGCCGCGCGGCGCGACGGTCGTCTACCCCAAGGACACGGCGCAGATCCTCGTCATGGCCGACATCTTCCCCGGCGCGCGCGTCGTCGAGGCCGGCGCCGGATCCGGCGCGTTGAGCTGCGCGCTGCTGCGTGCGGTGGGGCCCACCGGCCTGGTGGCGTCCTACGAGCGGCGCGACGACTTCGCCGCGGTGGCCCGGAGCAACGTCGAGGAGTTCTTCGGCGGCCAGCATCCGGCCTGGCGGCTGACGATCGGCGACCTGAGCGAGGCGAATGTCGCACCCGAGATCGATCGGGTGGTCCTCGACATGCTCGCCCCCTGGGAGTGTGTCGAAGTCAGCGCGAGCGCTCTTGTCCCCGGTGGGATCGTGTGCGCGTATGTCGCCACGACGACCCAGCTCGGCCGCACGGTCGAGACACTGCGGGCACACGGCGGCTTCACCGAGCCGTACGCCTGGGAGAGCTTGGTGCGCTCCTGGCACGTCGAAGGCCTGGCGATTCGCCCCGACCACACGATGAGCGGGCACACGGGCTTCCTGCTCACGGCCCGCCGGATGGCTCCCGGACACCGCCCCCCGCGCCGCTCGCGGCGTCCCGCACCGGGGGCGTACGGACCGGACTACCGCGGACCTCGCGCGGCGAGCGCCGAGGGCGATCCGGACCGAGACGGCGAGGTCAGCACCACGCAACGATGACCGTTGCCGCAGCGTGACCGACACGTGCCCTTGGCGCGACATAGCCGCCTCGTCCCCCGGTAGGGTCGAACGCGTTAGACCCCTCTCGCGAAAGGGTGCGGTCGATGCCAGCCCATGACGACAGCAGACGTACGCCGGCCGAGCTCACGACCCAGGTCGAGTTCCTCGAGGAAGAGGTAGCGAGGCTGCGCCGGCGGCTGGCCGACCACCCGGGGGAGGCGCGGCGGCTCGAGTACCGGCTGGCTGAGACGCAGGCTGCGGTCGCCGGCCTCACCTCGCAGAACGAGCGCCTTGCCGACATGCTGCGAGATGCGCGAGACCAGATCCTCACGCTCAAGGAGGAGGTCGACCGGCTGGCGCAGCCGCCGGCTGGGTTCGGGGTCTTTCTCGCCCGGTGCGACGACGACACGGTCGACGTCTTCACTGCCGGCCGCAAGCTGCGCGTCAGCGTCAGTCCCAACGTCGACCTCGACTCATTGCACCGCGGCCAGGAGGTGCTGCTCAACGAGGCGCTCAACGTGGTCAGTGCGCTGGCGTTCGAGCAGGTCGGCGAAGTCGTGATGCTCAAGGAGGTGCTCGCCGACGGCGACCGGGCGCTCGTCATCGCCAACGCCGACGAGGAGAAGGTCGTACGCCTCGCTGAACCCTTGCGCACTGCACCGCTGCGCGCAGGCGACTCCTTGTTGCTCGACGCCCGCGCAGGCTACGTCTACGAGCGGATCCCGAAGTCCGAGGTCGAGGAGCTGATCCTCGAGGAGGTCCCGGACATCGACTACAGCAACATCGGCGGCCTGATGCGCCAGATCGAGGCGATCCGCGACGCGATCGAGCTGCCGTACCTGCACCCCGGGCTGTTCGAGGAGCACGAGCTGAAGCCGCCGAAGGGCGTGCTGCTGTACGGACCGCCCGGCTGCGGCAAGACGCTCATCGCCAAGGCCGTCGCGAACTCCTTGGCCAAGAAGGTGGCCGAGAAGACCGGGCAGGAAGGCAAGAGCTTCTTCCTGAACATCAAGGGACCCGAGCTGCTCAACAAGTACGTCGGCGAGACCGAGCGGCACATCCGGCTGGTGTTCCAGCGGGCGAGGGAGAAGGCGAGCGGCGGGACGCCCGTGATCGTGTTCTTCGACGAGATGGACTCGTTGTTCCGGACCCGCGGGTCCGGTGTGTCGAGCGACGTCGAGAACACGATCGTGCCGCAGCTGCTGAGTGAGATCGACGGCGTGGAGGGGCTTGAGAACGTCATCGTCATCGGCGCGTCCAACCGCGAGGACATGATCGACCCGGCGATCCTTCGACCCGGCCGACTCGACGTGAAGATCAAGATCGAACGGCCCGACGCCGAGTCGGCGCGCGACATCTTCTCGAAATACCTCACCGCCAACCTGCCGCTGCACGCCGACGACCTCACCGAGTTCGACGGTGACCGTGACGTGTGCGTCGGGGCCATGATCCAGCGCACCGTCGAGCGCATGTACGACGAGTCGGAGGACAACAGGTTCCTCGAGGTGACCTACGCCAACGGTGACAAGGAAGTCCTCTACTTCAAGGATTTCAACTCGGGCGCGATGATCCAAAACATTGTCGACCGGGCGAAGAAGATGGCGATCAAGGACCTGCTCGAGCTCGAGCAGCGGGGCATCCGCGTCCAGCACATGCTGCAGGCGTGCCTCGACGAGTTCAAGGAGAACGAGGACCTGCCCAACACGACCAACCCCGACGACTGGGCCCGCATCTCCGGCAAGAAGGGTGAGCGCATCGTCTTCATCCGCACGCTCACGTCCGGCAAGCAGGGCACCGAGCCGGGTCGTTCGATCGACACCATCGCCAACACCGGCCAGTACCTGTGAGCGGCGGCTGAGCCCGGACTTCCATTCAGCCGCCGCGCTCGCGCAGCCACTCCTCGAACAGCGCCGTGCCGTCGGGGGTGGCCCAGCCGTCCACGGCGAGGTGTGATGTCAGCTCGGCCAGCTCCATCCACCCTCCCCAGTCGATCTCCTCGGGCTGGTGGGTGATCGGGCCGTCGTACGTCGTCTCGTACGCCACGCACAGCTCGCGGATCAGCTCGTCGGCGTAGCGGCGGGTGAAGAGCCGCCGGACCGGTGCGTCACGGATGCCGAGCTCCTCTGCCAGCTCACGGACGACGGCCGTGTCCGCCGACTCACCGGCAGCGACGCAACCGGCGACCCAGCAGTCGTACATGCCCGGAAAGACGTCCTTGCTGGTGGTGCGCCGGTGCACATAGACGCGCCCGCCCGAGTCGCGGACCAGCGCGGCCACCACCAGGTGCCAGAGGTTCTCTCGGCGCACGACCGACCGCGGGGCGGTGCCGATGACGCGCCCGGACTCGTCGAGAACAGCCAGCTGCTCCTCGGCCACCGCTGAACGCTAGCGGCGCCGATCGGACGACGAATAGTCTGGCTGGGGACACGACCTGGACAACGGCAATCCCGCGGAACGGAGCAGCCTGATGGACGGTTGGGTGTGGGTCGTCATTCTCGTGGTGGTCGTGATCGCGATCGCTGCCTATCTCGCCAGCCGGCGCAGCTCGGCGACTGCCGACGGCAGCGGTGCCGGCCGGAGCCGGGTGGACCGCACCAGAGCAGTCGGCCGGCGTGGCGACGCCGCCGGGGGTGACGACAGCAGCCGGGGGTCATCCGACACCGTCCGCGGGACTCGCCCGGCCTCCGGACGTGGCGAGCACGACCGTGGCGAACGCGACATCGACCGCGGCGAACGCGGCACCCGTAACCGTGGCGACCGGGCTCACGACGAGCTGCGCAACCACCAGGACGACACCCCGCCGCACTAGCTCTGCCGAGGCTAGGAAACCCTCGGCACTCGCAGCGGCGCCGGTCAGCCGGAGACGCTTGGCCGCGTAGTCTCGGCATATGAGTGTGCGCCGGGTCATGGGCACCGAGACGGAGTACGGCATCTCCGTACCGGGCCAGCCGCAGGCGAATCCGATGCTGTCCTCTTCGCAGATCGTCAACGCCTATGCCGCCGCCCGCGACAGCAGCCGCCGGGCACGCTGGGACTTCGAGGAGGAGAGCCCGCTGCGCGACGCGCGCGGCTTCGACCTCGGCCGGTCGCTCGCGGACCCGGGGCTTCTCACCGACGACGACGTCGGGCTGGCCAACGTCATCCTCACCAACGGCGCCCGGCTCTACGTCGACCACGCCCATCCGGAGTACTCCTCGCCTGAGTGCACCACCCCGCTCGACGCCGTCCGCTGGGACAAGGCTGGCGAGCTGGTCATGCTCGAGGCCTCTCGGCTTGCTGCACAACTGCCCGGGTCGCCGCAGATCCTGCTCTACAAGAACAACACCGACAACAAGGGCGCGTCCTACGGCGCGCACGAGAACTACCTCATGCGCCGGTCCACGCCGTTCGGTGACATCGTCAAGCACCTCATCCCGTTCTTCGTGAGCCGCCAGGTCGTCTGCGGGGCAGGTCGGGTCGGTCTCGGCCAGGACGGATCTGAGCACGGGTTCCAGATCAGCCAGCGGGCCGACTACTTCGAGGTGGAGGTCGGGCTCGAGACGACGCTCAAGCGGCCGATCGTCAACACCCGCGACGAGCCGCACGCCGACCCGGAGAAGTACCGGCGCCTGCATGTGATCCTCGGTGACGCCAACCTCTCCGAGGTGTCGACCTACCTCAAGCTCGGCACGACGTCGCTGGTCCTCTCGATGATCGAGGACCGCTGGCTCAGCGCCGACCTTGCCGTCGAGCGCCCGGTCACCGCCCTCCACCAGGTGTCGCACGACCCCACCCTCACCCACCTCGTGACGTTGCGCGACGGCCGCCGGCTGAGCGCTCTCGCCCTGCAGCGCGAGTACTTCGAGCAGGCGAACAAGTACGTCGACAACAGCGACGCCGCCGACGACCAGGCCACCCGGGACGTCCTGTCGCGGTGGGGGTCAGTTCTGGACAGGTTGGAGACCGACCCAGCGCTGTGCCGAGACGAGCTCGACTGGGTGGCCAAGCTCACGTTGCTCGAGTCCTACCGTGACCGTGACGGTCTGGCTTGGGACCACCCCAAGCTCGCGCTGATCGACCTGCAGTACGCCGATGTCCGGCCGGAGAAGGGGTTGTACCACCAGCTCGTCCGCAGGGGGTCGATGCAGCAGCTCCTCGCCGGCGCGCAGGTCGCCGATGCTGTGGTCAACCCGCCCGAGGACACCCGGGCCTACTTCCGCGGCCGCTGCCTGGCCCAGTACGCCGACCAGATCGCGGCGGCCTCCTGGGACTCGGTGATCTTCGACCTGCCGGGGCGAGACTCCCTGCAGCGGGTGCCGACGCTGGAGCCGCTACGGGGCACGAAAGCGCACGTGGCCGAGTTGCTGGATCGTTGCACGAGTGCCGAGGAGCTGTTCGAGCACCTCACCGCGGGGTGAGAACGGCACGGGGTACGGCTGGTGCTGGGTAGGGTCGTCAGTGGCGGTGGACGAGGAGGGGTGCCCGCGATGGCGCAGGACGGTGGACAGCAGCAGCGCTCTACCCGCAAGGCGGGGCAGAGCACCGAAGCCGACGAGGTCGAGCACGCCGACGAGGCGACCGACCGCAAGGAAAAGCTCGACGAGGACGTCGACGCGATACTCGACGAGATCGACGAGGTGCTCGAGTCCAACGCCGAGGAGTTCGTCCGCGGCTTCGTGCAGAAGGGTGGCCAGTGAGCCGCGTCGACGGCTTCGGCGGCTCCGGACGGCTGCCGTCGGCCTTCCTCGAGCCCGGCAGCTCCTCGTTCGCAGACTTCCTGGGCGACCAGGCGCCCGACCTGCTTCCCGGCCGGCGCACAGCACCAACCGGACCGGTGAGCGACGTGCCGCACGGCACCACGATCGTCGCGGCCACCTATCCCGGCGGTGTGGTCATGGCCGGAGACCGGCGCGCGACGATGGGCAACATCATCGCCCAACGTGACATCGAGAAGGTGTTCTCCGCCGACGAGTACTCCTGCGTCGGCATCGCCGGCAGCGCGGGCCTTGCCGTAGAGCTCGTGCGGCTGTTCCAGGCCGAGCTCGAGCACTACGAGAAGATCGAAGGCTCGACGCTGTCCCTGGTCGGAAAGGCCAACCGGCTGGCCGCCCTTGTGCGCGGAAACCTGGGCATGGCGATGCAGGGGCTGGCGGTGGTCCCGTTGTTCGCCGGCTGGGATCTGCGCGACGGGCTCGGGCGCATCTTCTCCTATGACGTCACCGGCGGCCGATACGAGGAGCAGGCGTTCCACTCCGTCGGCTCCGGGTCGCTGTTCGCGCGAGGGTCGTTGAAGAAGCTCTACCGCCACGACATGGCTGAGCGCGACTGCGTGACCGCCGTCGTCCAGGCGCTCTACGACGCAGCGGACGACGACTCGGCCACGGGTGGGCCCGACGCGACCCGGCGGATCTTCCCGGTCGTCTCCATCGTGTCCGCTACCGGCTACTCCCGACTCGACAACGATCAAGTCGGCGTCATCGCCGACGAGGTGCTCGCCGCTCGGATGCAGCGCCCGGACGGCCCCGCCGCCCCGTTGCTGTCCTGACCGATTGCCGCGCCGCGCACCACTGAAAGGCACGCCATGACCGCCCCGTTCCACGTCTCACCGCAGCTCGGAGGCCTACCGTGACCGTGCCGTTCTACGTGTCGCCCGAGCAGCAGATGAAGGACAAGGCGGACTTCGCGCGCAAGGGCATCGCGCGAGGGCGCAGCGTCGTCGTCGTCCAGTACGCGGACGGCATCCTGCTCGTGTCGGAGAACCCGTCACAGGCGCTGCACAAGATCAGTGAGATCTACGACCGGATAGCGTTCGCGGCCGTCGGCCGCTACAACGAGTTCGAGAACCTCCGGATCGCCGGTGTACGGCTGGCCGACCTGCGTGGCTACTCCTATGACCGCCATGACGTCACCGGCCGCGGTTTGGCCAACGCGTACGCCCAGACGCTGGGCTCGATCTTCTCGGCCGGCATGGAGAAGCCGTACGAAGTGGAGATCTTCGTCGCGGAGGTGAGCGAGGACCCGGGTCAGGACCAGATCTACCGTCTCACCTACGACGGCTCGGTCGCCGACGAGCAAGGCTTCGCGGTCATGGGCGGCGACGCCGAGACGGCGAGCGCCTACCTGCGCGAGCGCTACCAACCGGGTCAGAGCCTCGAAGCCGCACTGCGGCTGGCGGTCGAGGCGCTGGGGCAGCAGAGCCAGCCGCCGCGCGAGCTCAGCGCGGACCTGCTCGAGGTCGCGGTCCTCGACCGCACCCGCACCCAGCAGCGCAAGTTCGTCCGGCTCACCGACGAGGCGCTGGCGAAGCTGTTCGGCGCCGGCCAACCAGCCGCTGCCGGGCACTCGGTGCAGGCCGACCCGCCCGGACCGGCCGATCCAGCGCCGGTCGCCCCGGCACCGAGCGACCCGGCACCTAGCGACCCGGCACCAAGCGACCCGGCACCGGCAGATCCCGCACCGGTCGCGCCGCCCCCGCCGGACCGGCAGGACCCGTCGGACCCGCTGGCTCCGAAGTAGGTCGACGCGCTGGTCGTAGCGTGCCGTGCGCCTAGGGTGGCGACGTGGACCGGCGCATCTTCGGCATCGAGAACGAGTACGGCGTCACCTGCACGTTCCGCGGGCAGCGTCGGCTTTCGCCGGACGAAGTCGCCCGCTATCTGTTCCGCCGGGTGGTGTCGTGGGGACGCAGCAGCAACGTCTTCTTGCGGAACGGGTCTCGCCTCTACCTCGACGTGGGCAGCCATCCGGAGTACGCAACGCCCGAGTGCGACTCAGTCGTCGACCTCGTCACGCACGACAAGGCCGGTGAGCGCCTGCTCGAGGGGCTGGTTGTCGATGCCGAACGCCGGCTGCGCGACGAGGGCATCGCCGGTGACGTCTACCTGTTCAAGAACAACACCGACTCGGCCGGCAACTCCTATGGGTGTCACGAGAACTATCTTGTCGGGCGTCACGGCGAGTTCGGCCGGCTCGCCGACGTCTTGATCCCCTTCCTCGTGTCCCGGCAGATCATCTGTGGTGCCGGCAAGGTGCAGCAGACCCCGCGCGGGGCGCTCTACTCGGTCAGCCAGCGCGCCGAGCACATCTGGGAGGGCGTTTCCAGCGCCACCACCCGGTCCCGGCCGATCATCAACACCCGCGACGAACCCCACGCAGACGCCGAGCGCTTCCGTCGCCTGCACGTCATCGTCGGCGACTCCAACATGAGCGAGACGACGACGCTGCTCAAGGTCGCCTCCACCGACCTCGTACTCCGCATGATCGAGGCCGGCGTCGTCATGCGGGACCTGACCATGGAGAACCCGATCCGCGGCATCCGCGAGTTCGCCCACGACATGACCGGGCGGCGCAAGGTGCGCCTCGCCAACGGGCGGGAGGCGACCGCGCTGGACATCCAGGCCGAGTACCTCGGCAAGGCGCGCGACTTCGTGGACCGCCGCGAGCTGCACACCCCGGTCGTCGACCAGACTCTCGACCTGTGGGAACGCGCGCTCAAGGCGGTGGAGTCCGGGGACCTGTCGCTGGTCGAACGCGAGATCGACTGGGTTATCAAGTACACGCTCATCGAGCGCTACCGAACGACTCATGGCCTGCCCCTTAGCCATCCGCGGATCGCGCAGCTCGACCTCGCCTACCACGACATCAACCGCAACCGCGGCCTGTACTACCTGCTGGAGCGGCGGGGAGCGGTGGCGCGGGTGGCCAGCGACCTCGCGATTTTCGAGGCCAAGTCGCTGCCCCCGCAGACGACGCGCGCCAAGCTCCGTGGCGAGTTCATCAAGCGGGCCCAGGACCGCCGCCGCGACTTCACAGTCGACTGGGTGCACCTGAAGCTCAACGACCAGGCCCAGCGCACCGTCTTGTGCAAGGACCCGTTCCGCTCTGCGGACGACCGGGTGGAAAAGCTCATCGCCGGCATGTAGCGGAACGTTGCACACCCCCTGCTCGTTACGCTGGCGTTCCCGTCGTCCGACTCCTGAGGTGATCTGTGCGCCGCTTGGCCGTCTTTGCCCTCGTGCCCCTGCTCGGGCTGCTGGCCGCGTGCGGTGAGGACGGCGGTGGCCCAGACGTCGCCGCGGCGCCGACATCTCCGGCGACGAGCCCGGCGGCGGGCGACCTCAGCGCCATCGAGGTCGTCGGCGGCGTGAACTCCGCGCCGAAGGTGGATTTCGAGACGCCCTTCAGGGTCGACAAGACTCTCACCAGGGTGCTGAAGCCTGGAGATGGGCCGGAGGTGCGGGTCAACAGCACTGTGCTCATCGACTACGTGGGCATCAACGCGAATGACGGCCGCCAGTTCGACAGCTCCTGGGACCGCGGGAACTCGCAGACCTTCGCCTTGGTGCCGGGGCAGATGATCCCCGGGTTCATCACCGGTCTCGTGGGCCAGAAGGTTGGCGGGCGGCTGCTCGTCGCCATGCCTCCCGCAGAGGGCTACGGCGCGCAGGGCAACAGCCAGGCCGGCATCTCCGGCACCGACACCTTGCTGTTCGTCGTCAACCTGCTCGCGACGAGCGACCCCGACCCGCTCGCCCGGGCGGAGGGAAGCGCCAAGGATCTTCCCGCCGGTGTGCCAGCGCTGCAGACCGACGAGCAGGGGGTGCCGACGGGCTTCGAGGTGACCGGCGACGCACCGCCTGCACCGGACGAGCTGGGGGTCTACCCGCTCATCTCAGGAACCGGCCCGACGGTCGGTGAGGGTGACCTGCTGACCGTGCACTATCTCGGCCAGATCTTCCCCGACGGCGAGATCTTCGACGAGTCCTGGAGCGAAGGTAAGCCGGTCACCTTCCAGATCGGGGCGGGGGCACTGATCTCCGGCTGGGACCAGGGCCTGGTCGGCCAACGCGTCGGCAGCCGGCTCGTGCTCGTGATACCGCCGGAGCTCGGCTATGGCGAGGAAGGCTCGCCGCCCACCATTCCCGGTGGTGCCTCGCTGATCTTCTCGGTCGACATCCTGGGCATCGGCTGAGCAAGCAGCGCGGCAGCGTGCCGGCCGGCAGCAGCGGCGGCGAGGAAGTAGTCGAGGTCGTCGTCGAGCCCCCGGCCCATCGTGGACATCGGTATCGGACTGTCGCGTAGAGCAGACTCCAGACCGACTGGATCTACGCGCACGAGCCGATGCCGCTGACCGAGCGCGGAGACGGCAGCGTCCACAGTTTCGCCCAGCGGACCGCCCAGAGTCGGCACCACGACATCCGCCGGAGCCAGCGCAACCCGGCCGTACGCCGTCAGGCTGTGGTGTGACACGCCACGGTGGCGTGCCCGGCGGTCGGCGCCGGAGATCCGCAAGGCAGCAACCGGACGGCCGCCCAGGGTTGCGGCCGCGTTGACCGCCTCGCCGGACGCAACCCCCGAGAACCCCCATCGGGTGCCGGTGCCGAGGTTTCCCGGGCCCTGGGTCACGACCGCGACATCGGCGGAGAGGACGAGGTGGGCCGCGAGCAGCGCCGAGTGCACGGTCACCGTCTCCAGGTCGCCGCCGAACGCCTGACCCACCGTCACCGTCCCGGCTAGCCAGTCGTGGGCCAGCAGGTCGGCGACCGTCGTCGAGAACGCCATCGGAAGGGCGCCCCCGTCACTCATCACGTACACCACCCGAGCCGCCGGCAGCGTTGCGCGGATCCCGGCAATGACGGCCGGCAGGGCGGAGTGCAGGTCCGCCACCACGACCGGCATACCGTCGAGCGAGTCGGCATCGGCCAGCAGGGAGTGGTCGGGAGCGGCTTGCTCGTCGACTCCGAGCACGGTCGTCTGCAGGGGCGTGTACCTCGCCTTGACGAGGTGGCCGGGGGGATCGTCGGGGTCCGGTGGCAGTCGGTCGGGATTGGCCACGACCAGCGCGTAGCCGCCGGTGCCCAGCCCTAGCACGAGTGCGCCCACGTTGAGCAGGACCTGGTCGCCGACCTGCGGGTGGCCCACCAGGTCGACGAACGCCAGCGCGGCGAGCACCTCGTCGGCCACGTCGACATCGAGCTCTACCGCGCCAGACCAGGTTCGCCGAACGGAGACGACGCGCCCGCTCCGCCAGCGCACCATGAGAGCGAAGCCTAGAGGCGGTTCGCTCAGGTAGCGTCGCGCACGGAAGGGAGCCGTCGGTGACCGCGCGCAAGAGCGAACGTCTGATGAACCTCGTCATCTGTCTGCTCGTGGCGCGAACGTACGTCCCGAAGACCAAGATCCGCGACGTCGTCGAGGCCTACCGCGACCAGTCCGACGAGGCGTTCGAGAAGATGTTCGAGCGGGACAAGGACGAGCTCAGGGAGCTGGGCATCCCGGTCGAGCTGGGCTTCACCGACAAGGCGTTCGAGGACGAGCCGGGCTACCGCATCCGGCGGGATGCGTTCGAGCTGCCCGAGATCGTCCTCGACGCCGACGAGGCGGCTGTCGTCGGCGTGGCCGCACGCGTCTGGCAGCACGCCCGGCTGGCCGATGCGACGTCCAGCGCGATGCGCAAGCTCAAAGCCGGGGGGGTGGAGGTGGACTCCTCGGCGCTGGCGGTCGTCGAACCACACCTCGGTGCGAGCGAGCCGGCGTTCGGGGCACTGTGGGATGCGGTCCTCAGCCGGACGCCCGTGCGCTTCAAGCATCGGCGCGCGGACCAGACCAGCGACCAGCTGCGCACGCTCGAGCCCTGGGGCATCGTGTCCTGGCACGGCCATTGGTATGTCGTAGGTCACGACCGAGACCGTGAAGCAACCCGGATGTTCCGCCTCTCGCGAATCACCGGGCCGGTCGCGGCGGCGGGTCGGGCGGGGTCGTTCGAGATCCCCGCCGGCACCGACGTACGACGCATCGCGGCGAAACTCGCACCGGCGGCACCGGCCGGCACGGCGCTGCTCGAGGTGCGCGAGGGCACCGGATACGGCCTCCGCCGCCGGGCCGGAACGACCAAACCCAAGGACGCGGGGTGGGACGTCGTGGAAATGCACTACTCGGACCCGGAGGCGCTGGCCGACGACGTGCTCGCGTACGGCGCCGACGTGGTGGTGCTCGCGCCGCCTCAGGTACGCGAGCGCGTCGTCGCCCGCCTGAGGGCGCTGGCCAGGCAGTCGTGACGACGGCGGCGAAGGACCAGGTCCAGCGGCTGCTCGCACTGGTGCCCTACCTGCGCGCGCGTGACGGCATCGCGATCGAGCAGGTGGCAGCGGACTTCGGGGTGAGCCCGGGACAGATCGGAAACGACCTGCATGTGCTGTGGTTCTGCGGGCTGCCCGGGGCCGTCAGCGGGGACCTCATCGACGTGGACATGGACGCCTTGGACGGCGAAGGGGTCGTGCGGCTCGGCAACGCAGACTATCTGGGCCGACCGCTGCGGCTGGACGTCCACGAGGCCCTCGCGCTGATCGTCGCGTTGCGGACGCTGCACGAGGTGTGCGGCCCGGGTGAGCGCGACGCCATCGATCGTGCCCTGCTCAAGCTCGAGTCGGCGGCCGGAGATGCCATGTCAAGAGCCGAGCAGGTGGATGTCCAGATCGAGGCTCCGGACCGCGCCGTGTCCGACGCGGTCAACGAGTCGCTGCGGACGGGCAAGCGGTTGCGAATCGCCTACTACGTGCCCGCCCGCGACGAGACCACCGAGCGAGAGGTGGACCCGATGCGCCTAGTGGTCGCGGAAGGACGCAGCTATCTCGAGGCCTGGTGCCGACGGGTCGAGGACGTCCGCATGTTCCGGTTGGACCGGATCGCGCAGATCGAGGTGCTGGCCGCCGCCGCGGAGCCACCGCCGCAGGCGCGCAGTCGTGACCTCTCCGCCGGGTTGTTCCAGCCTTCGCCCACGGACCTGCTGGCCACCGTCGAGCTCGACCCCAGCGCCCGTTGGGTGGCGGAGTACTACCCCTGTGAGTCGGTGACCGAGCTCGGTTCGGGACGCATGCGCGTGACCCTGCGCGTCAGCGACCCGGCCTGGCTTCGCCGGCTCGTCCTGCGGCTGGGCGGCGCCGCGCGGCTCGTTTCGCCGGCGGAAGATGCAGCGGCGATCCGTGCTGCCGCCGCGGAAGCTCTCAAGGCATACGACACCGCGTAACATTGAGTGGTAACCCGATCGGAGGGGACGTCATGAATCTCGCCTTCCTGGGTGCTCCTGGGCTTGGGGCGCCAGAGCTGATCCTGATCGTCTTCGTGCTTGTGCTGCTCTTCGGCGCCAAGAAGCTGCCGGAGATGGCGCGCGGCTCAGGTCGAGCGCTGCGCATCTTCAAGGCGGAGACCAAGGGGTTGATGAACGACGACGACGACCCGGATGCGAGCCCCCCGCCCACCGTGACTGCTTCCCCGGGCGTCCTCTCGCCACCCGTCGCATCAACCGGCAGCTCCGCCGTGCAGTCACCGAGGACTGAGCCTGTGCCTCCCGCCGACGAGTCCGCTACCCGCGACATCGACCGCTAGTCCGGCGCGGCGTTAGTGGCGCTGTCCGTACGCCCGCTGCGCAGGGGCCGCGAGGGCCGTTCGCCGCCCATGCCCGACGACGGGCGCATGACGCTCATCGAGCATCTGCGTGAGCTGCGCTCACGGCTGTTCAAGAGCGTGCTCGCCATCCTCGCCGGCACGGTGATCGGATGGTTCGCGTACGAAGAGCTGTTCCAGCTGCTGATCGACCCGTTCCTGAAGTCGGTGGCTCAGCTGGAGGAGACCCGCGACATCGACGCCCAGCCGGTGTTCACCGGTATCGCCGACGCGTTCTTGCTGCAAACGAAAGTCTCACTGGTAGCGGGCGTGGTGCTGGCCAGCCCCATCTGGCTCTACCAGCTATGGGCGTTCCTGCTGCCGGGGTTGCACCGCAACGAGCGCAAGTGGACGCGGATCTTCGTCGCCATCGCCGGTCCGCTGTTCTTCGCCGGCGTGCTGCTCGGCTACTTCGTGCTGCCGAAGGGGCTCGAGCTTCTCATCGGGTTCACACCCGGGGACGTTGCCAACCTGGTGCAGGTCGACCGGTACCTGAGCTTCGTCCTGCGCATCCTGCTGGTCTTCGGCGTGGCTTTCGAGATCCCCCTCTTCGTCGTGCTGCTGAGCCTCGCTGGCGTGGTCTCGGGGCAGCAGCTGGGCCGATGGCGGTCGTGGATCATCTTCGCGACGTTCGTCTTCGCGGCCGTCGCCACACCATCCACCGACCCGATCACGATGCTGATGCTCGCCATGCCGATGACGTTGCTGTTCGGTGTCTCGGAGATCGTTGCCCGACTCATCGACCGGCGTCGGGCCCGGGAGTCGGCGGAACCCGACTACGACAAGCTGTCCGATGACGAGACGTCACCGCTGGGGCTCTCACGCGACCTCGACGACGAGCTTCCCAGCCGACTGGACAGCGACTAGATGAGTGCGGATGCACCTGGCGACCAGTCGGCATTGCTGGACCCCTTCGACCTTCCGGAGTGGCTCGCGAGTTCGCGGGTGGTGTGGGAAGCGCTGGAGTCGGTGGCCGGCCAGACCGTGGCCCAGGGTGTGCTGCGCTGCATCGACGGCGACGCGGAACCCCTCCGGCTGGATGCCGTCGCCGTCGACGCCGCGTGGCCGACCGCGCCGTGCTCTCCGACCGACCGACGAGCCGCCCACCAGGCCTGGCACTTCGGCCAAGTCGTACTGCTCGACCGCGCGAGTGTGCCCGCACTGGGCGTGCCGACCGCGTCGTTCTCGGCCGACCTGACCCTCGAAGCGCTGCGCCGGTTTGCCAAGGCCGTCGGGTCCGACCCGTGGCGCTTCGCGGCTCACCTGCTGCTGTGAACCGCAGCCAACGGGACGTCGCGCTGCTGCTCAATCCCAGCGCCGGGAAGGGCCATGCTCTGCGCTGGCACGGCGAGCTGACGCGGCGCCTCACCGACAGCGGATGCCGGGTGCGGTCGCTGGTAGGACGCAACGCCGCCGAGTCCAGCGCGCTCGCCGCCGCCGCCATAGCCGCCGGCGTCGAGGAGCTGGTGCTGGTGGGCGGCGACGGCTTGGTTCACCAGGTGCTGCCGCACACCGTGGGCACCTCGGTCGCACTTGGTGTCATACCCGTCGGGACCGGCAATGACCTGGCACGCGCACTCAGCATCCCCGCCCGCGATCCGCTCGCGGCAGTCGACGTCGTGATCGGCAGGCACAGCCGTCTGGTCGACGTCGGCCGAGCCGGGGACACCTACTTCGCGACCGTGCTGGCCACCGGGTTCGACTCGCGCGTCAGCGAGCGCGCCGCCACGGTGCGCTGGCCGCACGGACAGCTGCGCTACACCGCAGCGACGCTGGCCGAGCTGCGCGTCTTCACGCCGCTGACGTACCGCCTCGGGATCGACGGCAACCAGCGTGAGCTCGACGCCATGCTCGTAGCCGTCAGCAACACACCTTCGTACGGCGGCGGCCTGCGCATCTGCCCGGACGCGAAGATCGACGACGGCAGGCTGGACGTCGTGGTCATCAAGCCGGTCAGCAAACTCGAGCTGGTCAAGGTCTACCCGCGGCTGTTCACGGGCACCCACGTCAGCCATCCCGCTTACGAGCGGTTCGGGGCCCACGGGGTGTCGCTGGCGGCGGCCGGTGTGGTGGCGTACGCCGACGGTGAGCGGCTCGGGGCGCTGCCGATAGGGGTCGAGGTCGTGCCCTCGGCGCTCCGCGTGTTCGCCCCCGCACCGGCCAGCCGGAGCGCGTCGAGCCCGTAGCCTGGGGCTGTGACCTCGCCGGCGCAGCCGTACGCCGGGCGAACCGAACACCGGCCGCGAATCGACGCGCCCGCTGTGCTCACGGAGTTCGCGGCACTCTACGAGTTCGCGCTGGACGACTTCCAGCTGCGGGCCTGTGAAGCGCTCGAGGACGGCTCGGGAGTGCTGGTCGCAGCACCGACGGGTGCGGGCAAGACCCTGGTCGGCGAGTTCGCAGTGCACCTGGCGCTGAACCAACGGCGCAAGTGCTTCTACACGACGCCGATCAAGGCGCTGTCCAACCAGAAGTACACCGACCTCGTCCGGCGTTACGGAGCAGCTCGGGTTGGGCTGCTTACCGGTGACAACTCGATCAACGGGTCCGCACCAGTCGTCGTCATGACCACCGAGGTCTTGCGCAACATGATCTACGCCGGCTCCGCAGCGTTGCAGGGGCTGGGCTACGTCGTCATGGACGAGGTCCACTATCTGGCCGACCGCTCACGGGGCGCGGTCTGGGAGGAGGTGATCATCCACCTGCCGGAGTCCGTCGCCGTGGTCTCGCTGTCGGCGACGGTGTCCAACGCCGAGGAGTTCGGTGAGTGGCTGGAGACCGTACGCGGCGACACGGCGACCATCGTCGAGGAGCGCCGCCCAGTACCGCTCTACCAGCACGTCATGGTGGGGCGGCGCCTCTACGACCTGTTCGCCGACGACGTGGACGCCCGTCAGGAGACGGTGGCGGTCAACCCCGAGCTGATCCGGGTGGCTCGGGAGGACTGGCGAACCACGAGCACCCGCGGCCGGCGGCCTCGCCGGCAGGCGCCGCCGCGCCGAAGCGTTCCGCATCGCAGCCAGGGACGGGCGTACACCCCGAGCCGCGTCGACGTCGTCGACCGGCTGGACGCCGCCGGCCTGCTGCCCGCGATCTTCTTCGTCTTCAGCCGGGCAGGGTGCGATGCAGCGGTCCTGCAGTGCCTCAACACTGGCCTGCGGCTCACCGCGCCGGACGAGCAGGCCGCGGTCCGGACGCTCGTCGAGCAGCGCTGCGCCGGCATCCCGGACGCGGACCTGCACATCTTGGACTACCACGCCTGGGCCGAAGCGCTCAGCCGCGGAGTGGCCGCGCACCACGCCGGCATGCTGCCGACGTTCAAGGAGGTCGTGGAGGAGCTGTTCGCCGCCGGATTGGTCAAGGTGGTGTTCGCCACGGAGACGTTGGCGCTGGGCATCAACATGCCGGCCCGCTCGGTCGTGCTGGAGAAGCTGACGAAGTGGAACGGCGAGAACCACGCCGACGTCACGCCGGCGGAATACACCCAGCTGACCGGCCGGGCCGGCCGGCGCGGCATCGACGTC
>DATHBP010000181.1:0-3613 GCA_035296085.1 Nocardioidaceae bacterium | reverse complement strand
CGGGACGAACACGGCCAGCGTGACAACTCCAGCCCAGGCCAGGTAGCGGCCGTCGCCAGCGCCGATCAGCACGCCGTCGAGTACGAACACAACCCCGGCGACCGGCTGGAAGAGCGCGGCGACCAGCAGAACGCCAGCGAGCAGCTCGCGTACTGCTGGGTCGGGTGTGAACACTGCCCCGGCGTACTGGCTGACCGACGCCAGCAGGGCAGCGAACAAGACTCCGGTTGCGACCCCCCACCACAGCATCCGCACGGTGGCCGCGCGAACGCCTGGCCGATCGCCCGCACCGAGGAAGTGCCCGGTGAGCGCCTGGCCGGCGATGGCGAGTGCGTCCAGCGCGAACGCGAGGAACGTCCACACGGCGAAGGCGACCTGGTGGGCGGCGAGCGCCGTCGGGCCCTGGGCGGCCGCAACGAACGTCGTCAAGAGCAGCGCCGCGCGCAATGTGAGGGTGCGGACGACGAGGGGGATCCCCGCGTGCGCACTGGCCCGGATGCCCGCCAGGTCCGGGCCGAGCCGCGCACCGTGCCGGCGAGCGTCCCGCACGACAACGGCGACGAGCCACGCGGCTGCCCCGGTCTGGGCGAGCACGCTGCCCCAGGCCGAGCCAGCGATGCCGAGCCCAGCGCCGTAGACCAGCGTGACGTTGAGGGCGATGTTGGTGAGGTTGGCGACGACGGCGACGACGAGCGGAGTCCGGGTGTCCTGCATCCCGCGGAGCACCCCGGTCGCGGCCAGCATTACGAGCAGCCCAGGGACGCCGAGGACCGCGATGCGCAGATAGGTCTCCGCCTGGGGCACCACGGCCGGCGCCGCGTCGAAAGCCGCTACGACCCGGTTCGCGAAGACGGCGCCAAGGGCGGCGACGACGGCCCCGAGGGTGACCGCGAGCCACAAGCCGTCGGTGGCCACGACGAGTGCTCCCTGCCGGTCGCCGGCTCCCATTCGGCGAGCCACCGAGGCCGTCGTTCCGTAGGCGAGAAACACGAAGAGCCCGACGAGGGTCGCCACAACGGCGCCCGCGATGCCGAGGGCGGCCAGCGAGGCCGTGCCCAGGTGGCCCACCACCGCGGCATCGGCGAGCAGGAAGAGCGGCTCGCACACCAGGGCTGCGAACGCCGGCACTGCCAGTCGAAGGATCGCGCGGTCCTGCTCGGCCAGCCTCAGCACGGATCCGACCGAAGCGACGAGAGTTTCCGGGCAGTTTCTGGCGTCCACAGCCGGTGTGTTGCGTTGCGGCAGGCCACCCGCCGGTCACGCGCCGGGTACGACCGGAGTTCACCGCTGTGTGCACAGCCTGTGCACAGGCGTTGGGGCCTTCCTGCACCGCAGACAGCAGGTCGTCCACAAGAGGCTGTGGACGCGGACCTTCCGGGGAGCGGCTGCCGGCACCTAGCCTGCGCACGGTTGTCGGTGGGGATCCCTAGCGTGTCGAACGAGTGTTCGAGTGCGGGCCATGCCGTGTCGCGCAGCAGGAAGGGAGATCCCGGGTGAGCATCGCGGAGTTCCCTGCTGCTGCCCTGTCCGACGACGATCCGCGTCGCTTCGAGGGACCGGGTCGTACACCTCCGCAGGACAACTCCGCAGAGCAAGGCGTGCTCGGCGCGATGATGCTGTCGAAGGACGCGATCGCCGACGTCGTGGAAACGGTTCGTGGGACTGACTTCTACCGGCCGGCGCACGAGACCATCTTCGACGCCGTCATCGACCTCTACGGCAGAGGCGAGCCCGCCGACGCGCTGACCGTCTCGGCCGAGCTGCAGCGGCGGGGGGAGCTGGTCAGAGTCGGGGGCGCTCCCTATCTCCACACGTTGGTCGCGAGCGTGCCGGTTGCCGCCAATGCCGGCTACTACGCGGAGATCGTGCGGGAGAAGGCGATCTTGCGCCGGCTCGTCTCGGCCGGCACGAAGATCGTCCAGATCGGCTACGCCGGCGAGGGCGAGGTCGACGCGATCGTCGACACCGCACAGGCCGAGATCTACGACGTCACGCAGAAGCGGACGAGCGAGGACTACGCGCCGCTCAGCGAGATCATGGAGGCGACGCTCGACGAGATCGAGGCGATCGGGGCGCGCGGCGGGCAGATGACGGGCGTCCCGACCGGCTTCGCCGACCTCGATGCGCTCACCAACGGCCTGCATCCGGGTCAGATGGTGATCGTCGCCGCGAGGCCTGGGATTGGGAAGGCCCTGGCGCTGGACACACCGCTGCCAACCCCACGCGGGTGGACCACCATGGGCGAGGTCGCAAAGGGCGACCAGTTGCTCGGCGCTGATGGACGACCTACCACCGTCGTCGCCGTTACCGATGTGATGCGCAACCGGCCGTGCTACCGCGTGTCCTTCTCCGACGGCACGACGATCGTCGCCGACGCGCAACACCAGTGGGCGACCACGACCCGGGCGTCCAGGCGTCAAAGGTCATCGCTGCCACCTGCATCAGGGGTGCGAACGACCGAAGAACTAGCCCTCACGCTGCGTTGCGCGACAGCGGACGCCCGACTCAACCATGCGGTGCGCACTGCGGAGCCACTCGAACTGCCCGAGCGGCAGCTGCTGCTGCCGCCGTATGTCTTGGGTGTCTGGCTCGGCGATGGCCATTCCGCGGGGGCTCGATTCACGAGCGCTGACCCGGAGATCCCGATGTTCGTCGACGGGCAAGGCGTGCATGCCGTGCCGACCGGACGCCTTCTGTACACCCTTAAGTTGCCGGTCCCTGAGGTCGAGCTCCGGAATTGTCTGGTGTGTGGCGCTAGCTTCCGACCTGGGACATCGCAAGTCCGAACCTGTGGGCGCAGTTGCGGTGGAAGGCTGAAGACGGTTGCGCAGCCCGTCGGGGCTCCCCGCTGCCCTGACTGCGGCAAGGTGAGCTCCGGTCTACGCCAATGCCAAACTTGCCGAGACGACCACGGCACCGTGACCGCGTTGCTGCGGAAGCTCGGGGTGCTCGGCGATAAGCACATTCCCGCTGCCTACCTGCGTGCATCGGGATCCCAACGACGCGCGCTGCTCGCGGGCCTGATGGATACCGACGGCACCGTGACGAGCGCGGGGGCGTGTCAAATTTCGTTGACGAACAGACGGCTGGCTTTCGACACACAGGAACTCGTCGTCAGCCTTGGCTACCGCTGCTCAATGACCCAGAAACCGGTGCGCGGTCGCAACAGCGCCAGTTCAATCGCCTACACGCTTAACTTCACCGCAGTCGACGCGGTCTTCTGGCTGCCGCGGAAGGCAATTGCGCACAAGGAACGTCGGCGCAGCGTCGATAGGAGGCGCTCTGGCAGCCGCATGATCACGGCGGTGGACCGTGTCGCCAGTGTGCCGGTCAAATGCGTCCAAGTAGACAGCGACGACCACCTTTACCTAGCTGGACGCTCGATGGTGCCGACCCACAACTCAACCCTGGGCCTGGATATCGCCAGGTCAGCGGCGATCCAGCATGGCATGGCGAGTGTCATCTTCTCGCTGGAGATGACTCGCACCGAGATCACCATGCGGCTGCTGTGTGCCGAGGCGAAGATCAACATGCACCACATGCGTAATGGGCACATGAGCGATGACGACTGGGCTCGCCTGGCGCGCAAGATGGGGGAGGTCTCCAACGCGCC
>DATHBP010000180.1:0-3776 GCA_035296085.1 Nocardioidaceae bacterium | reverse complement strand
GGGCGTCGTCCAGCGGAAGGCGGCGACCATGTCGCCGACGCCCTGCGCGAAGAGCGTGACGTCGTACCGCGCCGCGGGGCCAGCCGGGCGGAGCGTGTACCAGCCGTCGGTCTTGACCGGCTTGACCGTGTGCTCGCGGCCGCACCGCTCGCCGGCCGGGGTGAACGTCGCGGACAGATCCCAGTCCTCGACCGGCACGAGTATCCGGATTGTGGCCGGGGAGCCGACCGAGGGAGGGTCCTCCGCGAAGCCGTCGACGCAGCCGCTGTCGTGGCACCAGGTGTGCGGCCGGAGCACGAGCTCCTCGCCGTCGTACTGGAGCCGGAAGGCCCCCGGGCTCTGCATCCCGTCAGCGGAATAGGTCGGGCCGCCGGTGGCGGTCGCCGTCGGCGTATCGGCACCCTGGCCCGTCCCGGTTCCGGTCGCCGGCGCGGCGGTGGGAGCCCCTTCTGGGCTGGGCGCGCCGTGAGTGTCGGGCGCTGCTCGCGTGCCGCAGGCGGTCGCCGCGAGAACGAGCGTTGCGAGGGTCACACCGACTCGAATCATGGTGCTCGGACGCAGCGGCGGGCCGCGTGGTTCCGGGTCAGTGACCGCGGAACGCCTCCTCGAGCCACCACGACGGCGCGCTGGTGACCTTGGCGTCGACCAGCAGCGGGCGGGCACGCGGCCCGGCGACCCAGTCGGCGACCGCTGCGGTGTCCGCAGCCTCCCGTACGGTGAGCGTCTCGAAGCCGAACCCGGTGGCGATGGCTGCGATGTCGGTCGGCGGGAACACCACCGTGTCCAGCGGATGCCCGTCCGGCCCGAAGTGGTGCACCTCTGCGCCATAGGCGTCGTCGTTGTAGACGACGACCACCATGGGCAGCCCCAGACGTGCGACCGTCTCCAGCTCGGCGACGCTCATCAACGCGCCACCGTCACCCAGGGCAGCGACCGGCAAGCGCTGTGGCTGGGCGAGCGCCGCGCCGATCGCGGTCGCCAACCCGAGGCCGATCGACTGGAACGCCTGGGTGAAGCAGAACCCCCACTCGTCCGGCACGGACAAGAACATGCTCGGGTACCCCATGAAGTTGCCCGAGTCGACCGCGACGACCCGCTCGGCGGGCAGCACGTCGTCCAGCGCGATCGTGAGGGTGCGCGGGTCGATCCGCTTGCAGGCGCCGGTCTCGTCAACCGTGCTCGTGTCGTCGTAGGGCACGTCCCGCCAGCGGATCTCAGCCGCGATGCGCTTTGCCACGTCGTCGGTGCGGTAGTGCTGGCCGACGTCGCGTCCGCCCAGCTGAGCGAGCGCCGCCCGGACGGTCTCTCGCACGTCACCCACCACGCCGACAGCACCGGCGCGGTGCGCGCCGATCGCCTCCGCGTCGTCGTCGACCTGCAGCACCGTGGCTCCCGGTGCAATGAGGCGCCCGTGCCGCATCGTCCACATGTTCAGCGCGCAGCCCCATCCGACGATGAGGTCGGCCCCGCCGATCAGCTCCGCGGCCAGCGGGGAGGCGAAGCCACCCGAGACGTCGAGGGACCACGGATTGCCCACGAACAAGCCCTTGGCGACCGCCGATGTGGCCAGCAGCGCGCCGGATGCGGCAGCCAGCTCTTCGAGCGCCTCCCGACAGCCCTGGCCCCGGGCGCCGCGACCTGCCACGAATACCGGTCGCTGCGCCGCCGTAAGCGCGCGTACGAGCACCTCGAGGTCGTCCGGCCCGGCGGGCTGCGACAGATGCGAGGAGGGCGTGCCGGAACCCCGTGGCGTGGCCGGCGCCGGCTCTGCCTGCACCTGTAAAGGCAGGTTGAGCACGACCGTGCGCCGCTGGTCCCGAGCCAGCCGCACCGCTGCCTCGGCTTCGGACACCGCCGACTCCGCCGACGAGATCCGCGCCGGCACGGCGCCCACGGCTGTTGCCAACGCTGCCTGGTCGACATAGAAGTTCGACCGCGGCTGCGTCACCTCCGCTGCCAGCACCACCATCGGTGTCCGGCTCTTGGCCGCCTCCGCGATGCCGGTCATCGCGTTGGTCAGCCCGCAGCCCTGATGCACGCTGACCGCGGCGACCGTGCCGCTCATCCGCGCGTACGCGTCGGCCATCGTCGCGGCGCCACCCTCGTGCCGCGCCGCCACGAACGTCGCGCCCGCCGCGACCATCGCGTTGGTGACGTGGAAGTTGCCGGAGCCGACCACGCCGAAGGCGTGATCGATTCCGGCGTCTACGAGCGCGCCGCCCACGGCGTGCGCGACGTCCATCAGCGCTCGACCAACGCCAGCACGCGTGCGGGTGAGCCGGACCCGCCCACGATCGGCAGCGGGGCCGCGACCAGCATCGCGCCGGTGGGTGGCAGCTTCGCCAAGTTGCGCAGCTGGGTGAGGCCGTACTTGTCTGCACCGAATATGAGCGCGTGGCAGGGGTAAGCCGGGTCGAAGGAGTGAGCGGCGCCCGCGTCGGTGCCCACGGTCTCGACGCCGATGCCGATCGCTGGCGACTCCTCGGCCACCCATCGGGCGCACTCGGCCGACAGGCCGGGGCTGTGCGGCCCGGTCTCGTTGGCGTTGATCATCTCCTGCTGCGAGGTGCGGCTGTCCCACCCGGTGCGGAACAGCAGCCAGCCTCCCTCCGGTATCGACCCGTGCGCTGCCTCCCAGGCCCGGATGTGGTCGACCTCGACGAGGAAGTCCGGGTCGTCGGCCACCTGCGCGGAGAAGTCGAGAACAGCGGCCGGACGCAGAAAGCCCGTCACCGGGACCGACGCGATGTCGTTGCCGCCTTTGTTGGTGGCCCAGTGGTTCGGTGCGTCGAAGTGGGTGCCGGTGTGCTCGCCGGTGCGGAAGTTGTTCCAGTACCACGCCGGGCCGCGGTCGTCGTAGCGGCTGATCTCCTCGAGCTGGAAGCGCGCGGTCTGCCCGAACTCGGGGGGCAGCTCCAGGATCGGGGTCTGGTCCGAGAGGGGGGAGGTCAGGTCGATCAGCTCGATGGAGCCGGACTGCAAGGCTGCCGCGAGGTCGGCGAGTACGGGCACGGGGTCCTCCTAGGTTGGCCGGCGGTGCGCCTCAGTATGTCCGCGCCGCTGCCTAGGCTTGCAGGGTGGCTTCCGTGGCGACGTACCGACCGGCGACGGGTTCGATACCCGACGCCCCGGGGGTCTACCGCTTCCGCGACGCCCGCGGCCGCGTCGTCTACGTCGGGAAGGCCAAGAGCCTGCGCTCCCGACTATCGTCCTACTTCCAGGACACCGCCAACCTGCACGCGCGCACCCAGTCCCTCGTCGCCAGCGCGGCGTCCGTCGACTGGACGGTGGTCGCCAACGAGGTCGAGGCACTGCAGCTGGAGTACTCCTGGATCAAGGAGTTCGACCCACGCTTCAACGTCAAGTACCGCGATGACAAGTCCTACCCGTGGCTGGCCGTCACGCTCAACGAGGAGTTCCCACGGGTCATGGTCGGGCGCGGGCCCAAGCGCAAAGGCGTCCGCTACTTCGGGCCGTACGCCCACGCCTGGGCGATCCGCGAGACCGTCGACCTGCTGTTGCGGGTGTTCCCGATGCGGTCGTGCTCCGCGGGCGTGTTCAAGCGGTCCGAGCAGATCGGCCGCCCCTGCCTGCTCGGCTACATCGGCAAGTGCGCCGCCCCGTGCGTCGGGCGCGTCGGCGCCGAAGAGCACCGCGAGATCGTCGAGGACTTCTGCGCGTTCCTCGCCGGACAGACGACGGCGTACGTCAAGCGACTGCAGGCGCAGATGCGCGCGGCGGCGGCTGCGCAGGAGTACGAGCGTGCCGCCCGGCTG
>DATHBP010000179.1:0-12443 GCA_035296085.1 Nocardioidaceae bacterium | reverse complement strand
TCGAGCCGTGCCAGGCAAGCCCTGCTTTGGACGTGCCCATGCGCGACGAGCGTCCGCCCGCCAGCACGACCCCAGCCGCTAGCACGTTGCGAGGGTAGTCCGGTCAACGCACCGGGGCGGTACCTGCGATGTAGGTCAACGTCTCTTGTGCCGACCAAGAAGCCCCCTCCGCTCGACCCCTCTCCCACGCTTCGGCCCCCAAGGCGTCGCGGAGAGCGTCCTGTCGCTGCTTGTCCGCATCGGCTGGCAGAACGAATCGGGACTCCCATCCGATGGCGTAGCCAAGGGTCTCGTAGGCGGCCTGGAGTCGGGAGACTCTCTCTGCGTCGCCGAGTGCAACGAAGAGGTCGACGAAAACGCCCACGACCATGGTGCTCAGCATGGGCTCCCGCACCCGCATCACGTCCGGAACCAGCTGATGCAGCAGGTCGTGCGCCTCGGCGGTCCTGCCCTGGTCGAGAAGCACGAATGCCAGCAGCCGGGCAATGCGGAGGGCGTCACGTTCGTCCCCCGTCGTGCGCGCAAGATCGCGACCTTCCTCGAGCAGGGCGATCGCCTCATCGACCTCCCCCTCGTCGTAGAGGAGTCCGGCGAAGTAGGAAATCGCCGACAGGCGCCGCGCGTCGTCCCCTCCCTCCAACGCCCAGGCGACGGCGCGCTCGTAGAGCTCGCGGGCGCGTCCGATGTCGCCGACTTCGACCCAAAGCTGAGCCAAGGTGCTGGCCACCTCAGACATCCCGCCGAGGTCGCCGAGGCGTTGATAGATCGCTAGCGCCTCTTCCGTTCGGGCCAACGGAAGGCCGAGGTCGGGTTTCTCCGCCCACGAGTTTTGGAGCTCGAGCGCATGCAAGGTGGCGGCCTTCTCCGGGCTGTCGCCGTCGGGGGCGACCTCGATGGCGCGTTCGCACCAACGACGGCGCGTGACCCGCTGCCCGTTCGCCGTCCAGTACCACCACAGGTTGGCCACGAGTCGCAACCCCAGGGCCGCCCGGTCGGGCGGTGGAGGCTCGCCGCCGGGTCGCAGCGCCCAGTCGAGAGCCGCCTCCAGGTCGTCGGCGACGGCGGTCAACCGTTCGGTCGCGGTCAGCTGCCGTGGTGAGTGCAGCTGTGGGGCGAGCGTCTCCGCCACCTGGAGGAAGTGGCGCGCGTGGCGCTCCTGCGTCTCGTCGAGCTCGCCGCTTTCGGCGAGCCGCTCCCGTGCGAACGTCCGCACGGTTTGCAGCAGGCCAACGCGCGGCTCGCTGTCGAGGCCGTCGACCACCTGGACAAGGGAGGCATCCGCCAGCTCGGCGATCGCGTCCAGCGGGTCCAGATCGGGGCTGCACACCGCCTGCACGGCGTCCAGGTCGGCTGGGCCGGCGAACGCGCCGAGGCGGCGGAACACGACTTGGAGCGCGGGCGGCAACAGCTCATAACTCCAGGCGATCGTGTCGCGCAGGGTGCGGTGCCGCTCCGGCCGATCAGCAGCCGACGGTGAACCCCAGGTTGCGTCCAGCCGGGCGAGTAGCGCCGCCGGGGACAGCAACCGGCTCCGGGCAGCCGCGAGCTCGATCGCCAACGGCAGGCCGTCCAACCGCCGGCAGATGGCGGCGACCGCATCGGTGGCGGCGTCGTCCAACTCGAAGGAGGACCGCACCATCTGCGCATGCAGACAGAACAGCTGCACCGCGGCGGACCGTTGCACATCCCCCTCTGGTTGCAGCGCGAGGGGCGGGATAGCAACGTCGTGCTCGCCGCGCAGATGCAACGGTCGGCGCGAGGTGGCGAGCACGGTGATGCGGGTGGCAGAGCCGAGGAGGTCTGCCACGACACCATCGGCGCCGGGGATCTGCTCGAGGTTGTCGAGTACGAGCAGCAGCCGTTGGTGAGCTACCTGCACGAGCAGCTGGTCGCGGCTTTGCGAGACCCCCGGCTGCAGGAGTACCTCGGCCAAGGCGATCCACATGGACTCCGCCGAGGTAACACCAGACAAGGGAATGAAGTGCACACCGTCCGCGAACGCGTCGCCCACTGCCGCTGCTGCCGCAACTGAGAGCCGGGTCTTGCCCGAGCCGCCGGGTCCGGTGAGAGTGATCAGCCTGACATCGGGAGCGGCCAGCATTGCCACAACCCCGGCGAGCTGCTCTTCTCTGCCGACGAGCGGAGTGAGCTGGGGTGGCAGTCCGGACGCCGTTCCCAGGCTGCGCAGTGGCGGAAAGCCGTTCCCGATCCCCTGGATGGTCAGCTGGAACAGGTGCTCCGGGACGGCCAAGTCTTTGAGCCGGTGCTGGCCGAGGTCGTCCAGCCTGGCCCCGTCTGGCAGCGCACCGGCGACCAACCGGCTGGTGGCATCGGTGAGCACCACCTGCCCGCCGTGCGCCACCCCAGCGACCCGGGCGGCGCGGTGCACGTCCATCCCGACGTAGCCGTCGCCGTGGGCGACCGGTTCGCCGGTGTGCAGGCCCATCCGGACGCGTACTTGCTCGTCGCTCGGCCACTCGTGGGTGGCCAGTCGGCGCTGTGCGTCGATCGCTGCGGCCGCCGCGTCGCGGGCACGTTCGAAGACGACGAAGAAGCTGTCGCCCTCGGTGCCCATCTCATAGCCACCTGACCGGTCCCAGGCATCCCGCAGGATCGACCGCTGACCGTCGAGGGCCTCGGCGTAGCGGTCACCCAGCCGAGACAGCAACAGCGTCGAACCCTCGATGTCGGAGAACAGCATCGTGACCGTCCCCGACGGCGGACCTGTCATGCCCGCATGCCTCAGCCGAGCCTGTGGTCTTGATGGCTGCCGGGAGTGGTGCGCGCGATGTACGCCAGCGCGTCTTGAACCGACCAGGAACTTCCCTCGTCTTGGCCACGCTGCCAGGCCTCCGCGCCGATGGAGTCGCGCAGAGCGTTCGTTCGCTGGATGTCCTCCTCCGGCGGGACGTACTCGTGGTCGAACCAACCGAAGTCCACGCAGATCTTGTCCCAGGCCGCGTTCAGCCGGGCGGCCCGCTCGCCGTCGCCGAGCAGCTCGAACAGATAACTGAAGCTGCCTACGACGTGCGAGCTCAGGACGGGTTCCCGCACACGTAGCGCACCGGCGAGCAGGTCGTACAGCTGGTCCTGCGCCTGAACGGTGTTGCCCTGCCAGAGGTGCACGTTTGCCAAGTCGAGGTCGAAGCGCAGGGCATCGCGTTCGTCACCGTTCTTGCGGGCGAGAGTTCGACCCTCCTCGATCATGGCGACCGACCGCTCTACCTCCCCGTCGTCATACAGCCGGTCGGCGAAGTAGTGCAGCGCTGACGCACGTCTGCTGTCGTCGCCGGCTTCGAGCGCCCAGCCGACGGAATGCTCGAAGAGCTCGCGTGCCCGGGCGGTGTCGCCGAGCCTGCCGTACAACTGGGCGAGAGTGTTGGCCACATCCGACATGCCGCTCAAGTCCCCAAGACGCTGGTACATCGCCAACGCCTCTTCCAACCGAGCCCGCGGCAGTCCGGCATCGGGTTTCGTGACGTGAGAGTTCTGCAGCTCGAGTGCGTGCAGGGTCGCTGCCTTCGCCGGGCTGTCGCCGTCGGGGGCGACCTCGATGGCGCGTTCGCACCAGCGTCGACGCTCATGCACGCGCCCGTTCGCCGTCCAGTACCACCAGAGCGCGGCCACAAGGTGCAGTCCCAGGGCGGCGCGGTCGGGCGGCGGAGGCGGCTCGCCGGGTCGCAGCGCCCAGTCGAGGGCAGCCTCCAGGTCGTCAGCGACGGCGGACAAGCGTTCAGCGGCGACCAGCTGCCGGGGGGAGTGCAGCAGCGGAGCCACGGTCTCCGCCAGCTGGAGGAAGTGGCGCGCGTGGCGCTCCTGTGTCTCGTCGAGCTCGCCGCTTTCGACGAGCCGCTCACGCGCGTACGTGTGCACGGTTTGCAGCAGGCCAACGCGCGGCTCGTTGTCGAGGCCGTCGACCACCTGGACGAGGGAGGCATCCGCGAGCTCGGCGATCGCGTCCAGTGGGTCGAGATCGGGGCTGCACACCGCTTGCACCGCGTCCAGGTCGGCTGGGCCGGCGAACGCGCCGAGGCGGCGGAACACGACTTGAAGCTTGGGAGTCAACAGGTCATGGCTCCAGGCGATCGTGTCGCGCAGCGTGCGGTGCCGCTCCGGCCGGTCGGCCGCAGTAGGCGATCCCCAGGTCGCGTCCAACCGGGCGAGTAGCGCCGCCGGGGACAGCAGCCGGCTCCGGGCAGCCGCGAGCTCGATCGCCAGCGGCAAGCCGTCCAACCGTGCGCAGATGGCGGCGACCGCATCGGCGGCGGCGCCGTCCAGCTCGAAGGAGGACCGCACCATCTGAGCATGCAGACAGAACAGCTGAACTGCGGCCGACGGTGACTCATGTCGGTCGCCTCGGAGGGACAGGGGAGGCACAGCTACGTCGTGCTCAAACCGCAGGTGCAGGGGCCGGCGTGACGTCGCCAGCACGGTAACGCCCGCGGCCGCGGCGAGCAGGTCCGCCACCACTCGGTCGGCGTCGGGGATCTGCTCGAGGTTGTCCAGCACGAGCAGCAGCCTTTGGTGAGCCACCTGCGCGAGCAGCTGGTCCCGGCTACGCGAGACTCCCGGCTGCAGGAGCACCTCGGCCAAGGCGATCCACATGGACTCCGCCGAGGTGGCACCAGACAAAGGAATGAAGTGCACACCGTCCGCGAAGGCGTCGCCTACTTCCGCCGCGGCCGCAACCGAGAGCCGGGTCTTGCCCGAGCCACCGGGTCCGGTGAGCGTGATCAGCCGAGCGTCGGGAGCGGCCAGCAGTGCCACGACCCGGGCCAGAACCTCGTCCCGCCCCAGCAGGGGCGTGGGTTGTAGGGGGAGACCCGCGGCGGTACCCAAGCTGCGCAGCGGTGGGAACTCGCCGTCCGCCCCGTCGGCGGTTAGCTGGAACAGGTGCTCTGGGACGGCCAAGTCTTTGAGCTGGTGCTGGCCGAGGTCGTCCAGCCTTGCCCCGTCCGGGAGCGCGCTGGCGATCAGCCGGCTGGTGGCGTCGGTGAGGACCACCTGCCCGCCGTGCGCGACTCCGGCGACCCGGGCGGCGCGGTGCACGTCCATGCCGACGTAGCCGTCGCCGTGGGCGACCGGTTCGCCGGTGTGCAGGCCCATCCGGACGCGTACTTGTTCGTCGCTCGGCCACTCGTGGGTGGCCAGTCGGCGCTGTGCGTCGATCGCTGCGGCCGCGGCGTCGCGGGCACGTTCGAAGACGACGAAGAAGCTGTCGCCCTCGGTGCCCATCTCGTGGCCGCCCGAACGGCTCCAGGCGTCCCGCAGGATCGATCGCTGACCGTCGAGGGCCTCGGCGTAGCGGTCGCCCAGCCGAGACAGCAACAGCGTCGAACCCTCGATGTCGGAGAACAGCATCGTGACCGTCCCCGACGGCGGACTCGTCATGCCCGCATGATCCCCCTTGCCGCTCCCGAGACGAACCCGTGGCTGGTCGTCCTCCCCGGGACCCTAGCCTTCGGCGGTTCGCGGACCGGGAGATCCAGGCACGCTAGGACACAGAGGACATACACAAAGTCAAATAGTCCAGGAATGCTTGCTCTCTGACGGTTTTGACACTTTATTGGCGCTAACAGCCCAGATGGATTGCCACGGGTTGCTTTCCTACCCAGCCGTCGCCGGGGGACCGGGGACAGAAGGAGACCCTGTGCAATTTCGTCGAAAGGCCATCGCGCTCGCTGCGGCGGGGGTGACATGTCTTGGCATGCAAACCGCCGCGACAGCCGCAACACCCGCAGACTCAGAAGTGACCGTCGGCAGCGATGACCGCTTCTTCTCGCACAACAAGCAAAACGAGCCGGGACTGGCAGTCAACCCGGTCCATCCCCACCTGCTCGCCGCCGGTGCGAACGACAACATCGACCTGGAGCGCTGCTACGCCGGTCTCGACATCGACTGTCCGTTCACTCCCGGAGTGGGGCTCTCCGGTGTGCAGTTCTCACGTGACGGCGGAGCGACCTGGATCCAGCCGACCTACACCGGCTACACGGCTCGGAACGCCAACTGCCGCACGGACACCCCCGACACTGCGCTCTGCGAGCCGACGGTGGGACCGATCGGAACGCTTCCGCACTACTACGAGAACGACATGGTTTCCAACGGCGACCCTGAGCTCGCGTTCGGCCCGGTCCCGGATGCTCGCGGCCACTTCTCCTGGCGCAACGGTCAGCGGCTGTACTACGCCAACATCGCCACCAACTTCCCTGGACGGCAGGGTTTCCGGGGTCCCGGTGCCATCGCCGTGTCTCGCACTGACCACCTGCGTGCTGCCGCAGCCGGGCGAAACAGCGCGTGGAAAGAGCCAGTCGTCGTCACCAGGCAGAACTCCGCGTTGTTCAGCGACAAGGAGCAGATCTGGGCCGACAACGCAGCGTCGAGCCGTCACTTCGGCAACGTCTACGTCTGCAACGTCGGCTTCCGCGGGGTCGCTGGCTCGGAGCCGGTTCTCTTTGCTCGCTCGTCCGATGGTGGCGACACCTGGCGGACTCGGCAGCTCACTGCTGCCACCAACAATGCGCAGACAGGCGGGCGGCAGGGCTGCACGATTCGCACCGACTCCGAGGGCGTCGTCTACGTGATCTTCGACGGCTACAGCAAGCGCCTTGGCACAGACGTCTTTTACCAGACCAGGTCCTTCGACGGCGGCCGGATGTTCGAGCGCCCGCGCATCATCCAGACGCACACCGGCATAGGTCAGCTCGACCCTGCACAGGGCCGCTACACCATCGACGGCATCGCCGGCGCGCGCACGAACACGTTCCCAAGCATGGACATCGCCAACGGTGCTCCCAGCGGACGGGACGCGACCGACAAGATCGTCATCACCTGGTCGGACGACCGCGCCGGCACGAACCGGGAGAAGGCCTACCTGATCAGGTCCATGAACGGTGGCACCAGATACACCGCTCCGGATGTGGTGTCGGCGGCCGGCGACCGAGCCAACCAGCCGGCCGTGGCGATCGCACCCGACGGCGGCGACGTGTATGTCGTCTACAACGCGTTCCTCGACCCATGGCGCAACGACACCACGTCACCGCGCCGGATGCTCGGGGTCGTCAACTACGTCCGGCCGAACGGAAACTGGATGTCGCTGCACCGTGGCGAGATCGGCGACGCGCGTGGATCGAGTGCCAACGGTCTGACCGCAGAGTTCCTTGGCGACTACAACTACGCAGTCGCTACTCGCGATGCCGGGTCAGCGGTGTGGAACGACGCCCGGAACGCTGCGGTCTGCGGGCCGATCAACCGGTACCGCGCCGCGTTCGTGGAGGATGTGCTCAGTGGAGCTACCGAGCCCATCGTGGGAGACCGAGCCCGAGACCGCCTCGGCGCATCGGAGGTGCCCAACACTCACTCGACCGAGCTGAGGCCCGGGCCGAACCAAGAGTGCCCACAAGGTGGTGGCAACTCCTTCGGCGACACCGACATCTTCGGGGGCACGTACGCCGACCCCACCCCCTGAGATTTGCGACAGACTGGAGAGCGGTGCGGTGCCCTCGGCGCCGCACCGCTTCCTTGTTGCAGGCGGTGTTTCGGGAAGTCCGGTCAACGCACCGGGCGGTGTGCGACGTACGTCAACGCCACTCGACCCGAGCCGGAACCGCCGCACCATCAAGTTGTCAGGCCCTAGTCGGCGCATAGGCCGTCGACGGCCTGACAACTTGGCGGAAATGACAGCAGCGGCGAGGGTGGGTCGCGCCAGCCGCCTCAACCGGCAGCCCAGGCGTCGTCGACAGGTCGGTAACCGAGCAGCAGCTCGGCATCGGACAGGTCAGCGTGGCGGTAGCGATTGGCCGAGATGCCGTTTGCCACCGCCCACGAAACGCCTTCGGCTTCGACCGCCGCCCGGACGAGCTCTGCGCAATCTCGGGGACTGAGCCAGGCGGCACGGTCACGAGCCGTTGCACCTGGACCAACCGGCGGCGCCTCGGCGAAGAAGCCGATACGCAGTGCGACGACGGAGGTGTCCGACGAGCTCGCCGCCCAGGCGCCGAGAGCCTCGAGCCACGCCTTGGTCGCGCCGTACAGGTTGGCTGGTCTCGGTGCGTCAGCGGTGCGCACCTGCCGTCCAGCCGGGTACGCCGACACCGTTTGCAGGCTGCTCGCCAGGACCAGCCGGCGTACGCCGCAGTCCATCGCGGCCTGTACCACGTGGTGAGCGCCGACCACGTTCGCCGGCAGCAGCTGGTCCCAGGTGGCATGCGGATCGGGTATGGCGGCGAGATGCACGACCGCGTCGGCGCGGGCGAAGGCGGCCCGACAGGAGTGCAGGTCGGCGACGTCGAGCTGCTGGACTGCACCGCCCGACCGCGCGTCGGTCAGCTGCAGGTCCCAGCGAGTGCTCAGCTGCGGGGCGATAGCGCTGCCGATCGCACCGGCAGCGCCGGTGAGCACGACCCGTCGCCGCTGATCGACCACGGCCGTCAACTGCCGTCTTCCGAGTCGACGAACGGCTCGAGCTCCTGGGCGGCCGCGCCGAACACCCAGCTCAGCAACACCACGTCGTCGAGATAGCCGCCGGCGCGGAAGTCAGGAACGAGGTCGACCGGCGTCACGAGGTAGAGCAGAGCGGCGACGACCAGCCGCTCGCGTGCCGCGGAACCGGCCGCCGAATGCGCGTCGCTGGCGGCCTGCCCGGCTTGCGAGCGCGACGAGACAGGCGTCCTCGAAGCGGCACCTGCGCCAGTGTTGGCGCCAGCCGCGTCGATCGCGTCGGCCTTCGAGCGAAGGAACCGTACGGCCGCCTGCACCCGGTCGGCGATGGCAGACAGCGGAGCACTGGCGTGGTCCAGTCCATCGACGGCGTCGGCGAGATCTCGCAGCGCGACCGGCTCGCCGATGATGGCTCCTGCCCGTTCGCGGGAGTGCACGAAGGCAGGGCTGCGCAGCACCTTGGTGATGGTCGACCGCGGGTTGCGAAACAGTGGGCGCCAGCTCCGCTCGGGCATGCGTGCACCCTCCGTCCGAGCAGCCGTCGGCTGGTCAGCCTTGGGCTGCGGTCATGCTGCCCCCAGGGCATGCCCACAGGCCGGAGTCGTACACCTAACCCCCGCTCGCCTTGCGGTCGCACCCGAACGACTGGCGGTAGGCCTGCGGGGTCGTACTCCGGGCGCGGGTGAAGTGGTGACGCAGCGTTGCCGCGTTGCCGAAACCGGTTCGGCTGGCCACGGCGTCCACCGGAAGCGGCGTCTCCTCGAGAAGCCGCTCGGCCAGCAGGACGCGTTGGTGGGTGAGCCATTGGTGCGGCGTCGTGCCGGTCTCGTCGCGGAAGCGCCGGGCGAACGTCCGGGGGGACATGTGGGTGCGCGCGGCCAGCTGGGCGACACTCAACGGCTCGTCGAGGTGCTCGCGGAGCCAGTCCAGCAGCGGGGCAAGAGTGTCTGCGCTCACCTCGGGCAGCGGCGTACGGATGAACTGGGCCTGCCCTCCGTCGCGGTGCGGAGGCACCACCATCCCGCGCGCAACCATGCCGGCGACCTGGGCACCGAACTCCTTGCGCAGCAGATGCAGACAGGCGTCGAGGCCTGCGGCCGAACCAGCGCTGGTGATCACCGGGTCGGCGTCGACGTACAGCACGTCGGGGTCGACGTGGGCCTTCGGGAAGCGAGCGGCGAGCTCAGCGGAGTAGCGCCAATGTGTCGTGCACCGACGCCCGTCGAGCAGGCCGGCCAGGCCAAGGACGAACGCTCCGGTGCAGACGGACAGCACCCTGGCTCCCCGGCCTTCGGCCTCGCGCAGGGCGTCAAGTACGGCAGGAGGGACGTCTCGATCTCGAGGCATGGCCGGCACAGCTACCAGGTCGGCCTCCGCCACCCGGTCCAGCGCATGGGAGACGTGCAGGTCGAACCCGGCTGTCGTCGAGACCCGGCCAGGCCGTGGGGCGCACACGGCGAAGTCGAACACCGGCACGCCGTCGTCGCTGCGGTCCACACCCCAGGCCTCACACAGGACACCGAGCTCAAAGGGTGCTACGCCGTCATAGACGAGCACAGCCACGTTGCCGAGCAAAGGTCTCCTCCGTGTTGGCTGAAAATCGACGTAGGTTGGCATTACTGCCACTCGTTGGCAGCATAGCACCGGAGCGAGAATTACTGCCATGACCATCATCCTCGTAGTACTCGCCCTAACCGCCGGCCTCGCCCTGCTGGGGATCGGCCTGCTTCGTGAGATCCGCCGCGACGGCTACGGCTACCGGCCGCCGCCGCGCAGCCATGTCGACGAGCCGGAGACTCCTGGCAGACTCGCACCGCTGGGTTGCTGAGGAGGCCGCTTGCGAGAGTCCGAGCCAGGCCCGGCCGGGGCGCACCCGACACTGCGGCCGGCCAGGGCGGACGACGCCGCGCCGATGCGTGAGCTGGCGCGAGCCGCCTATCAGCACTACGTGCCGCGGATCGGCCGCGAGCCCATGCCGATGACCGCCGACTACGACGCGGCGGTCGCCGGGGGACACGCCTGGGTAGCCGAAGAGGGGGGCCGAATCGTCGCTCTGCTGGTGCTCGAGCCCGCAGCGGACCACCTGCTCATCGAGAACCTCGCCGTCGATCCGGACCGACAGGGCTCGGGCCTGGGCGGGGAGATGCTGGCGCTGGCAGAGCGTCAAGCCCGGGCGATGCACGTGACCGAGATGCGGCTCTACACCCATGAGCTCATGACGGAGAACCTGCGCTACTACGCGCGGCGGGGCTACACCGAGACCCATCGGGGGCCCGAGCACGGTCTGAAACGCGTCTTCTTCAGCAAGCCACTGACCTAGTCACCGGCGCCCCCGGTGGCGCACGGGGGCTCGCATAGGCTGGCAGCTCGCATCCTCAGTCAAGGAGAAGCAGCGTGGCGCAGTCGAACGCACAGCGCCGTCGTACCCGACAGGAAACGGCGCGCAGCAAGGTGGAGGAGATGCGTGCCGCGCAGCAGCACACTGAGCAGCGGCGCAAGCTGACGATCATCGGCATCACCTCGCTCGTCGTCCTCGCTGTGATCGCCGCCATCGTGATCGGTGGGCTCGGCAAGTCCGACCCAACCGCGCCGGCTGCTACCGACCTGCCTGCCAGCGTGGTCGAGGCAGCCACCACGGTCCCGGCCAGCACGCTCGCTGAGGTCGGTCTCGGCGGCACTACCGGGCTCCCGCAGCCGGTTGAGGGCCGGGCGCTCAGCGCAGACGGCAAGCCGCTGGTGCTCTACATCGGCGCGGAGTACTGCCCCTACTGCGCAGCGGAGCGCTGGCCTATGGTCGTGGCGTTGAGCCACTTCGGCGAGTTCTCCGATCTCGGCGCAACGACCTCTGCCGCCGACGACGTGTTCCCCAACACACCGACATTCAGCTTCTCCGGCGCCAGCTATGACAGCGACCACCTCGCCTTCGTCGGCAAGGAGCTCGCCACCAACAAGCGCGAGGGCGACAGCTACGGCGAGCTCGACACACTCACAGCAACCGAGCAGCAGGAGTTCACGACGCTCACCGGCGGACAGCAGGGCTTCCCCTTCATCGACTTCGCCGGCAGGTACACAATCAGCGGCTCGCAGTTTGACCCGACGGTCCTGCAGGGCAAGTCACTGACGGAGATCGCCGACTCGCTGTCCGACCCGAATGACCCGGTGTCCCAGGCGGTCAATGGTGCGGCTAACACGATCACCGCCACCCTCTGCAAGCTGACCGACGGCCAGCCTGCCGACGTCTGCGACACGCCGCTCATCTCCGACCTGCAAGCCCAGCTCGATAGTCAAGCACCGGCGAATGGCGGCTAGCGGGAGCGCTTCGGCCACGCTCGCCACCGGCGCGCCGCCCGGCCGGGAACCACCGGCGTGGGCGGCCACGGCGTCGCTGCTGCTGTGCCTGGCCGGGCTGGGCGTCTCGCTCTACCTGACGATCGACCACTACAACACGGCCACGGTGCTGTCGTGCCCCGACACCGGCGTCGTCAACTGCGTCAAGGTCACGAGCAGCCCTCAGGCGATGCTCTTCGGCTTCTTGCCCGTGGCCTTGTCGGGCCTCCTCTACTACGCGGCCATGACGTTGCTGTGTACGCCGCGGGCTTGGCGCAGTGCCTCGCCGGTGCTGCGCTGGGCGCGGCTGGCCGGCGTCGTCTCCGGCATGGCCATGGTCTGTTACCTCGTCTACGTCGAGTTCCACGTCATCGGTGCACTGTGCCTGTGGTGCACCGCCGTCCACGTCATCACGTTCCTGTTGTTCGTCGTCGTACTGGCCGCCGACGCGCTGAGCCTGACCGACCACCCAGCCGAAAAGGACGCCAGCTGATGCGAGCCACGATGATCTACGGCCCCCGCGACATCCGCCTCGAGGAGGTTCCCGACCCCACGGTGCAGCACCCCGGTGACGCGGTCGTACGCGTCGTCGCGAGCTGCGTGTGTGGCTCGGACCTGTGGCCCTACCGCGGGGTGGTGGACACCGAGGAGCCGCACCGCATCGGCCACGAGCTCGTCGG
>DATHBP010000178.1:0-24139 GCA_035296085.1 Nocardioidaceae bacterium | reverse complement strand
AGCGTGGACAAGGAGCTGGCCGAGAAGCTGAGCCAGGCCAAGGAGGAGCTGTTCAACCTGCGCTTCCAGTCCGCCACCGGTCAGCTGGAAAGCCACGGCAGGTTGCGCCTGGTCCGCCGGGAGATCGCCCGCATCTACACGATCCTTCGCGAACGTGAGCTCGGCATCACCGAGAACTACGGCGACGAGACCGACGACGACGAGGCCGCCGCAACCGAGCAGCCCCCGTCACAAGAGCAGGGTGCGTCATGACCGAGCCCACGAAGGCGGCTGGAGAGCCAATGCAGACAGCGACGGAAGGCGGTAGTGCGACCGTGCAGCGGGGCCCACGCAAGATGCGGGAGGGTCTCGTCCTCAGCGACAAGATGGACAAGACCGTGGTCGTCGTCGTCGAGGACCGTGTCAAGCACGCCCTCTACGGCAAGGTCATGCGGCGTACGAACAGGCTCAAGGCGCACGACGAGACCAACCAGTGCGGCGTCGGTGACCGCGTCCTGATCATGGAGACCCGGCCGTTGTCGGCGACCAAGCGCTGGCGCGTGGTCGAAGTGCTCGACAAGGCCGAGTAGGAGAACTCACGATGATCCAGCAGGAGTCGCGGCTCAAAGTCGCCGACAACACCGGGGCCAAGGAGCTGTTGTGCATCCGCGTCCTCGGCGGCTCCGGCCGACGCTACGCCGGTATCGGCGACGTGATCGTCGGCACGGTCAAGGACGCCATCCCTGGTGGCAACGTCAAGAAGGGCGAGGTTGTCCGGGCGGTGATCGTACGCACGGTGAAGGAGCGGCGCCGCCATGACGGTTCCTACATCCGCTTCGACGAGAACGCGGCGGTGATCCTGCGTGCCGACGGCGAGCCGCGGGGCACGCGCATCTTCGGCCCCGTCGGCCGTGAGCTGCGCGAAAAGCGCTACATGCGGATCATCTCGCTCGCCCCGGAGGTGCTGTAGATGGCAGGCAACCTGAACATCAAGAAGGGTGACACGGTCCGCGTGCTCGCCGGCAAGGACAAGGGTGCCGAAGGCAAGGTGATCGCGGTGCTCCCCGAGCGCGGCAGGGTCATCGTCGAGGGTGTCAACCGGGTGAAGCGGCACACCAAGGTCATCAACGCCGGTGGGAGAGCCGGGACGACCGGCGGCATCGTCACCCAGGAGGCGCCGGTGCACGTCTCCAACGTCATGCTCGTCGCTGAGGTGGACGGCAAGCGGGTGCCCACCCGGCTTGGCTTTCGTCGCGACGAGGTGACCAAGCGTCGACCAGACGGCTCGACCTACACAGCGCACCGCAGCGTCCGGATCGCCAAACGAACCGGTGAGGAGATCTGATGACCGCCACAGAGACACGTCCGGAGCGCACCGCGCCCCGGATGCAGCAGCGCTATCGCGACCAGGTGGTGCCGGCGTTGCTCGAGGAGTTCGGCTACGCCAACGTGATGCAGGTACCGGCGCTCACCAAGATCGTCGTCAACATGGGCGTCGGAGAGGCCGCGCGCGACTCCAAGCTCATCGAGGGCGCGGTCCGTGACCTTACCGTGATCACGGGTCAGCGCCCGAGCGTGACGCGGGCCAGGGTGTCGATCGCGCAGTTCAAGCTGCGCGAGGGCATGCCCATCGGCGCGCACGTGACGTTGCGTGGTGACCGGATGTGGGAGTTCCTCGACCGGTTGCTCGCGCTGGCACTGCCACGGATCCGCGACTTCCGCGGACTCTCACCTCGCCAGTTCGACGGTCGAGGCAACTACACGTTCGGGCTCACCGAGCAGGTGATGTTCCATGAGATCGACCAGGACAAGATCGACCGTTCCCGGGGCATGGACATCACCGTCGTTACGACTGCTACCACCGACGAGGAGGGGCGCTCGCTCCTTCGGTCCCTCGGCTTTCCCTTCAAGGAGTCCTGACCGTGGCAAAGACCGCGCTGGTCGTCAAAGCCAGCCGCAAACCGAAGTTCAAGGTGCGTGCCTACACTCGCTGTCAGCGCTGCGGCCGGCCGAAAGCCGTCTACCGCAAGTTCGGCCTGTGCCGGATCTGTTTCCGGGAGATGGCCCACCGCGGTGAGCTGCCCGGCATAACCAAGAGCAGCTGGTAACCCATTCCTTCCACCGAGCGCAGGTCGCCCGCGATGTCGAGCGGGCGAAACCGCGACCAGAAAGAGGCCCTCGTCCCATGACGATGACCGATCCCATCGCCGACATGCTCACCCGGGTGCGCAACGCCAACCAGGCCTTCCATGAGGAGGTCCGGATTCCGTTCAGCAAGCTCAAGGCGGGCGTTGCCGAGATCCTCGTGCAGGAGGGCTTCATTACTGGCTGGCGCGTCGAGGACCCGCCCGAGGGCAGCATCGGCAAGACGCTCGTGGTCGACCTCAAGTACGGCCCGAGCCGCGAACGCTCCATCGCTGGCATCCGCCGTATCTCCAAGCCCGGCCTTCGCGTGTACGCCAAGGCGACCGCTATGCCGAAGGTGCTCGGCGGCCTCGGCGTAGCGATCATCTCGACATCGCAAGGGTTGCTCACCGACCGGCAGGCCAAGCAGAAGGGCGTAGGCGGAGAAGTCCTCGCCTACGTCTGGTAACGGAGGTCTCGGCAATGTCGCGCATCGGCAAGCTCCCCGTTCCCGTCCCGTCGGCGGTCGACGTCGCCATCGACGGGCGCACCGTCACGGTCAAGGGACCCAAGGGCCAGCTCTCGCATACGCTCGCACCGCCGATCGAGGTCGTACGCTCCGACGACGGCACCCTCAGCGTCGCGCGGCCCGACGACGAACGGACGAGTCGTTCGCTGCACGGACTGTCACGGACGCTGATCGCCAACATGGTCACCGGGGTAACCGACGGCTACGAGAAGCGGCTCGAAATCTATGGGGTCGGCTACCGGGTCACCGCCAAGGGACCCACGACGCTGGAGTTCGCGCTGGGCTACAGCCACTCCATCACGTTCTCCGCACCGGACGGCGTCACGTTCACAGTCGAGACACCCACCCGCTTCGCTGTCCACGGCATCGACAAGCAACAAGTCGGTGAGGTGGCGGCCAACATCCGCAAGCTGCGCAAGCCCGAGCCCTATAAGGGCAAAGGCATTCGCTACGCGGGAGAGCAGATTCGCCGCAAGGTCGGAAAGGCTGGTAAGTGAGTTGAGCGTCGGACTGAGAAGCGGCAAGCACACCGCCGCCAAGACAGCGTCCCGGCTGCGTCGCCAACGGCGCGGGCGCAAACGCGTCTACGGAACAGCCGAGCGCCCGCGCCTGGTGGTCACCCGGTCCAGCCGCCACATCACGGCCCAGGTGGTCGATGACACGCAGGGCCGCACGCTGGCCGCCGCGAGCACCATGGAGGCCGAGCTGCGCGCCGCCGACGGCGACAAGAGCGCTCGCGCCAAGCACGTCGGCGCGGTCGTTGCCGAGCGAGCGCAGGCCGCCGGAGTGGCAACGGTTGTGTTCGACCGTGCGGGTCACCGCTACCACGGCCGGGTCGCCGCGCTCGCCGACGGTGCCCGCAACGCCGGGTTGCGGTTCTGAACACCGTGAGCGCACCCCAGACCAGCAAGGTCCGAAAGTCCACGCAGCAGAGAGCAGGTAGCCCGAGATGAGCGGAGGTCAGCGCCGCACAGGCGGTGCCGGTGGTGACCGTCGAGGTCGTGACGGCAGAGGCGCCGGGGACAAGACCGCCTACCTCGAGCGTGTCGTCGCGATCAACCGCGTCGCCAAGGTCGTCAAGGGTGGCCGGCGGTTCAGCTTCACCGCGCTGGTCGTCGTCGGCGACGGGGACGGCACGGTCGGCGTCGGGTACGGGAAGGCCAAGGAAGTGCCCGCCGCGATCGCCAAGGGCGTCGAGGAGGCCAAGAAGCACTTCTTCGCGGTCCCCCGCATCCAAGGCACCATCCCGCACCCGGTGCAGGGTGAGAAGGCAGCAGGAGTCGTACTGCTGCGCCCCGCAGCTCCCGGGACCGGGGTCATCGCCGGTGGCCCAGTGCGGGCCGTCCTCGAGTGCGCCGGTATCCACGACGTACTCAGCAAGTCGCTCGGCTCGTCCAACGCGATCAACATCGTGCATGCGACCGAGACGGCGCTGCGGTCGCTGGAACAGCCAGAGGACGTGGCGAAGCGCCGCGGGCTGACCGTCGAGCAGGTGGCTCCGGCTGCCCTGCTGCGAGCACGAGCGGCGGCGACTTCGTGATGGGGCGGCTCAAGGTTCGCCAGGTACGCTCGTTGATCGGCTGCAAGGACAACCAGCGCCAGACGCTTCGCTCACTCGGGCTCAAGCGCATCGGCGACGTCGTGGTCAAGGAGGACCGCCCCGAGATCCGCGGGATGATCGCGACGATCCCGCACCTGATCGCTGTCGAGGAGGTCGACTGATGCCGCTCAAGGTGCACCATCTACGTCCGGCGCCGGGCGCCAAGACCGCCAAGACCCGCGTCGGCCGCGGGGTCGGCAGCAAGGGCAAGACCGCAGGCAGGGGAACCAAGGGCACGGGTGCTCGCACCACTGTCTCGGCAGCCTTCGAGGGTGGCCAGATGCCCTTGCACATGCGGCTGCCCAAGCTCAAAGGCTTCCGCAACCGCTTCCGCGTCGAGTACCAGGTCGTCAACCTCGACCGGTTGGCGCAGCTCTACCCCCAAGGCGGGGACGTGAGCGTCGAGGATCTCGTCGCCCGCGGCGCGGTGCGTAAGGGCCTGCCCGTGAAGGTGCTGGGAAGCGGCGAGCTGCCAGTGGCGGTGAACGTCTCGGCGAACGCTTTCTCGGCGTCCGCCAGAGACAAGATCGTCGCTGCGGGCGGTACCGTAACGGACCTCTGAGCAGCAGGAGGATCCGGTGCTAGGCGCTTTCGCCAACGCGTTCCGAACGCCCGACCTGCGGCGCAAGCTGCTGTTCGTGCTCTTCATCATCGCCATCTTCCGACTGGGCTCTGTACTGCCCACCCCCGGCGTCAGCGTCTCCGCGGTCAACACCTGCCTGAAGGACCCGGCAACCCAGCAGGGCGTCTACGGGCTGATCAACCTGTTCTCCGGCGGGGCGCTGCTGCAGCTCGCGGTCTTCGCGCTCGGGATCATGCCCTACATCACGGCGAGCATCATCTTGCAGCTGCTGACGGTCGTGATCCCTCGTCTGGAGACCTTGAAGAAGGAAGGCCAAGCCGGCCAGGCAAAGATCACTCAGTACACCCGCTACCTGACGATCGGGCTGGCAATCCTGCAGTCGACGAGCATCGTCGCCCTCGCGCGAAGCGGCCAGCTCTTCCCCTCCTGTGACCTGCCGCTGCTGGTGCACAACAACTTGTTCACGACGCTGATGATGGTCGTGACGATGACCGCCGGAACGGGCATGGTCATGTGGCTCGGAGAGCTCATCACCGACCGCGGCATCGGGAACGGCATGTCGGTCCTGATCTTCACGTCGATCATCTCGTCGTTCCCCACCCAGCTGTGGAACATCAAGGTGTCGAAGGGATGGATCGTCTTCGGCATCGTCGTGGCAGTCGGCTTGGTCATCATCGCCGCCGTCATCTTCATCGAGCAGGCGCAGCGGCGCATTCCCGTGCAGTACGCCCGGCGCATGGTGGGCCGCAAGATGTTCGGCGGGTCCTCGACCTACATCCCGCTCAAGGTCAACCAGGCTGGCGTCATCCCGGTGATCTTCGCGTCCAGCTTGATCTACCTGCCGGTGCTGGCCGTCAACTTCGACCAGAACGCCGGTTGGGCAAAGTGGGTGAGCCAGAACCTGGTCCAAGGTGACCACCCTCTGTACATGCTCGGGTACTTCCTGCTGATCATCTTCTTCACCTACTTCTACGTCTCCATCACGTTCGACCCGGCCGAGGTGTCGGACAACATGAAGAAGTACGGCGGCTTCATCCCCGGCATCCGCGCCGGCCGCCCCACCCAGGAGTACCTCGCCTACGTGCTGGCGCGCATCACGCTGCCGGGGGCGCTCTACCTGGGACTGATCTCGCTCATCCCGTTGATCGCCTTCGTGCTGGTCAATGCCAGCCAGAACTTCCCGTTCGGCGGCACCTCGATCCTGATCATGGTCGGCGTCGGCCTCGACACGGTGAAACAGATCGAGAGCCAGCTGCAGCAGCGCAACTACGAGGGGTTCCTCCGCTGATGCGCACGGTCCTGGTGGGTCCGCCGGGCTCGGGCAAGGGCACCCAGGCCAAGTTCATCGCGGAGAAGTTCGACGTTTCCCAGATCTCCACCGGCGACATCTTCCGCAAGCATGTGACGGCGCAGACCGAGCTCGGGGTACGGGCCAAGAAGTACATGGACGCCGGCGACCTGGTGCCCGACGAGGTCACCATCGCCATGGTCCGCGAGCGGCTGGCCGAACCGGACGCGGACGCCGGCTTCCTGCTCGACGGGTTCCCGCGCACGGTGCCGCAAGCCGAGGCGCTGGGAAAGATCCTCGACGAGCTGCAGCACCCACTGACGGCCGTGCTCGAGCTGACCGTGGACGACGACGAGGTCGTTGGGCGACTGTCCGGACGCCGGACCTGCCGCAGCTGCGGGCACGTGTGGCACGTCGAGTTCGAGCCCCCGGCCGTCCCCGGCATCTGCGACGACTGCGGCGGGGAGCTCTTTCAGCGCGACGACGACCAGCCCGAGACGATCCGGCGACGGCTGGAGGTCTATGCCGAGCAGACCGCGCCGCTGGTGCGGTACTACTCCTCGAGAGGGCTGCTGGTCAGCATCCAAGCGTCGGGGGCGGTCGAGGACGTTACCGAGCGCGCCATCGTGGCGTTGCGCTCCGCGCACCCGGTCGGCTCGTGACCCCCCGTTTTCGCGAGCGGGGCATCGAGCTCAAGACGCGAGATCAGCTCGCTGCTATGCGCCAGGCGGGCCTCGTCGTAGGCGAGACGCTCGAGCTGCTTGCTGCAGCAGTGGCGCCGGGCGTGACCACCGGCGAGCTCGACGCGCTCGCGGAGGCCAACATCCGCGCCTGCGGCGCGGTGCCGTCGTTCCTCGGCTACCACGGCTTCCCGGCCTCGATCTGCACGTCGGTCAACGCTGCGGTCGTCCATGGCATCCCCGGCGACCTCGTACTCCACGAGGGAGACGTCATCTCGATCGACTGCGGTGCGATCGTGGACGGCTGGCACGGTGACGCGGCGGTCACCGTCCCGGTTGGAGACGTGAGCGATCAGCTCAGCGAGCTGCTGGACGTCTGCGAGCAGGCGCTGTGGCACGGGCTTGCCGCCGCCCGTCTCGGCGGACGGTTGAGCGATATCTCGGCAGCCGTCGAGGCCGCCATCCGCTCCCGAGGTGAGTACGGCATCGTCGAGGACTACGTGGGGCACGGCATCGGTTCGGCCATGCACCAGCCGCCGGCGGTGCCCAACCATGGCCGGCCGGGCCGCGGACCACGGCTCGTCGAGGGGATGGCCCTAGCGGTCGAGCCGATGGTCATCGCCGGTGACAAGGGGACGAGAGTGCTCACCGACGAGTGGACTGTGGTCAGCTCCGACGGTGCGCCAGCCGCCCACTTCGAGCACACCGTCACGTGCACCGAGAAGGGACCTTGGGTGCTGACGGCGCTCGACGGTGGAGCCGGCAAGCTCGCCGAGCTGAGTGCAGTCGCGGCCGCCCGGGTCGGCTGAGGGCCGCGAGTTGGCACCGGCTGTGCGCTGTGCCGTAGACTGCCCGTCGGCCCTCGTGTGGCCACCAGTTCGTGCTGCCCTGCGGCTGCCCACCGTCCTTGCGTCCGTCGGACGACCTGGGTCGGGCGTGCGGAGGGGTCCCACGCGAGTGCCATGACAACACACCGACGAGATTGCGGAGGATATGCCCAAGAAGGAAGGGGTCATCGAGATCGAGGGCACCGTGGTGGAGGCACTGCCCAACGCCACGTTCCGAGTCGAGCTGTCCAACGGACACAAGGTTCTCGCCCACATCAGCGGCAAGATGCGCCAGCACTACATCCGGATCCTTCCCGAGGACCGCGTCGTGGTGGAGCTCTCGCCGTACGACCTCACCCGCGGGCGCATCGTCTACCGCTACAAGTGAACGCACACCCAACCGAAGGCTCCTCGATGAAGGTCAGTTCCCAGTGAAGGTCAACCCCAGCGTCAAGAAGATCTGCGACAAGTGCAAGGTGATCCGGCGACACGGCCGGGTCATGGTGATCTGCGCCAACCCCCGGCACAAGCAGCGCCAGGGCTGATGCGTTGATGCCCGCCCGCCCCTCGCCCCGGTTTCTCGGAAGGACACCAGCCTGATGGCACGCCTCGTCGGCGTCGACCTGCCGCGTGACAAGCGGCTCGAGGTCGCGCTCACCTACATCTTCGGCATCGGTCGCACCCGGGCCTTGCAGACGCTGGACCAGACCGGCATCAGCCCTGACCTGCGCGTGCACGAGCTGGGCGACGACGAGCTCGTGCGGCTACGCGACTGGATCGAGGGCAACTACAAGATCGAAGGCGACCTGCGCCGTGAGGTCACCGCAGACATCCGCCGCAAGGTCGAGATCGGTAGCTACCAGGGTCGCCGGCACCGCAGTGGCCTACCCGTCCGTGGACAGCGAACGCGCACCAATGCGCGCTCGCGCAAGGGTCCCAAGCGCACCGTGGCCGGCAAGAAGAAGGCCAGGTAAGCAGTGAGGAGCAACGCGTAATGCCCCCAAGGTCACGTCAGGCCGCCGGCGCCAAGAAAGTGCGCCGCAAGGAGAAGAAGAACGTCGTCGTGGGCGAAGCCCACATCAAGAGCACGTTCAACAACACGATCGTCACGCTCACCGACCCCACGGGCGCAGTCATCGCATGGGCGAGCGCCGGCACCGTGGGCTTCAAGGGCTCGCGTAAGTCGACCCCGTACGCCGCACAGATGGCTGCCGAGGCGGCCGGGCGGCGGGCGATGGAGCACGGTATGAAGAAGATCGACGTCTTCGTCAAGGGACCGGGCTCCGGGCGGGAGACGGCCATTCGATCGCTAGGAGCCGTCGGGCTCGAGGTCGGCACCATCCAAGACGTCACCCCTACCCCGCACAACGGTTGCCGCCCGCCCAAGCGGCGCCGGGTCTGACCCGCACACTGGCTGACGCCCGCAGCTGTCGCGGCCGAAACCGCTGCAGTCCGGTCACCGAAGGAGAAGCGAACACCCATGGCCCGATACACCGGCCCCATGACGAAGAAGTCCCGCCGCCTCGGCGTGGACCTCGTCGGCGGCGATCAGGCGTACGAGCGGCGTCCTTACCCGCCCGGCATGCACGGCCGCGGACGCATCAAGGAGAGCGAGTTCCTCCTGCAGCTGCGTGAGAAGCAGAAGGCCCGCTTCACCTACGGAGTCATGGAGAAGCAGTTCCGGCGCTACTACGTCGAGGCCAGCCGTCGAGCGGGCAAGACCGGCGACAACCTGCTGGCCATCCTCGAGGCGCGCCTCGACAATGTCGTCTACCGCGCCGGCTTCGCCCGGACTCGCCGGCATGCTCGCCAGCTCGTGGCCCACGGCCATTTCCAGGTCAACGGCCACAAGGTCGACATCCCGTCCTACCAGGTCTCCTCCCACGACGTCATAGACGTCCGCACCAAGTCGACCGAGATGACGCCGTTCATCGTCGCGCGGGAGACCCACGGCGAGCGCATCGTCCCGGCGTGGCTCGAGGTGCTGCCCAACCGCATGCGGATCCTCGTCCACCAGCTGCCGGTGCGTCAGCAGATCGACATCCCGGTCCAAGAGCAGCTGATCGTGGAGTACTACTCGAAGAAGTGACGTCAGGTCTCATCCGATAAAGCAGTTCGCGGCTGTCATATAGCGGGCGCCGCGGGAAGGAAGTCTCCGTGCTCATTGCCCAACGCCCAACCCTGACCGAAGAGACCGTCGACGAGTTCCGGTCCCGGTTCGTCATCGAGCCACTCGAGCCCGGCTTCGGCTACACGCTCGGCAACTCACTGCGCCGCACCCTGCTGTCCTCCATCCCAGGGGCGGCCGTCACGAGCATCAAGATCGACGGTGTGCTGCACGAGTTCTCGACGTTCCCCGGCGTCAAAGAGGACGTCACTGAGATCATCCTCAACCTCAAGGAGCTCGTCGTGTCCTCCGAGCAGGACGAGCCGGTGACGATGTATCTGCGCAAGGGCGGACCAGGACAGGTCACCGCCGGCGACATCGCGCCGCCTGCGGGCGTCGAGGTGCACAACCCTGCGCTGCCGCTCGCGACCCTGAACGACAAGGGCAAGATCGAGATGGAGCTGGTGGTCGAGCGTGGACGAGGCTACGTCTCCTCGGTTCAGAACAAGTACAGCGACCAGGAGATCGGTCGCATCCCCGTCGACTCGATCTACTCGCCGGTGCTGAAGGTCACCTACCGCGTCGAGGCGACCCGGGTCGAGCAGCGGACCGACTTCGACCGGCTGATCATCGACGTCGAAACCAAGCCCAGCATGCGCCCCCGCGACGCGATCGCCAGCGCGGGCAAGACACTGACCGAGCTGTTCGGACTAGCCCGTGAGCTCAACGTCGACGCCGAAGGGGTCGACATCGGTCCTTCGCCGGTGGACGAGCAGCTCGCGGCTGATCTTGCGCTCCCGGTCGAGGACCTGCAGCTGACCGTCCGCTCCTACAACTGCCTCAAGCGCGAAGGCATCCACACCGTCGGCGAGCTCATCGCCCGCAGTGAGCAGGACCTGCTCGACATCCGAAACTTCGGGGCCAAGTCGATCGACGAGGTAAAGGCCAAGCTCGTCGAGATGGGGCTCAACCTGAAAGACAGCGCCCCAGGCTTCGACCCCGCTGCCGCGCTGGCGGCGTACGAAGACGACGACGAGGGCTTCGCCGAGACCGAGCAGTACTGAGCCCCGCCTGACGAAGAGTCAGCGCGAGACTGGAGACCGACAATGCCGACTCCTACCAAGGGCCCTCGCTTTGGCGGCAGCCCGGCGCACCAACGGCTGATCCTGGCCAACTTGGCGACGAGCCTGTTCGAGCACGGGCGGATCACGACGACCGAGGCGAAGGCGCGCCGGCTCCGCCCATTCGCCGAGCAGCTCATCACCAAGGCAAAGCACGGTGATCTGCACGCTCGGCGGCAGGTGCTGTCGAAGCTCACCGACAAGTCGGTCGTCCACACGCTGTTCACCGAGATCGGGCCACGGTTCGCCAGTCGGCCTGGCGGTTACACCCGGATTACCAAGATCGGTCCCCGCAAAGGCGACAACGCTCCGATGGCAGTCATCGAGCTGGTCGAGGCGAGAACGGCTCCGACACCAGCGGCGAGCAGATCGGCCCCACCGGCACGAGCCGCTTCCGTCGCCACGACGGCTGAGGTGGCCGCCACCCCAGCCGCGGCCGAGGAAGCCGACGTCGACGAGCCAGTGGCTGTCGAGGAGGCGCCGATCGACGAGCCAGCGGCTGTCGAGCCCGCGGTTGGGGAGGAGGCGCCGGTCGACGAGCCGGCGCCCGCCGCCGAACCGGTGGCTTTCGAGGAGACTGCGCTGCCCGCCTCCGTCGACGAGGAAGGCCCCGAGGGGGAGTCGGCGCAGGACCCGGCCGAGCCGGGCGGCACCGCTCCCAAGGAGTGAGGCTGCGCCTCGACCTTGCCTACGACGGCGCCGCATTCTCCGGCTGGGCCGCCCAGCCCGGCCGTCGTACGGTCCAGGGCACGCTCGAGGACGCCTTGTGCCGGATCCTCGGCGTCCCCGTGCCGAGCACCTGCGCCGGGCGTACGGACGCGGGCGTGCATGCCCGGGGACAGGTGGTTCACGTCGACGTCAGCGCCGATGCCGACCTCGACGCGCTGCGCCGCTCGCTCGCCGGGGTGCTGCCGGCTGATGTCTGCCTGCGCAGTCTGACCCCGGCCGCCGAGGGCTTCGACGCACGCTTCTCGGCCTGGTGGCGGCGCTATGCCTACCGGGTGTGTGACGACCCCACCGCGATGGATCCGCTTCGTCGCGGTGAGATGCTGGTCTGGCGACGACGACTGGATGTTGACCTGCTCAACGCGGCGAGCGCGCCGTTGCTCGGAGAGCACGACTTTGCGGCGTTCTGTCGGGCCCGCGAGGGTGCGACGACGGTGCGTACGCTGCTCGAGCTCAGCTGGACCCGGCCCAGCCGGGGACTGGTGTCCGCCCGGATCGTCGCAGACGCCTTCTGCCACACGATGGTTCGCTCGATGACGGGTGCGCTGCTGGCGGTCGGTGACGGGCGGCGTCCACCGACCTGGCCAGCGGAGGTGCTCACCGGGCGGGTTCGTCACCCGGCGGTGACTGTCGTACCCCCCCACGGTCTTGTGCTGGAGGAGGTCGGCTACCCCGCCGAGTCGGCGCTCGCAGAGCGCGCCGCGCAGAGCCGAGCGGTACGGGCCGTCGATGGCTGAGCACTACTTCGCCGCCGACCCGGCGGTCCGGCTCGAGCGGCTACCGGTCGATGTCCGCGGGTGGGGGCACTCCCTGTCGCTGCAGTCGGCCGCCGGCGTGTTCGCGTACGGCCGGCTCGATGCCGGCACCGCAGTGCTGCTGCGCACGGCCAGCCCGTCTCCGGCCGCGGAGACCGTGCTCGACCTCGGGTGCGGGTACGGCGCGATCGCCTGCGCCCTGGCAGTCGCCGTGCCCGCCAGCGAGGTATGGGCGGTGGACGTCAACCGCCGCGCGCTGCAGCTCACGGGGGAGAACGCGGCCGCTCTGGGCGTGGGGAAGCGGGTGCACGCCTGCGCGCCGGAGGACGTCCCGGCAGATCTCAGCTTCGACGAGATCTGGTCCAACCCACCGATCCGGATCGGAAAGGAGGCGTTGCACACGCTGCTGTCGGCGTGGCTGCCGCGGCTGCGCACGCCCGGTCGGGCCGTACTGGTCGTCGGCAAGAACCTGGGATCGGACTCGCTGCAGCGCTGGCTGAAAGGTGAGGGCTACCGCTGCGAGCGCATGGCCAGCGCCAAGGGCTTTCGCGTCCTCGAGGTGCACCGATGATTTCGCCGTGCCTCGACGGTCTACACCTGCAGTCGATGTCGGCGGCGCTCGGTAGGGTGCCGCCGACGAAGCCACTTCGGGGCCCAGCCTCGTGACAAGGGGGTTGCCACATGAGCGGCGTACGAGTACTCGTCGGCACTCGCAAGGGCGCGTTCGTGCTCACCTCGGACGGCAAGCGCGACAAATGGGATGTCGCCGGTCCACATTTTCCCGGCTGGGAGATCTACCACCTCAAGGGCTCCCCGGCTGACCCCGACCGGCTCTACGCCTCGCAGTCGTCTGGTTGGTTCGGCCAGCTGATCCAGCGCTCCGACAACGCTGGCTTGACCTGGGAGCCGGTCGGCAACGACTTCACCTACGACGGAGTGCCCGGCACCCACCAGTGGTACGACGGCACCCCGCATCCGTGGGAGTTCGCCCGCGTGTGGCACCTGGAGCCGTCCCTGACCGATCCCGACACGGTCTACGCCGGCGTCGAGGACGCGGCGCTGTTCCGCTCCGTCGACGGTGGGCAGGGCTGGGATGAGCTGAGCGGGCTGCGAGAGCACGGGACCGGGTCGTCCTGGCAGCCCGGTGCGGGCGGCATGTGCCTCCACACCATCCTGCTCGACCCTAGTGACGCCGAGCGCATCTATGTCGCCATCTCGGCCGCCGGTGCTTTTCGGACCGACGACGCGGGCAAGACGTGGCAGCCGATCAACCGCGGCCTTCGCAGCGAGGGCATCCCGGACGAGGATGCCGAGGTAGGGCACTGTGTGCACCGCATAGCGATGCACCCGTCGCGGCCCGGGGTGTTGTTCATGCAGAAGCACTGGGACGTCATGCGCAGCGACGACGGCGGCGAGCGCTGGCACGAGGTGAGCGGCAACCTGCCCACCGACTTCGGGTTCCCCATCGATGTCCATGCCCACGAACCCGACACGATCTACGTCGTCCCGATCACCAGTGACTCGCACCACTTCCCGCCGGACGGCAAGCTACGCGTCTACCGCAGCAGAAGCGGTGGCAACGAGTGGGAGCCGTTGACCAAGGGGCTGCCGCAGAGCGACTGCTATGTCAACGTCCTGCGCGACGCGATGGCGGTCGACTCCCTCGACTCGTGTGGCATCTACTTCGGCACGACAGGTGGACAGGTCTACGCCTCGGCCGACGCCGGCGACAGCTGGGCTCCCATCGTGCGCGACCTGCCTCCGGTCTGCTCGGTGGAAGTCCAGACGCTGCCATGATCCGCGTGGTGCTGCCGGCTCATCTTCGGGCGCTCGCCCATCTCGACGGCGAGGCTCAGGTCGACGTGGCCGGAGAGCCGACCGCGAGCAGCGTTCTGGACGCGCTGGAGAGCGCCTATCCGATGCTGCGGGGCACGATCCGCGACCAGACCACGAAGCAGCGGCGTGCGTTCGTTCGTTTCTTCGCCTGCGAAGAGGACCTCTCCCACGAGGCGCCGGACGCGCCACTCCCCGCTGCTGTCACGTCGGGCGCCGAGCCCTTCATGGTTGTCGGCGCGATGGCGGGCGGCTAAGCAAACGGATCGCGTCCCGACTGGCGGCATGCGACCATCCCAGGGTGGGCCATGTCGACGTCGCGGGCGTCCGTTTCGAGCTGCCTGACGGCAGGGTCCTCCTCGACGACGTCTCGTTTCGGGTGGGCGACGGCGCCAAGGTGGCCCTCGTCGGCGCCAACGGTGCGGGCAAGACAACGTTGCTGAGGATCATCTCCGGTGAGCTGAGTCCGCACGCGGGCGTCGTCACCAGAACTGGTGGTCTCGGGGTCATGCGCCAGATGGTCAGCCAGGGACACACCGACTGGTCGGTGCACGAACTGCTCTTGTCCGTGGCTCCGCAGCGGGTCCGCGAGAGCGCTGGCCGTGTGGAGGCGTCCGAGCTGGCGATGATGGAGCGCGACGACGAGCGGACCCAGCTGCGCTACGCCGAGGCGCTCGCGGACTGGGCCGACGCCGGAGGCTACGACGCCGAGGTGCTGTGGGACGTCTGCTGCACGTCGGCCCTCGGCATCGGCTACGACAAGGCCAAGTGGCGTTCGCTCACAACGCTGTCCGGCGGGGAGCAGAAGCGGCTGGTTCTCGAGGCGCTGCTCCGCGGCCCCGACGAGGTGCTGCTTCTCGACGAGCCCGACAACTTCCTCGACGTACCGGGAAAGCACTGGCTCGAGCAGCGAATCACCGAGTCGGCGAAGACCATGCTGTTCATCAGTCACGACCGTGAGCTGCTGGCCAACACCGCAACCCGGGTCGTCACCGTCGAGCTCGGTGCCGCCGGGAACACCGCCTGGGTGCATCCCGGCGGGTTCGCGTCCTACCACCAGGCGCGACGCGACCGGTTCGCCCGTCTCGAGGAGCTGCGCAGGCGCTGGGACGAGGAGCACGCCAAGCTCAAGGCGCTGGTGGCGATGTACAAGCTGAAGGCCTCCTACAACGACAACATGGCGAGCCGCTACCAGGCTGCGCAAACCCGCCTGCGCCGCTTCGAGGAGGCTGGGCCACCGGAGAACCAGCCACGCCAGCAGAACGTCCGCATGCGCCTCGCGGGTGGGCGTACCGGTAAGCGCGCCGTCATGTGCGAGGACCTCGAGCTCACGGGCCTGATGCAGCCGTTCGACCTGGAGGTCTGGTACGGCGAACGGGTGGCCGTCCTGGGATCCAACGGCTCGGGGAAGTCACACTTCCTACGGCTCTTGGCCGCCGGCGGCAGCGATCCCGATGTGGAGCACCGACCGGTGGGCGACACTCCAGCAGTGCCCGTAGCCCACACTGGACGGGCCAGGCTTGGAGCCCGGGTGCGGCCCGGCTGGTTCGTGCAGACCCACGAGCACCCCGAGCTGTTGGGACGCACCTTGCTCGCCGTCTTGCACCGAGGGGACGAGCGGCGTGCCGGGATGGCCCGCGAAGAGGCCTCGCGGGCGCTGGACCGCTACGAGCTCGCCCATGCTGCCGAGCAGCGATTCGAGTCGCTGTCCGGCGGCCAGCAGGCACGCTTCCAGATCCTGCTCCTCGAGCTCTCCGGTGCGACGATGCTGCTGCTCGACGAGCCGACCGACAACCTTGACGTCGACTCCGCCGAGGCGCTCGAGGAGGGGCTTGCGGGGTTTGCCGGCACGGTGCTGGCGGTCACCCACGACCGGTGGTTCGCCCGGGGCTTCGACCGGTTCGTCGTCTTCGGCGCCGATGGGTCGGTGTTCGAGTCCGACGAGCCGGTGTGGAGCGAGGGCCGGGTGGCCAGGGCCCGGTAGCGCCTCCGCCCGTACTGAAGTCGGCGGTCAACTCCAGCGCTGGTCGGCGGAGACGTAGTCGCGGGTGCGAGCCCCGGTGTAGACCTGCTTGGGCCGGGCGATCTTCTGCTCGTCGTCGCCGACCAGCTCGAGCCACTGCGCCAGCCAGCCGGAGGTGCGCGGTATCGCGAAAAGCACCGTGAACATCTCCGGCGGGAACGACAGCGCCTCGTAGATCAGCCCGGAGTAGAAGTCGACGTTGGGGTAGAGCTTGCGGGAGACGAAGTATTCGTCCTCCAAGGCAATCTTCTCCAGCTCGAGGGCGATCTTGAGAAGCGGGTTGACGCCGGTCACGTCGAACACGTCGTCGCAGGCCTGCTTGATGATCTTCGCGCGGGGGTCGTAGTTCTTGTACACGCGGTGTCCGAAGCCCATCAGCCGTTCCTTGCCGGTCTTCACGCAGTCGATGTAGTCCGCCACGTCGTCGACCGAGCCGATCTTGCGCAGCATGCGCAGAACCGCTTCGTTGGCGCCCCCGTGCAGTGGTCCGTACAGCGCGGCGATGCCTGCGGCGACCGCGGAGTAGGGGTCGACCTGGCTCGACCCGACCGAGCGGACGGCATTTGTCGAGCAGTTCTGCTCGTGGTCAGCGTGCAGGATGAACAACACCTCGAGCGCCTTGACCAGCCGCTCGTCGGCGGCGTACTGCGGCTCGCTCATCTTGAACAGCATCGCCAAGAAGTTGGCCGCATAGGAAAGGTCGTTGTCGGGGTAGACGTAGGGCTTGCCTTGCGCGTGCCGGAACGCCCAGGCGCCAAGCGTCGGCATCTTCGCGATCATCCGAACCGTCTGCATGTGCCGGTTGTCGGGGTCTTCGATGCTGCGTGACTCGGGGTAGAACGTCGACAGCGCGCCGACCGACGCGAGCATCATCCCCATCGGGTGGGCGTCGTAGCGAAAACCCTGCATGAACGTCTTGACGTTCTCGTGGACGAACGTGTGGTAGGTGATCTCGTGGACCCACGACTCGTACTGCGCCTTGTCCGGCAGCTCGCCGTGGATCAAGAGGTAGGCGACCTCCAGGTAGGACGCGCTGCCGGCGAGCTGCTCGATCGGGTAGCCGCGGTACTCGAGGATGCCCTTGTCGCCGTCGATGTAGGTGATGGCACTGCGGCACGACGCGGTGTTGACGAACCCTGGGTCGTAGAGCGCCAGTCCCGGCTCGTCGTCGGCGGTCTTGATCGTCGCGAGGTCCGAGCCGCGGATCACGCCGTCGGCGACGGGGATGTCGTACTCGCGGCCGGTCCGGTTGTCGCGGACGCTCAGCGAGCTCTCGCCGGTGGCCTTGCCGGACGTGGGTGACGCGGTGTCGGACACGGGAGCTCCTCCTCGCTGCGATCGAGCGCCCTGGGACGGGTTGGACGCTCGGGTACCAGTTCGGTCAACCTAACCGCCGCCGCACCAGCGGCGGCATGTGGGGCATTTTTGACCCCCTCAGCACTGGCCGGGTACGCTGGGCGGTCGTATGCGTGTTGTAACGCGCGAAGGCTCCATTGACGGAGCACCGCTCGCCCGACCAGATCCTGCCCCCGCCCGAACCAGTAGAGACAAAGGCTGCAATCCCGTGCGTACCTACACCCCGAAACCCGGCGAGGTCACCCGGGAGTGGCACGTCATCGACGCCAACGACGTCGTACTCGGCCGGCTGGCGACGCACGCCGCGACCCTGCTGCGCGGTAAGCACAAGCCTGCGTTCGCTCCACATGTCGACACCGGCGACTTTGTGATCATCGTCAACGCGGAGAAGGTAGCCCTGTCGGGTAGCAAGCGCGAGACGAAGATGGCCTATCGGCACTCTGGCTACCCAGGCGGTCTCACCGCCGTCCCCTACGGGGAGCTGCTCGCCAAGCATCCGCGCAAAGCCGTCGAGAAGGCAGTGTGGGGGATGCTGCCCAAGAACCGCCTCGGGCGGCGGATGCTGAAGAAGCTCAAGGTGTACGCCGGCCCGGAGCACCCGCATGCGGCACAGCAGCCTCGTCCGTTCCAGATCACCCAGATCGCTCAGTGAGAGTCGCCACCGCGCGAGTCGCTTCGAAAGATCGTCTACTAAGGAACCCATGTGGCTGACACCACCGCACCTGCCGTGCCCGTAGAGCCGAGCACACCGGCCGAGCCACCCGTTGCGCCCGAGCCGCCGCGCAGTGAAGAGTCGGGCGCAAGCGGGCTCGCCTACAGCTCGCAGACGTCCACGCAGGCGGAGTCACCGAGCCGGCCGGCGACGATCGGCCCGGCCGCGGCCACCGGCCGGCGCAAGCAGGCTGTGGCTCGGGTACGCATCGAGCCCGGCAGCGGGCAGTGGGTCGTCAACGGCAAGTCGTTGGACGGCTACTTCCCCAACAAGCTGCACCAGCAGCTCATCAGCGAACCATTCGTACTGACCGGGCTCGCCGACCGCTTCGATGTCATCGCCCGCATCCACGGTGGAGGGATCACCGGCCAGGCCGGCGCCCTGCGACTCGGGATCTCACGGGCGCTCAACCTCCTGGACACCGACGCCAACCGGCCGATGCTGAAGAAGGCCGGGCTGCTGACGCGCGATGCGCGCGTGAAGGAGCGCAAGAAGGCCGGGCTGAAGAAGGCCCGCAAGGCTCCGCAGTTCTCCAAGCGCTGAGCTGCCGCGCCGCGCAATGAGCCGGCTGTTCGGCACAGACGGGGTGCGTGGTCTCGCCAACGCAGACCTCACCGGTGAGCTCGCTTTCGCGTTGGCGGTCGCCGGCGCCCAGGTGCTCACCGAGCGCGCAGAAACCGGCGCAAGGCCGCTTGCGGTCGTCGGTCGAGACACTCGCGCTTCCGGTGAGTTCCTGGAGGCAGCGGTGGTAGCCGGGCTGGCGAGTGCCGGTGTCGACGTCTTGCGCCTCGGCGTGCTGCCGACCCCTGGAGTCGCCCAGCTCACGCTCGAGATGGGCGCCGACCTCGGAGTCGTCCTGTCGGCGAGCCACAACCCGATGCCCGACAACGGCATCAAGTTCTTCTCTCGCGCGGGCCACAAGCTCGACGACACTGCCGAGGACGCGATCGAGGCAGGCCTCGGCCAGGTCACGCGACGGCCAACGGGGGCGGGGGTCGGCCGGGTGCGAGACCTCGACACCGCGGTCAGTCGCTACGTCGACCACCTCGTCGCCACCGTGCCGACGAGCCTGGCCGGGTACAAGGTCGTCGTCGACTGCGCGAACGGAGCCGCTCATGCGGTTGCGCCGCTCGCGCTGGAGGCCGCCGGCGCCGAGGTCATCGCGATCCACGACACCCCGGACGGCCTGAACATCAATGCGGGCTGCGGCGCCACCCATCTCGACGACGTGCGGACAGCGGTCGTACGTCACGGAGCCGATGCCGGCTTCGCCCACGACGGAGACGCCGACCGCTGCCTCGCGGTCGACGCCAGCGGGCAGCTCGTCGACGGCGACCAGCTACTGGCTCTCCTCGCGGTGGCGATGCGCGACGAGGGCACTCTGCGCGACGACACCGTCGTAACCACCGTGATGGCAAACCTGGGGTTCACCCACGCTATGCGGCGCGAGCGCATTCGGGTCCGAACCACCAAGGTGGGCGACCGCTACGTGCTCCAGGACATGCTCGCGCACGGTTGCTCGCTCGGCGGAGAGCAATCGGGTCACTTCATCTTGCTGGACCACGCGACCACCGGGGACGGCGTCCTCACCGCGCTGCACGTGCTGGCTCGCGTATCCGGGACCGGCGCAAGCCTTGCCGAGCTGGCGGCAGTCATGACCCGGCTGCCGCAGGTTCTGGTCAACGTCGGCAACGTCGACAAGGCACGGGTGGACTCCGATCCGGCCGTGGCGACGGCCGTCGCGGCGGCCGTGGCCGAGCTCGGCGAGTCGGGCCGGGTGCTGCTGCGACCCTCGGGCACCGAGCCGGTCGTGCGGGTCATGGTCGAGGCGGCCGACCCCGGGCAGGCGCAGCAGATCGCCGACCGGCTCGCGAAGGTCGTGGAGTCGGTCGCGGCCTGCTGAGCGCCGCGAAATCCGTCGCGTCCAACGGTTCAACCGCCCTAGCCTCTGCACTCGTGCACATACAACCGGTGGACGTGTTCGACGACGAAGCTCTGCGTGCCTTTCACGCCGTATCCGCGGCGGCGGCGGCTTACGGGCGGGACTACCCCACCGAGTGGCAGCTGCCCGAGATGGCTGTGTCGCTGCGTCGTCGCAACGCCGACGTGGCGCTCGAGCCGTCCGTCGCCGTGGCCGATGACCGCGTCGTCGGCGCCAGCCTGTTCGAGATCCCGAGGATGGACAACCCGCATCTGGCGTTCCTCGAAGTAGCGGTGGCACCGCCGGCGCGCGGCAACGGAGTCGGTTCGGCGCTCGTCGAGCATGCCGTGCGTCGGACGGTCGAGCTGGGTCGGCGCAGCGTGGTCGCCGATATCGACGTGCCGCTCGCGGCCGACGCGGACCACCCGTACTGCCGCTTCGCCGCCCGGCACGGCTTCACCCGGCGTCTGGTGGAGCTGCACCAGGTGATGGACTACCCGGCTCCCGCCGAGGTGCTGGACGATCTCGCGAAGCGCAGTGCTGCCCACTGCGGCGACTACCGGCTGGTCGGCTGGGGTGACCGCTGCCCGGATGAGTACGTCCCGCAGTTCTGCGCGCTGCTGGCCGCGATGGGCGACCAGGCCCCCTCCGGTGAGCTGGACCTGGGGACCGAGAGGTGGGACACCGAGCGGCTCCGGGACACCGAAGCACGCCGCCTGGAGCAGGGACGCAGCTCGTACACGACCGCGGCGGTCGCGCCGGACGGGACTCTCGCGGGGTATACCCAGCTCGCGGTGCCCGGGCACGACCCGCAGCAGATCTTCCAGTGGGACACGCTCGTGCTCCCCGCACACCGCGGTCACCGCCTGGGGCTCGCGGTGAAGGTGGCGAACCTCCAGCGGGCGCAAGCCGAGCACGGCGAGCGCAGAGTGCTGCACACTTGGAACGCCGAGAGCAATCAGCACATGCTCGCGGTCAACGAGCAGCTTGGGTTCCGTCCGGTCGAGCGGCTCGAAGGCTGGCAGCTCGACCTGTGACGGTGGCGAGCCTCAGAGCTTGCGTAGCCGGACCCAGCGCACCCGGTGGTCCGCCTCCTTGCGCAGGACCAGCGTCGCTCGGCTGCGTGTCGGCTCGATGTTGGCCTTGAGGTTGGGGCCGTTGACTGTGTCCCACAGCCGCTCCGCTTCCGTGGTCGCCGCTTCGTCGTCGAGGCGCGCATAGCGCGAGAAGTACGACGCCGGGTTCTGGAACGCCGTCTCGCGCAGGCGGTGGAAGCGCTCGACGTACCACGCGCGTACGTCCGCCGGTGCGGCGTCGACGTAGATGCTGAAGTCGAAGAAGTCGCTGACCGCAAGGCCCGTGCGTCCGTCGTGCCCGGACCGGGCGGGCTGTAGCACGTTGAGCCCCTCGACGATCACGACATCGGGACTGCGTACGACGTTGCGCTCGCCGGGAAGGACGTCGTAGCGCAGGTGTGAGTACACCGGCGTCGTGACCTCGTCGCGCCCCGACTTCACATCGATGACGAAGCGCAGCAACGCCCGCCGGTCGTAGGACTCGGGAAAGCCCTTGCGCGCGAGCAGCCCCCGGCGTTCGAGTTCGGCGTTGGGCAGCAAGAAGCCGTCGGTCGGCACCAGCGCCACCGACGGTTGCTCCGGCCACGAGGCCAGCAGGTGCTCGAGCAGGCGAGCTGTCGTGGACTTGCCGACTGCCACCGAACCGGCGATTCCGAGCACGAACGGCGTGCGCTCCGCCGGTGACCCGCCAAGGAAAGTGCCGACGGACCGGTGCAGTTGCGCCGTGTGCTTCACATACAGCCGCAGCAGCCGGCTCAGCGGGAGGTAGACCTGTGCGACTTCGTCGAGGTCGAGCTCGTCGCCGAGGCCGCGGACGCGTTCCAGGTCGCTGGGTCGCAGCGTCTGCGGCATCGCCCTGGCTAGTGCCGCCCAGGTGGCGCGGTCGAGCTCGACGAAAGGTGTCGTGTCGCTGCCGACCGCGCGGGTTTGCTGCATGTCCGTCATTGTCGCGGTCACCGCTCACGACGCCCGCCATCGGTACGCTGAGTTGCGTGTGCGGCATCGTCGGGTACGTCGGTCAGCAGTCGGCGCTGCACGTGGTCATTGAAGGTCTGCGGCGGCTGGAGTACCGCGGCTATGACTCCGCGGGCGTAGCGCTCGTCGACGCCGGCGCGACCTGGAGCGCCAAGCGCGCGGGGAAGCTCTCCGTCTTGGAGAAGTCGCTGGTCGACGAAGACCCGCCGGAGGCGACGTTGGGTATCGGCCACACCCGCTGGGCCACCCATGGGCCACCCACCGACGTCAACGCCCATCCGCACCTCGACTGCAGCGGCAAGCTCGCGGTCGTCCACAACGGCATCCTGGAGAACTTCGCGTCGTTGCGGCTCGAGCTGGAGCGGTCGGGCCACGACCTGACCTCCGAGACCGACACCGAGGTGGTGGCGCATCTGCTCGAAGACGCGCTGCCCGCCGCCGCCGGGGATCTCGGCGAGGCGATGCGCCGGGTGTGTCGTCGGCTGGACGGTGCGTTCACCTTGGTTGCCGCAAACGCCGACGACCCCGCCCGCGTCGTGGGAGCCCGACGCAACTCTCCACTGGTCGTCGGGTGTGGCGACGGCGAGAACTTCCTCGCCTCCGACGTCGCCGCCTTCATTGCCCACACGCGCGACGCGCTCGAGCTCGGACAGGACCAAGTGGTCGTGGTCACCCGCGACTCGGTGTCGGTGACCGACTTCGCGGGGAACGAGGTGTCGGCCAAGCCCTACCACGTCGACTGGGACCTGTCCGCGGCGGAGAAGGACGGCTACGACTACTTCATGCTCAAGGAGATCGCCGAGCAGCCCCGGGCGGTCGCCAATACCCTGCTCGGCCGGTTCTCCGTCGGCGACCAGCTGAGCCTGGACGAGATGCGGCTCTCCGACGACGAGCTGCGCGAGGTGGACAAGGTCATCGTGATCGCTGCCGGCACCGCGTTCCACGCCGGCCTGATCGCGAAGCACGCGATCGAGCACTGGACCCGGATCCCGTGCGAGGTCGAGCTGGCCAGTGAGTTCCGCTACCGCGACCCGATCATCAACCGCTCGACGCTGGTGATCGCGATCAGCCAGTCCGGCGAGACGATGGACACCCTGATGGCGGTGCGCCACGCCCGCGAGCAGCGGGCGATGGTGCTGGCGATCTGCAACACCAACGGCTCGACGATCCCGCGCGAGTCCGATGCGGTGATCTACACCCACGCCGGTCCCGAGATCGCCGTCGCTTCCACCAAGGCGTTCTTGACCCAGATCGTCGCCTGCTACCTGCTCGGGCTCTACCTCGCCCAAGTGCGTGGCACCAAGTATGGCGACGAGATCAGGGCGATCTTCACCGAGCTCGAAGCGTTGCCGGAAGCGATCGCTGTGACGCTCGCGGCCATGGAGCCCGTGCGCGAGCTGGCGGGCCGGCTCGCGACGGCGTCGGCCGTGCTCTTCCTCGGCCGGCACGTCGGATACCCCGTCGCGCTGGAAGGCGCGTTGAAGCTCAAGGAGCTCGCGTACATGCACGCGGAGGGCTTCGCCGCCGGCGAGCTCAAGCATGGCCCCATCGCCTTGATCGAGCCGGGGCTGCCGGTTTTCGTCGTCGTGCCCCCCGCTGCGCGAGATGTGCTGCACGACAAGATGGTCAGCAGCATCCAGGAGATCAGAGCGCGCGGAGCGCTCACCGTGGTCCTGGCCGAGGACGGCGACGCCGACGTCGAGCCTTACGCCGACGTCCTGCTGTCCTTGCCGCGCGTACCGACTCTCATGCAGCCGCTGGTGACGACGCTGCCGCTGCAGGTCTTCGCATGCGCGATGGCAACCGCGAGGGGCCACGACGTCGACCAGCCACGCAATCTGGCGAAGTCCGTCACGGTCGAGTAGGCACCCGCCGCCGTGATCGTGGGGCTCGGCATCGACGTCGTCGACGTCGAGCGGTTCAC
>DATHBP010000177.1:0-4984 GCA_035296085.1 Nocardioidaceae bacterium | reverse complement strand
GCCTTTGCCTCCTTGAGCGTCTCGGCGTTCTGCATGGCGAGCATTGCGTAGACGAACTCGTTGCCCGCCCGGCGGGCGGGGTCGCCGGTGCAGGTCTCGCCGTCTCCCAGCACCGCGAACGACACCCCCGCCTGGTCGAGCAGCTCGGCCACCGCTCGGGTCGTCTTCTTGGCCCGGTCCTCGTACGCGCCGGCGCAGCCGACCCAGAACAGCCACTCCACCTCGGTGAGGTCATCGACGTCGGCACCGACCTGCTTGACCTCGAACGGGAGGTCCTTGGCCCAGTCCATCCGGGCCGTCGGGCTCAGGTTCCATGGGTTGCCCTTGGTCTCCAGCCCTTTGAAGATCGAGTTGAGCTCGGCCGGGAAGTTCGACTCCACCAGCACCTGGTAGCGCCGCATGTCCATGACGTGGTCGACGTGCTCGATGTCGACCGGGCACTGCTGCACGCACGCCCCGCACGACGTGCATGACCACAGCACGTCGGGGTCGATCACGCCGTACGCGTCGGCGTCGGCCACGAGCGGCCGTTGTGCCTCTGCCTTGACCTCCTCGCCGAGCCCGTCGCGGCGCTCCTCGTCGGCGAGCAGGTACGGAGCCTTGGCGTACGCGTGCTCCCGCAGCCCCATGACGAGCAGCTTGGGGGAGAGCGGCTTCTCGGTGTTCCACGCCGGGCACTGGCTCTGGCAGCGGCCGCACTCCGTGCAGGTGGTGAAGTCGAGTAGTCCTTTCCAGGTGAAGTCCTCGACCTTGCCCACCCCGAGCGGTGTGTCCTCGTCGAGCTCTTCGATCGCCTCGAAGTCGAGTGGCGCGCCGCCGGCCATGATCGGCTGGAGGCCGCCGAGTGAGGGGCGGCCGTCGGCGCGGCGCTTGAACCAGATATTGGGCCACACCGTGAAGCGGTGCCACGCCACGCCCATCGTGGCGTTGCGCGCCAGCACCACGAACCACGCCATAGACACGAGAATCTTGACCATCGCCACCGCATAGACGGCGTTCTCCAGCTTCGCCTGGGACGCGGCTACGAGCGTCTTGCCGAGCAGGAAGGTGGTCGGGTAGTGCACCCAGGACGGCTCGACGCTGCGGCCCACGTCGCCGTCGAAGACCAACTCGGAGTGCAGCGCGTACTCCAGCACCCGCAACGTCAGCACGCAGACGACGACGGCGAGGATCGTCGCCTCGACGTAGTAGCCCTGCCAGGACCGCGACCCGAAGAATCGGCTGTAGCGGCCCTTGACGGCAGAACGGTTGGTGAGCCGGACCGCTATCAGGCCGAGAATCGCGAGCAACCCGAACCAGGCGATCAGCTCGCTCGCCCACTCGTACACGACCCAGTGGCCGATCACCGGCAGGGCGAAGCGCGGGTCGAACAGCTGCCCGTACGCCGTCACCAGGGTGAAGAACAAGGCGCCGAACGCGACGAACACGAACCAGTGCGCGATGCCGACGTGGCTCCACTGCAACATGCGGGTGTGGCCGAGCGTCTCCTTGGCCATGGTGGCCCAGCGAGCGCCGGGCTGGTCACGCCGCCCGATGACCGGCTGCCCGAGGCGTACGACTCTGACGATGTGGGCCGCGGTCCGGGCGAACAGCACAACCGCCACGGCAGTAACGGCGAGCGAGACCGCGATCGCGGCTACTTGCATCCGAGCGGCTCCTCAGCGGCAGAACTGCGGCCTGAGCAACGGGGTGGGGATGGGCCGATTCACTCTAGTCACCGGGGGAGGTCACTGTTAGCGTCGATCGTTCCGCCACCTGGCGGCCCGACCCTACGCGGTCCAAGGGACACCCATGCGGGCATCGTTCGCAGGCTGGCGCAGGCTGGCAGCGATCGTCGTGGTCGCGTTCGTGGGTGCCGGCTCGGGGCTCAATACCAGTGCGCTGGCTGACGCCAGGGTCGGTTCGAGCACCCAGGGCCGTGACCGGCCAGCGGAGCGCCAGGTTGCACTGCGGGTCGAGGGTCACGTCGACTTAGGTGCTCTGGCGCGCACACAGTCGGCCACGAGACGTCACGCCGTGGCCACTCCGGACCCTCGGACGGAGGTATCGCCGCCACTCCGCCCGGTGCCCACGCCGCCAAAGCGGGCGGTGGCGCTGCGCCGGGCGCCAAGCCCGACGACGACACTCGTCACCGGTCGCACGCCGGGCACGCTGGCGTTCGAGGGTCTCACCGCGCGCGACAGCCGGTACGCCGGCAACGGCAACCAGCTCACCGACGATGCGCCCGGCCAGGCACTCTGCGCGGGCAACGGGTACGTGCTGCAGGGCGTCAACTCGGCGCTCGCCGTCTTCAACCGGGCCGGCGCGCAGCTGGCCCCGGCGGTGGCAGTCAACGCGTTCCTCGGCCTGCCGCCGGAGATCGACCGTAGGACAGCCACTTTCGGTCCGTCCACCAACGACCCCGTGTGCCTCTACGACACCCAGATCAACCGCTGGGTCTTCCTGGTCACCGAGCTCGACTCCGACCCGACCGGCGGGGAGCCGACCGGTGCCTCACGTCTCACCTTCGCCGTCAGCACCTCAGGTGACCCGCTCGGCACCTACGCGCGTTACTCGATCCGAACCGACCGCGGTGACAGCACCGACCGCCGATGCCCCTGCTTCGACGACTTCCCGCACGTCGGGACCGACGCGCACGGCTTCTACATCACGACCAACCGGTTCCCGATCTTCGACGCCGGTTACAACGGCGCCCAGCTCTATGCCATCTCCAAGACCCAGCTCGCCGCGAACGCCCGCGGCCGGGCCGACATTCCGGCGATCTGGAGCACCGACATCGGCGCGATCGCGGGGCAGCCGTCCTTCATTGTGCAGCCGGCCGCTGTCCCCGCCGGAGGCAGCTACCCCAACCGCCAGTACTTCTTGACGACGCTCGGGGAGGGCAAGGCAGGGCCGCAAAACCGCATCGGGGTCTTCGCGCTGTCCAATACGAAGAGCCTGGACAACGCAACCATGCGGGTCAGGCTGACGCACACGACGGTCCGAACCCGCGTCTACGCACCGGAAGCGAGAGTGCAGCAAAAAGACGGGCGCACACCCTTGGCGCAAACGGTCGGCGAGCGGTTGAACAGCCTGGACAGCGCTACGGCCATGAGCGAGGTGGAGTACGCCGGGGGTCGGCTGTGGGCGGCCACCGGAACGGCCGTCAAGGACGCCGACCCAGCGACAACGGCCAGGCGCAACGGCGTGCTCTGGTTCCAGGTCAACCCGCGCATGGTCGACGAGCGCGTCGAGGGCCGAGTGGTCCGCCAGGGCTACGTGGCGGTGGCCACCAACTCCTTGACCCACCCAGCTATCGGCGTGAACGCCGACGGTCAGGGAGCGATGGTGATGTCGATGGTCGGGCCCACTGTCTATCCGAGCCCGGCGTTCATCCGGATGGACCGAGGCGGCACCGACGGGCCCTTGCGGGTGCCCGACTTCGGCCGCCGGCCGGCGGAGGGCGTCAGCTGCTACGCAACCTTCGTCAAGAGCCGCGACCGCGGCTGCCGGTGGGGCGACTACTCTGCGGCCGCTGCTGACTCGACCGGCAAGGTGTGGTTGGCGACGGAGTGGATCTCCAGCGGCGCGCGAGTTCCGCTCGCCAACTGGAGCACCGAGGTGATCCGCTACAACCCCTAGACCCGGCCGACCAGCGCGCGGGTCGGGATTGCCGAACTCGGCCGTGCGCGTAAGGGCTGTCCCGGTGAGCAGGCAGTGGATGCGATGATCGCCAGACCATGACGGATGTGCGTACGGTCCGGGTCGACGTCGGCCCGGTGTCGTGCGACGACGTCGTCGCGGTTGCCCGAGGCGAGGCGCCGGTGGAGCTGACCGAGGAGGCGTGCACCGCCGTTGCGGCCGCGCGGGTAGCCGTCGAGAAGCTCGCGGAAGCGCCGACGCCGGCGTACGGCATCTCCACCGGGTTCGGCGCCCTCGCCACCTTGCACATACCCGCGCAGCAGAGAGCGCAGCTGCAGCGCAGCCTGATCCGGTCGCACGCGGCGGGGTCAGGAGACGAAGTGGAGCGCGAGGTCGTCCGCGCGATGATGCTGCTGCGCTTGTCCACGCTGGCCACGGGCCGCGCCGGCGTACGACTGGAGACCGCTCAAGGCCTGGCGGCGCTGCTCTCTGCCGGTGTGACGCCGGTCGTCTACGAGTACGGCAGCCTCGGCTGCTCCGGGGACCTCGCCCCGCTGGCGCACTGCGCGCTCGCGCTGCTCGGCGAGGGCGACGTACGCGACCGGGCCGGTGCGCGCAGGTCGGCGGCCGAGGTGCTCGCCGAGGAGGGGATCGCGCCCGTCGACCTGGCGGCCAAGGAGGGCCTCGCCCTCATCAACGGCACCGATGGGATGCTCGGAATGCTCGTGCTCGCCTGCGAGGACCTCGCCGCGCTGTTGCGAGCCGCCGATGTCGCTGCTGCGATGAGCGTGGAGGCGCTGCTCGGCACCGACCGGGTGTTCGCCGCCGAGCTGGTCGCCTTGCGGCCGCACCCCGGTCAGAGCGCGTCCGCGGCCAACCTGCGCCGGCTCCTGGAGGGGTCCGGAGTGATGGCGAGCCACCGCACCCCCGAGTGTCATCGGGTGCAGGACGCCTACTCGCTGCGCTGTGCGCCCCAGGTGCACGGCGCCGCGCGCGACACCCTGGCCCACGCCGGGGTCGTCGCCGAGCGCGAGCTGGCCGCCGCGATCGACAACCCCGTCGTCCTGCCCGACGGGCGGGTCGAGTCCAACGGCAACTTCCACGGCGCCCCGTTGGCATACGCGCTCGACTTTCTCGCGATCGCGGCCGCCGATGTGGCGAGCATGGCGGAACGGCGTACCGACCGCTATCTCGACCCCAACCGCAGCAACGGACTGCCGGCGTTCCTGGCCGCGGAGCCGGGAGTCGACTCGGGGCACATGATCGCGCAGTACACCCAGGCCGCTGTGGTCGCGGAGCTGAAACGGCTCGCGGCTCCAGCCAGCGTCGACTCCATTCCGACCAGCGCGATGCAAGAGGACCA
>DATHBP010000176.1:0-12452 GCA_035296085.1 Nocardioidaceae bacterium | reverse complement strand
TCTCGACCAGCTGTTCTTGGGCATGGAGGTTCTCCAGCACCACATCTTCCGGGTCACCCGCAACGAGGACCTCGAGGTCGAGGAGGATGACGCCGAGAACCTCTTGCACGCTCTCGAGCGTGAGCTCCTCCGGCGCCGGTTCGGTCCGGCAGTGCGCCTGGAGGTCGAGGAGTCCATCGACCCGCATGTGCTCGAGTTGCTCGTCGGAGAGCTGGCGGTGGCGCCGGCGGAGGTGTTCCGGCTGGCGGGACCACTCGACCTGACCGCAATGCACGCGCTGGCCGACCTCGACCGCGCCGAGCTCAAGCACCCGGGGTTCGTGCCTATTACGCATCCAAGGCTCGCCGAGGTCGAGACGGCCAGCCCGGCGGACATGTTCGCAGCGCTCGGCCAGCGCGACGTGCTCGTTCACCACCCCTACGACTCCTTCTCGACCAGCGTTCAGCGCTTCCTCGAGCAGGCGGCCGCCGACCCGCACGTCCTTGCCATCAAGCAGACCTTGTATCGCACCTCCGGTGACTCGCCGATCATTGATGCGCTGATCGACGCGGCAGAGTCCGGCAAGCAGGTCATGGTGCTGGTCGAGATCAAGGCCCGCTTCGACGAGCAGGCAAACATCCGGTGGGCGCGCAAGCTCGAGCAGGCCGGCTGTCACGTCGTCTACGGCCTGATCGGTCTCAAGACGCACTGCAAGCTGTGCCTGGTCGTCCGCGACGAGCCGGAAGGCCTGCGGCGCTACGCCCACATCGGCACCGGCAACTACAACCCCAAGACCGCGCGTGCCTACGAAGACCTCGGGCTGCTCACCGCCGATCCACGTATCGCGGCTGACCTCACGCTGCTGTTCAACAACCTCTCGGGCTTCGCGCGGCAGACCACGTACGAACAGCTGCTGGTCGCCCCCGAGTCGATCCGCAGCGGTCTGCGGGACCGCATCGAAGCCGAGGTCCGGCATCACCTCGCCGGCCGGCCCGCCGCGATCCGGCTCAAGACGAACGCGTTGGTGGACGAAGCCATCATCGACGCGCTCTATCAGGCGTCTCGCGCCGGTGTGCCCATCGACCTCTGGGTGCGCGGCATCTGCGCGCTGCGTCCCGGTGTCCCCGGCCTGTCGGAGACGGTCCGGGTTCGCAGCGTGCTCGGCCGCTTCCTCGAGCACAGCCGGGTTTTCTGGTTCGAGAACGACGGGAACCCAGAGGCCTGGATTGGCTCCGCAGATCTCATGCACCGCAACCTCGACCGGCGCATCGAGGCGCTCGTACGGGTCCCGTCCGCTGACGACGTACGAGAGCTTGGGCGGCTGCTCGATATGGGCCTCGACGACCGCACCGCGTCGTGGTGGCTCGAGTCCGATGGCACCTGGACGCCGCACCGCACCGACGAGGACGGCCGGCGGTTGCGTGACCTGCAAGCCTCGCTGGTCGCCATCACGCACGGACGTCGGCGCAAGTCAGCGCCCGAGGGCTCGGACTCCCCCTAGCCCGCGCCCCACACGGGCGCATCCCCACTGGGCTCCCCGCAGCAAGCCGGGTGTGAGACTACGTGCGTGGCTGACTCCCCCACGGTCCTTGCCGCCGGTGCACTCGTGTGGCGCGATGGCCCGGACGGAACACAGGTCCTGGTCATCCACCGGCCGAAGTACGACGACTGGTCGATTCCCAAAGGCAAGCTCGACTCCGGTGAGCATGCTCTTGCCGCCGCTGTCCGCGAGGTGGCAGAGGAGACCGGCGTACGAGTCCGGCTGGGAGCGCCGCTATCGCCGCGGCGCTACCGGCTCGCCGACGGCTCGCTCAAGCACGTGCGCTTCTGGCTGGCGCGCCAGCTGGGCGACGGTGCCGCACCCGGCGCCGAAACGACTGAACCGTTTCGACCGAACGCCGAGGTCGACGAGGTTGCCTGGCTGGCGGTTGACGAAGCGCGGCGCCGGCTCACTTCTACCGCTGACATCGAGCTACTCGACATCCTCGGGACCTCGGCAGCACCCGCGTCTACACCGCTGATCGTGTTGCGCCATGCCCGGGCGCTACCACGCAAGCAGTGGAGCAAGGCTGACTCGCTTCGGCCCCTGAGCCCAGAAGGTGAGGAGCAGGCACGGCGGCTGCCCCAGCTGCTCGGCGCCTACGGCGTCGAGGTCGCCGTCTCCAGTGACGCCGTTCGCTGTGTCGACACGGTACGGCCCTTCGCTGACGACGCCGCCGTCACGATCAGGGTCGACCCCGACCTCTCCGAAGAGGGCGAACGCGCGGCCGCCGCCCGGAAACTCGTGGCGGCTTTCGCAAACGACGGCAAGCCAACCGTGGTATGCACCCATCGGCCGGTGCTGCCGGTTGTCTTCGCCGCCATCGGCCTCACCGACCCGAAGCTCGACGCCGGGGAGCTGCTCGTCGTCCATCGGCACACCGGTGCGATCGTGGCCACCGAGCGCCACGCGGCCTAGCGCTAGGGAGCCGGCGCCAGCCGCCGAATAGCGCCGGACAGCGTTCACCCTACGTTCACCCGCTTCCGCAAGTCTTGTCACCTTGACTACCTAGCGTTCGGTGCATGAGATCACCAACAATTCGCAAGCCAAGCGCCTTGACTCGTTCCCCCTCGGTGCGCCGCGCAGGCATTCCGGCGTCGCTCACCCTCACCCTCGCCCTCGGCCTGTCCGCCTGCGGCGGGGGCCAGGCTGACACTCCCGAGAGCGGTGCCGGTGGCGACGCGACCGGCAGCGGCGGCGCGAGCGTCTCCGGCGCCGTGGCGGTTGACGGCTCGTCGACCGTCCAGCCGTTGACCTCGGCCGCGGCCGAGCTGTTCCAGGAGCAGCAGCCCGACGTCAAGGTGGCGGTTGGTACCGCGGGCACGGGCGGCGGGTTCGAAGCGTTCTGCGCCGGAAAAACCGAGATCTCGAACGCCTCCCGAGCCATCGAGGACGAGGAAGCCGCGATCTGTAAGAAGGCCGGGATCGAGTTCACCGAGCTGCACGTAGCAACCGACGCATTGACCGTCGTTGCCAACCCGGCCGTCGGCGTCGACTGCCTCACCACCGAGCAGCTGAAGGCGATCTGGGAGCCCAGCGCCAAGGGCAAGGTGACCAACTGGAACCAGGTCGACGAAAGCTTCCCCGACCTGCCGCTGACGCTCTTCGGCCCTGGCACGGACTCGGGGACCTTCGAGTACTTCACCGAGGAGATCACCGGTGAGGAAGGCGCGTCCCGCTCGGACTACGAGGCATCCGAAGACGACAACGTTCTCGTAGACGGAGTAGCCAACACCGAAGGCGGACTGGGCTACTTCGGCTACACCTACTACGAGCAGAACGCAGACAAGCTCACCGCTCTGCAGATCGACTCGGGCGACGGATGTGTCGAACCGAACGCGGAGACTGCTGCGGACGGAACGTACAAGCCGCTCGCTCGGCCACTGTTCATCTACGTGGCCGACAAGGCCTACAACGACAAGCCCCAGGTCGCGAGCTTCGTCGACTTCTATGTCGACAACCTGCGCGACATCACCGAAGCAGCCCAGTACATCCCGCTCAACGACGAGCAGACTCAGCAGACCGAGGACGCTCTCGCCAAGTTGTGAGCACAGCCGCGAGCCCGGGGCGAACGGCAGCCAGCCCGCTCGCCCTGGGCTCGTTCCTATCCTGATCGACGAGTGCTGAAGGACAGCTATGACGACCGTGACGCCCGCTCCGATCCAGGATGTGACCCCGTCACAGCCTGCGGGGGGGCCGCTCGCCGGACCGAAGCGTCGGGGCGAGCAGGTCGTCATGCTGGTGCTGAAACTTGCGGCTTTCCTGTCGGTGTTGGTCACCGTGGGAATCGTCGTGGCCCTGGTGCGCCCGGCGGTGGAGTTCTTCCGCTCGGTGCCTCTAGGCGACTTCCTGCTGGGCACGACGTGGAGCCCGAACTTCTCGCCCACTGAGTACGGTGTGCTTCCTCTCGTCGGCGGCACGATGATGACGACTCTGGTGGGCATGCTTGTTGCGGTGCCATTCGGGCTCGGGGCCGCCATGTACCTTTCGGAGTACGCCTCCGCCCGGCTGCGGAAGATCCTCAAGCCCGTCTTGGAGCTGCTGGCTGGCGTTCCCTCCGTGGTCTACGGCTTCTTTGCGTTGCAGTTCATCACGCCGGTCGTGCTGCGACAGTGGCTGGGCATCGAGGTCGACTTCACGAACGCTCTCTCGGCCGGGCTAGTGCTCGGCGTGATGATCATTCCCACCATCGCCTCCCTGTCCGAGGACGCGATGTCGGCGGTTCCGCAGTCACTGCGGCAGGGCTCCTTCGCCATGGGAGCCAACCGGATGCAGACGACGCTGCGGGTCGTGCTACCAGCCGCTATCTCCGGCATCGCGGCCGCGGTCGTGCTGGGGATCTCTCGGGCGGTCGGCGAAACCATGATCGTGGCTTTGGCGGCCGGCCAGCAGGCCAACCTGAGTCTCGATGTCCGCGAAGGCATGCAGACCATGACCGGTTTCATCGCCGCCACGGCCGGTGGTGAGAACATCGTCGGTTCGGTCTCGTACAACACCCTGTTTGCCGTCGGCTTGCTGCTGTTCCTGATCACGCTGGTCATCAACATCGTGAGCATTCGGCTGGTTCGCCGCATTCGTGAGGTGTACTGATGACTACGACGGCACCACCCTCGTCCGCCGTTCGCTCGTCTGGGCGGGGCCACGACAAAAGCGTTGGGTCGGTTGTCTTCCTGCTGGCGCTGTGGCTTTCGCTCGCGCTGGCTATCACGTTCCTGCTGACCCTCCTCATCACGACCGCTATCGATGGGGCGGGCCGCTTCGACAGCGAGCTCATAACCGAGTACAGCTCCATACTCGCGCCGGAGACCATCGGCCTGCGAGCGGCACTGCTCGGCACGATGTGGCTCATGGTCACCACGGCGCTGCTCGCGATACCGATCGGCATCGCCGCAGCGGTCTACTTGGAGGAGTTCGCCGACAGCAGGAAGTGGTACAACCGGCTGGTCGAGCTGAATCTCCAGAACCTGGCGGCCGTGCCCTCCATCATCTACGGAATGCTCGCCGTCGCTCTCTTCGCCCTCGTCGGCGTCCAACGGACAGGCATCGTGCTGGTCGGTGCGGTTGCGCTGGGACTGCTGATCCTGCCAGTCATCATCATCACGACCCGGGAAGCCGTGCGGGCGGTGCCCACCGAGATCCGCGACGGGTCTCTAGCGCTTGGCGCCACGCCATTGCAGACGACGTGGCGCCAGGTGCTCCCGTCGGCCATCCCCGGCATCGCGACCGGCACGATCATTGCCTTGTCGCGGGCCATTGGAGAGGCGGCCCCGCTGCTCATCATCGGCGTCGCGGTGACCGTACGTTTCGACCCCAACGGCATCATGTCGGTTTTCACCGCTATGCCCATCCAGATCTTCAACTGGACCAGCGAGTCTCGGGAAGAGTTCAAGGTTGCCGCAGCGGCGGCCATCATCGTCTTGCTCGTCATGGTGTTGGCCTTGAACGGCCTGGCCATCTACATACGCAACAAGTTCCAGCGGAGCTGGTGATGGGAAGCGACATGGCACACTTCACGACCACGACGAAGCCAAGGTCGGGCAGCGATGTCCGAGTAGGGACGCCGACCATCGAAGCCAAGACCGCAACCAGCCGGATCGTGCCAGACGTGCCTACCCCGGTCATCGAATGCGAAGAGGTCAACGTCTACTACGGCAACTTCCACGCGGTCCACGATGTGAACCTTGCCTTCGGCAAGAACGAGATCACCGCCCTGATCGGCCCGTCAGGGTGCGGCAAGAGCACAGTGCTGCGGTGCCTCAACCGGATGAACGACCTCCTCCCCGAAGCGCGGGTCGTGGGCCGGGTGACCTATCACGGGCTGGACATCTACGGAAAGGCCGTCGACGCGATCGAGGTGCGCCGGCGGGTCGGCATGGTCTTCCAGAAGCCGAACCCCTTTCCCAAGTCCATCTACGACAACGTTGCCTATGGCCCGCGGGTGACAGGCATGGCAGTGCAGGACCTCGATGGGCACGTCGAGGAAGCACTCAAGGGCGCCGCCCTGTGGGACGAGGTGAAAGACAAGCTCAAGGACAGCGCGTACGGGCTCTCCGGCGGCCAGCAGCAGCGGCTGTGTATCGCCCGCACGATCGCCACCCGGCCCGAAGTCATCTTGATGGACGAGCCGTGCTCGGCGCTCGACCCGATCGCGACGTCGCACATCGAGGACCTGATGGCGCAGCTGCGTGACGAATACACCATCATCATCGTCACGCACAACATGCAGCAAGCCGCGCGGGTCTCCGACCGGACCGCGTTCTTCACCGCCCGCCCGGACGAGACGACCGGCAACCGCACCGGCCTGCTGGTGGAGTACGACAAGACGGCAGCGATCTTCTCCAACCCCTCCGACGAGCGGACCGAGGCCTACATCTCGGGTCGGTTCGGCTGAGGCGCCCGACGGGCAGCCTCGGTCACTAGAGGAAGAGCTGGAGAACTCCGTAGCACGCAGCAGCGGTGAGCCCGGCAGCGGGAATGGTGACGATCCAGGCGACCACGATGGTGCGCGCCACTCCCCACCGCACCGCCGACAGTCGCTTCGTGGCGCCGGCACCCATCACCGACGACGTGATCGTGTGGGTGGTGGAGACCGGGGCCTTCAGCCACAGCGCCATCACGTAGAGGACGGTGGCAGCGGTGGCCTCGGCGGCGAAGCCACGGGGCGGGTCGAGCGCGATGATACGGCGTCCGAGGGTGCGCATGATCCGCCAGCCTCCGGAGTAGGTGCCCAGTGAGATAGCGGTCGCGGCCAAGACTTTGACCCACCACGGGATCGGATCGTCAGCGCTCACGTGGCCGGCAACCAAGAGAGCCAAGAAGATGACGCCCATTGTCTTCTGCGCGTCTTGGAGCCCGTGACCGAGGGCCATGGCGGCAGCGGAAACGGTTTGGGCCAGCCGGAAACCCCGACCCACTCGTGCCGGCGCCGTCCTGCGAAACACCACAAGGATGAGGGTCATGAGCAAGAACGCGCCCAGGAAACCCACCAGCGGTGAGATGAGCATCGGGAACACGACCCTGTCGCGCACGCCGGTCCAGAAGATGGTTCCCGACGAAGCGATCGCGGCGCCCACCAGTCCCCCGATGAGCGCGTGGGACGACGACGAGGGCAGACCGAAGTACCACGTCAACATGTTCCAGCTGATCGCGCCGAGCAGGGCCGACATCACGACGATGAGGCCATGTTGGCCGAGCTCTTCGGGCGGGGCGATGATGCCCTTGCCGACAGTGTCCGCGACCTCGGTGCCTAGGAAGGCGCCCACGAAGTTCATCACCGCAGCGAGCAGCAGCGCGACGCGCGGCGTGAGCGCGCGGGTCGAGATCGACGTTGCGATGGCGTTCGCCGCGTCGTGGAACCCGTTCGTGTAGTCGAAGACCAGCGCAACGCCGATAACGGCGATGATGAGCGCGTACTCCACGCTCAGGACTCCTTGACGGCGATCTGCTCAACCGTGTTGGCGACGTGTTCGAAAGCGTCCATCGCATGCTCGAGCGAGTCGACGATGCCCTTCAGCTTGAGCACCGTCAGCGCGTCGTACTGGCCGCCGAAGAGCCGAGCAACGATGCGGCGGTAGGTGCGGTCTCCTTGGTTCTCGAGCCGGTTGATCTCGATCCAGAACTCCTCCAGGTTCTTCATGGTGCGCAGGCGGGGCATCGCCTCGGCCGTCAGCTCGGCCGCGCGCTGCAGCACCTCGACCTGCTCGGCTACGTCGGCCGGCAGGTCGGCAACCTCGTAGAGCAGCACCAGGTCGACGGCCTCTTCCATGAAGTCCATGACATCGTCGAGCCCGGCCGCGAGACGGTAGATGTCCTCACGGTCGAAGGGGGTGACGAACGTCGTGTTGACCCGCCGCACGATCCCGTGTGTCAGCTCATCGCCCTGGTGCTCGGCTTCTCGCATCTTCGCAGCGATCGCCTGCTTGTCGTCGCCCTCGCCGAGCATCTGGGCGAGTAGGCGAGCCCCCTCGACCAGGTTGCTGGCTGATCCGGCGAACAGGTCGTAGAACGTCGCGTCGGTGGGACGAAGGCGCAGCCGCACAGCTCGCTCCGATCAAGGTGGGAGGGCCACGGCACATCGTAGGGGCCGGATGGCTGGAAAGAGCGCCGCTCCTTGTCCCACGCCCCGCGGTCGCAGCGATGGCGGCTCAGCATGCGGCGCTCCCCCTGAGGACGGCGCGGCTCGTTCGCCGTACACATGCCAAGCGGCTCCCGCCACCCCTCCGGGTGTGCGGGAGCCGCTTGGACGGCTAGCTGGGTGAGCTCAGCGGCGGTCGGTGCCGCGGTCGATGAGGTCGGTGTCGCCGTCACCATCGGCGTCGATCTCGATCTCCTCGCGAGCCACATCGGCCGATACGGCCTCGGTCTCGGTGTGGACCTCCTTGCCTACGCGCACGCGCTCGACCGGGACGGTCTCCTTGTTGACCACCGCACGCTCCTCGTACAGCGTCACATCCACCTGGTCCTCAGTGAGGTCCGGGCCGGAGGTGGCGTCACCGATGTTCTCGGCGGTGATCGGCTCGCGCTCGAGCACAACCTCTTCGCGCTCGATCGGCACGTTCACCGTCTGCTGCTCGGTTACGATGCGCTTGCGCAGACGTGCCCGACCGGTCTGCACACGCTCTTTGCCGACGTTGAGCCGCTCCTCGGAGCGGGTCATGGCGTCGTCGCCGGCGGTCCGGGAGGTGGTGGTCGTCTCGACACGGTCGTAGTCGCTGCCCGAGTCAAAGCCGGTGCCATAGTCGAGCCCGTAGTAGCGGTAGAGCTCCTGCTCTTCCTCGGGGCTCAGATGTCCGTCGGGGTCCTGGTTGGGAGCGTTCTTGATCATGTCCTTGTCGTAGGGGACACGCAGCTCGGTGCCACTCATGTCGGCCTGGGAGAGCGGTACGAGACTTTCCTTGCTTCCGAACATCCCGGTCCGGACGGTAACCCACTCGGGGCTGCCGGTCTGGTCATCGAGGTAGACCTGCTGAGCGTCACCGATCTTGTTGCCGCTGCTGTCGACCACCGTCATGCCAGCGATCTGGTCAACCTGGTTTTCCGAAATCATGTTTGCTCTCCTTTGCGTCTGGCCCACGAAGCAGGGCTACGGTGCTGCCCCCACCCAATGCACGGGTGAACTGCACCTAATCTGTGCCCGCTGGCCCCGGCTTTACACCCGAAATCTCGAAATGATCACGGACCGGCGAAGTTCCGCCCCTGTCACGCCTCACTCAGGCGGCGGCAGCGAGTCGGCCTTCACCGCGTTGCGCTGCCCGAGCGGCTTGGCCGGCCCCGTCGTGGTGTCCTTCGCGGTCTGCTGTTCGCTTTCCGCGTTGATCTCCGCCCCCAGCAAGACTGCGTAGGAGGTGATCCACAGCCACATGAGCAGCACCACGACCGCGGCAAGGGTGCCGTACGTCTTGTCGTAACTGCCGAAGTTGCTGACGTACAGAGAGAACCCGAACGAGGCAACCAGCCACAACACCGTAGCGACGATCGCGCCGATGGACACCCACCGCATCTGCGGGGCGTCTCGATCAGGGGCCACTCGGTAGAGCACGGCGAGCGCAGCGCCTACCAGGACCACGACGAGTACCCAGCGCAACACCTGGAAGATGACAAGCCAAGCGGTGGGTATGCCGATGGCGCTGAAAATGGCCGGGACGACCGCGACCAGGCCGAGCGCAAGCAGCATGAAGACGATGGCTGCCAGCGTGAGCCCGAGCGCCAGCAGCTTCTTCTTGATGAAGCCCCGGTTGTCTTCTTCGTCGTAGGCAAGGTTGATCGCGGTCATCAGGTTGCCCACGCCGCCGGAGGCACTCCACAAGGCGAGCGCCAAGGTGAGGACGAGTCCGATGCCGAGCGACGAGGAGGATGTGGTCGCCACGTTGTCGATCTGGGCCAGAATCAACTTGCGGGAGGACGCCGGCACCGCGCCGGTCAGCCCTTCGACCTGCTGACGCATCTGCGCCGGGTCTGCGACCAGGCCCCAGGTCATGACCGCGGCGATGAGCGCCGGAAAGATGGACAGGAAGGCGTAGAACGCTACGCCGGCCGACAGCAGCGGAACCTGGTCGGTTTTGGCTTCTTTCCAGGCCCGCTTCGTGACCTGCCACCAGCCCCGGGCGGGGATATCCCCGGGGCTGGTGGCGTCGGCTCCTGGCGCGTTGCTCTGCGTCTCCGCAGAGCGCAGGGTCTGCTTGGCCTCGCTACTCAGCTCTTGCCTCCGCTGGACTCCTGCACGCTCTGTGCAGAGCTCTTGGTCTCGGCGGCGACCGTCTGCGCCGCGGACTTGCCCTCGTCGCTGACAGTGCTCGCGGCGTCCGTAGCGCTGTCCTTGACCTCCTGCACCGCCTGCTGGGCCGGCTCACGCAGGTTGTCGGCCATCTCCTGTGCCACGTGGGATACCTGCTCCTTGAGTGGTTCGGCAAGATCGCTGGCCTTGTCCTGCACGGTCTGCGCGAGCTGCTCCTCTTTCGCCGTGGCGGGCAGCAGGCTGGACAGCAGCCAGCCAGCCCCGAAGGCGACCATGCCGGCCGCCAATGGGTTGCCTTGCGCGCGCTGCTTGGCCGCGCCCGGGGCTCCACTCACCGCGCCACCGACCGAGGATGCCGCGGACTGAACCGAGGACGTGGCCGAACTGGCGATGTCGCTGACCGACGACGTGGCCGAACTGGCCTTGCCGCTGATGGCCGACGTGCCGGACGAGGCAGTTCCCATGACGCGCTCCTTGACTCCGGTGACGGTTCCGCGTACGCGCTCCACGCGGCGACCGACCACTCTGCTCGGGCTGACCTTCTCGTTCAGTGCGTCGACGTCGTGAGTCAGCTCTCGTCGAGTCTGCTCGATCTCACGCCTTAGTTCTTCTGGGCTTTGACCCATTCCTTGTCCTCCTTTAGCGACTCGACGGTCTGCTCGGGTTTGGGGTTGACCTCACTCATCTTCTTGCGGCCCATGGTGTACAGGATGAAGCCGGCAATCCCCCACAAGATCGTGACGATCAGCGCTGCGAGCACGATGTTGATCGCTTGGTCGAGCAGGTACATGAGCGTCAGCGACAAGAACAGCAACACGAAGTAGCCGGCTAACCCGGCGGCCCCCAGCATGCCGGCCGCTTTTCCGGCCTTCTTCGCTTCCTCACGCAACTCCGCTTTAGCGAGCGCCACTTCTTGGCGCATGAGCGTCGAGACGTCGCTGGTCAACTGACCGACGAGGCTGCCAAGGGACTGGTCCTCGACGTCGGGCCGCTCACTCCGCGCGGCGGAAGCTCCGGCCGCAGACGACCCGCCCATGTCAGTCGCATAGCCTCCGGCGGTCGTGCCGCCAGCGCCTGCCGTGCCCGCGAACGGGTCGGTTGGATACGGCGATCCGCCCGGATCCAGAGGGGCACCGCCCCCGTAGGTGCTGCTCATCAGTGGCTCACCGACCCTGCTGGTAGCCGGCCGGTGGTGTTCCGGTGCCGTACGGGTCGTCCAGCACGGGTGGCGGCACCGGCATCGATGCCGGTGGTGGCATGCTGCCCGCGCTCGGTGCCGCCACCGGCTCCGACATTCCGCCGGTGTAGCCGCCGGTGTAGCTCGCCGAGCCCACGCCAGTGTCGTAGGAGTAGCCGTACTGACTTGAGTCGCTGTCGTCACTGCTGCGGGCGCTGATGGCGCCGCGGGTCATCCGACCCGCGGCCACACCGGCAAGGGCGGCTCCGAGCAAGAAGGCACCGGGCCGCCGACGCGCCACGTTGCGCAGTTCGTCCACCAGCTGGCTCGGCTCGCGCTGCTCGAGAAAGTCGGCGATCTGCGCGGTGGTCTCGGCGCCTTGACGCACGAGTTGGCTGCCCAAGCCGGAGGTGCCGCACTCCGCCATGGTGTGCATTTCGTCGCTGAGCTCACGGATGCGGCCGATAGCGGTGTCACGCTGCGACATGGCCTGCTCGGTGAGCTGGTCACGAGTCTGGCTGACCAACTGGCCAGCTTGCTCCTTAGCGGTGCCCGCGACCTGCCCAACCTGCTCCTTCGCGGTACCAGCAACCTGTGACGCAGCAGTCGACGTGGTGTCCTTCAAGTGCGACGCTTCCTGCTTCGCCGTGTCGCTGGGGCTGACGCCACCACTGCCGAAAGTCCCCGCGGTCCCGCTGGCACCGGAGGCGTAGCTGGGGGTCTCTGCAGCAGTTGGGTCCGGCGGCACAGTGGCAAAGGGGTCATTGGGCTGAGTGCCCGTGTCGGGGTGGAACGGGTCGTTAGGCGTGGACGTCATTGAAAGGTTCCTCCCATTTCGTGGCCTGGTACGGGCGCCTACCCGACGTACTTCGGGCCAAACCTTAGAGCAGTCGGCCCACCAGTTTCACAGAGGCGCTTAGATGGCTCGCGGGCGGTAGCGACGGCCGGGGCCTCTAGCTCAATTGGCAGAGCAGCGGACTTTTAATCCGCGGGTTGTGGGTTCGAGTCCCACGGGGCCCACC
>DATHBP010000175.1:0-4231 GCA_035296085.1 Nocardioidaceae bacterium | reverse complement strand
CCCAGCTGCCGGTGAGCCCGTCGTCTCCCGAGTCGCCGCGAATCTCCCGCGGCACGTGTGTGTACGCCCACATCGACTCGGTGCCGGCCGGTGAGCGCGTCGGGTCCGTCGTCGTCATCAGCCCGGTGAGCAGGAACGGCTTCGCAGGGACGAGCCCGGCCGCGATCTGCGCCGCGCCGATCGTCAGCTCGTCCAAGCTGTCCGCGACGTGGACACACCCGGGTACCGCAGGTGGACCGGGGTCCCACGGCACCGGCCCGGACAGCGCCCAGTCCACCTTGACCGTCGCCGGGTCCCACTCGAAGCGTCGCATCCGCGCTCGTACGGTCGTCGGTACGTCGTCCCACGACAGCAGCCCGCCGTACAGGTTCGGTGCGACGACGTTGGCCAGCACCGCCTTGCCGGCGTCGATCTCGTGGCCGGCAGCGGTTCGTACGGCGACCGCGCGACCACCTCGTACGACGACCCGGTCGACGCGCGTACCGCATTGGATCTCACCGCCGAGGGCCTCCACGCGGCGAGCCATCGCCGCGGTGAGCTGACCGGCGCCGCCTTCGGGTACGGGGAAGCCGACCTGCTGCCCGAGCATGCACAGCAGCCAGCCGAACATGCCCGAGCCAGCAGCCTCCGTGGAGAAGTCGGCGTGCAGCGCGTTGCCGGCGAGCAGCTGACCGGGGAGGTCACCACCGAAACGCTCGGTGCCGAGCCAGCGCACGGAGGACGCCAGCACCCGCAGCAGCTCCATGCCCCCGGCGCGCGGGATCGTCGCGGCCGCCGCGATGCCGTGTTTGACGGGCGGGAACGGCGACAGCAGCGCCCCGATCAGCGAGCCGCCGAACTTCGCCCACATGCCGTAGAGCTCGAGCCACGCCTGCCCGTCACCAGGGTGGTCGGCGTCCAGCCCGGCCGCGGTGTCGGCAGGGTCGCGGTGCAGCATCGCCCACCGGCCGTCCGGCATCGGGTTGCCCAGCACGGCGGGTGCGTGCACCCAACGCAGGCCATAGTCCTCGAGCCCGAGCCCGGAGATGATCGGGGACGAGGCCCCCAGCGGGTAGAAGGCGCTGAAGGTGTCGTGGACGAACCCGTCCGCGAGCTCGGTGTCGCTGTGCACCGCTCCACCGATGGTGGGCTGCTCCTCGAGGACAAGCACCGACCAGCCGGCGTCGAGGAGCAGGTTCGCGGCTACCAGGCCGTTGGGGCCAGACCCGATCACCACCGCATCAGTCACGAGGCCATTGTGGCCCTGCGCCTCCCCGCGCCCGATGCGGGCTCTGGCAGGATCGCGCCATGAGCGGCCCGCCAGCCATCGCCGGCGCCCGCCACCTCCACTCGGGCAAGGTCCGTGACCTCTACGAGCTGCCCGACGGGCGGCTGTTGATGGTGGCGTCGGACCGGATGTCGGCGTACGACTTTGTCCTCACCCCCGGGATCCCGGGCAAGGGCGCGATCCTCACCGCGATGTCGCTGTGGTGGTTCGACCAGCTGGCCGACCTGGTGCCCAACCACGTGCTGGCCGCCGACGTACCCGCCGAGGTCGCCGGCCGGGCGGTGGTCTGCGAGCGACTGGACATGTACCCGGTCGAGTGCGTCGCTCGCGGGTATCTCAGCGGGTCCGGACTGGCGGACTACCGGCGTACGGGCGAGGTGTGCGGCATCGCCTTGCCGCCGGGGCTGGTCGAGGGGTCTCGCCTTCCCGAGCCGATCTTCACCCCGGCTACCAAGGCGGCGGTCGGGGAGCATGACGAGAACATCGCCTACGACGCCGTGGTGGCGGCCGTCGGTGCAGACGTGGCGGCCGAGCTGCGGCGGCTGACGCTGGCGGTGTACGCGCGGGGGCTGGAGCTGGCTGAGCGGCGCGGCGTCATCCTGGCGGACACGAAGCTGGAGTTCGGTGCCCGGCGCGACGGCACGATCGTGCTCGCCGACGAGGTGCTCACCCCCGACTCGTCTCGCTTCTGGGACGCCGAGCGGTGGCAGCCGGGCCGGCCGCAGCGCTCGTTCGACAAGCAGCCGGTGCGGGACTGGCTCACCTCGCCGGAGAGCGGGTGGGACAAGGACTCGGGCACGCCGCCTCCGCAGTTGCCCGCCGACGTGGTGGCGCATACCCGCGACCGGTACGCCGAGGCGTACCAGCGGCTGACTGGCCGACCGGCTCCGCCAGCCCCGGCCAATCTGTCAGGCGCCTGACGGTCCATACACCGTGGAGACCCTGACAACTCCGCGACAGCAAGACCAGAGGAGGACGTCGTGCTGAACCTCGCGGCAATGCTGGAGGACAGCGCTCGTAGCTTCCCGGCACGCGACGCGGTGGTGCTCGGCGAGCGGCGGCTGTCGTACGCGGCGGTGGACGCGGCCGCGTGTCAGGTGGCCAACCTGCTTGTCGCCCGCGGCATCCGGCCCGGCGACTCGGTGGCCCTGACGTGTCCGAACCTGCCGTATTTCCCGATCGTCTACTACGGGATCCTCAAGGCCGGGGCGGTTGTCGTGCCGCTCAGCGTGCTGCTCAAGAGCCGGGAGATCGCCTACCACCTCGGCGACAGTGCGGCGAAGGCGTACGTCTGCTTCGAGGGGACACCCGAGCTGCCCATGGGTAAGGAGGGGTGGACGGCATTCGGCCAGTCGGCCGAATGCGAGCACTTCCTGCTGCTCACTGCGGGTACGACTGCTGCGACGCCGATTTCGCGGGCCGAGACGCTGGCGAGCGCGCTGGTCGGGCAGCCGACCTCCTTCCAGTCGGTGGTCACGGCGGCGACCGACACCGCGGTGATCCTCTACACAAGCGGCACCACCGGCCAGCCCAAAGGCGCCGAGCTGTCGCACGCCAACATGGTGCTCAACGCGCTGACGTGCCACCGGCTGTTCGGGAGTACGACGGACAACCCCGACGTACACCTGGTCGCCTTGCCGCTGTTCCATTCCTTCGGGCAGACGGTCCAGATGAACGCCGGCTTCGGAGCGGCGTCCACGCTGGTGCTGTTGCCGCGCTTCGATGCGGCTGCTGCCTTGGCCCTGATGCAGTCGGAACGGGTGACGTTCTTCGCCGGCGTGCCGACGATGTACTGGGGTCTCCTCGGTGCGCTCGAGGAGTCGGTGGATGTGGCGTCCATCGCGGCGAACCTCCGGATCGCTGTCGCCGGCGGCTCGTCGCTGCCCGTCGAGATCCTGCACGAGGTCAATCGCCGCTTCGGGGTGCAGCTGCTCGAGGGGTACGGGCTGTCCGAGACCTCCCCGGTGGCGACGTTCAACCAGCGCGACCGCGAGCCGAGGCCAGGGTCGATCGGTACGCCGATCTGGGGAGTGGAGGTGGGTCTCGTCGACGTGGCGGGGGAGCCGGTGGCCGAGCCCGGTGACGTGGGCGAGGTGGTGATCCGCGGGCACAACGTGATGACGGGCTACTTCCGCCGGCCGGTCGAGACCGCCGAGGTGCTGCGCGACGGCTGGTTCCGTACCGGCGACCTCGCCCGGCGCGACGCGGACGGCTATTACTACATCGTCGACCGAGCCAAGGACATGATCATCCGCGGCGGTTTCAACGTGTATCCGCGTGAGGTCGAAGAGGTGTTGATGACCCACCCCGCCGTGTCGCTTGCCGCCGTGGTCGGCGTACCGGACGAGCAGCACGGCGAGGAGGTGAAGGCGTACGTGATCCGCGTCGCCGACGCCGAGCCGGTCACCGCAGAAGACGTGGTGGCTTGGTGCCGGGAGCAGATGGCGGCGTACAAGTACCCCCGCACCGTCGAGTTCGTCGACTCCCTTCCGATGACGGCAACCGGCAAGATCCTCAAACGCGAGCTCGGCTGAGCGGCGAGCAGGCGTACTGCCCCGCCGTGGCCCCATTTGCCTCGTGTTGCCGTTGTCTTGTGCCCTCACGATGCCAATTCGCGGTGCGTTGGCCGAACCAGACGGCAACACGAGGCAAAGGGGACTGGGGCCTTAGTGGCGGAAGCGCTGTTTGCGCCACCACCAAGCCACTTCGCGCCACCCGTCCTCCTTGCGGTCAGTCCCTTCCCGCCAGTCCCGGCTCGCCTCGGCCTAACCCGCCACCGGCTCGCTTAGACTGAGCCGCAGCTCAGCCGTACGCCCGTCTGACCCGCCCGCCGCACCCAAGGAGCACCGCGTGGCTCGCGTCGTGGTCGACGTCATGCCCAAGGCGGAGATCCTCGACCCGCAGGGCAAGGCTGTGCTCGGCGCGCTGGGCCGGCTGGGGCTCGCCGGGGTGGCGTCGGTACGC
>DATHBP010000174.1:0-1975 GCA_035296085.1 Nocardioidaceae bacterium | reverse complement strand
TGCCACGAGCCGCTTTTGGGTCGTTCCGTCGATCCCGGTGAACTTCCCACCGACGTACAAGCGCTGGCCGTGCACCGCGAGGGATGAGACGTCGGGATAGGTGCCGCTCGTGTCAGCCGTCCAGTCCACAAGTGCCTCACCGGTGACTGCATCGACGGCGGCGAGGTTGGCCCGCTGCTTACCGCCGGCTTGGGTGAACGTGCCGCCGAGGAAAATGGTGCTGCCATCTTCTGAGGCGGCGAGGGCCATGACCTTCCCGTTGACTCCCGGGTTGAAGATCCTGTCGACGTTGCCGTCTGCGCGGATGGCGGCAGCATTGCTGCGAGCCACTCCGCCCACTGCAGTGAACACGCCACCAAGGAAGGTCCGATCACCGGACTGGGTCATGCCCCAGACCTTCCCTTGTACTGCGTCAGTGTTGTCTGGCACAGTGCTGACCGCCGCCATCGCAGTTGTTGGCACAAGTAGGACGACCGCTACCGCGCCGACAACTGCTGTACTGAGCCGGCTGGCCTTCATGCGCGTCGCGCTTGTCCGACGAGGTGTCGTGTTCACAACTTTGTCCCTACCTTTAGAGTCGGAGCGCTGATCGCGCTGTGTTACCGGTCGTTGCAAAGAGTAGCAAGCTCTAGCCACTGCTTCGGTTACGCGGTGTAGTGGCACGAGGACCAAACTACCGCAACCGCGTCCATAAGACAAGGGTTCCCTCACGTTAAGTGATCACAGCCGCGCCCCGCAACTGACAGATAGGTTACCTGCATGAACCACCGGTCGCGACGGTCACAAGGGCCTGTACCTCATCGATACACTGTGTAGTTAGATAGTTGCCTGCCGTGACCAACGGCTCCTCTCGCGCCCGGAGGTTCTCTGTGATACGCCTACTCATCAGCTGTGCTACCGCTGCCGCTGCCCTGGCTGCGACCGGACTGCCGGCGAGCGGACTAGCCGATACGGCAGCGGCGCCGCGGCTCAATCGGTACCTGCTGGACGCCCGGATCGTCGAGTCCAGCGGGCTGGAGACAGCCGGAAACTTCCGCCGCGTCCTATACACCCACAACGACAGCGGGGACAGCGCTCGCTTCTTCGCCGTCGGAGCCACCGGGCGCACCAGGGCTGTCTACACGTTGGCGAACGCGGAGTTCCGCGACTGGGAGGACATGTCGGCGGGGCCGGGCGGAAAGCTCTGGTTCGCCGATATCGGTGACAACGGCAGGCAGCGCACGTCGGTCAGCGTCTACCGGGTGCGAGAGCCCACGACGTTGGTGAGCGACAGGGTGCCGTCGAGGCGCTTTGATTTCCGGTACGCGGACGGGCAGTCGCACAACGCTGAAGCGCTCCTCGTCAGGCCTTCCACCGGGGTGTTGTACATCGCGACCAAGCAGTCGACTGGCGCGGCGCTCTACCGAGCTCCGCGTCATCTGAGCCCGTACGGCTACAACATGCTGACCCGCGTGGCCGCCGCTCCCGCGATCGTCACGGGCGGCGACTTCTCCCACGACGGAGAGCGGCTCGTGCTACGCACCGGCCAGGCGGCTCATGTCTACCGCCACATCGGCGGGTCTGCCAGGCTCGTCGACCTTCCCATCGGGGGAGAGTCGGTCGCGTTCACACGCCACGACGGCGCACTGCTCGTCGGGAAAGAGGGCTCGAAGTCTCCGGTATGGCGTGTGCCCTTGGCCTGACGTCGTAGATGCGGCCCTAGCTCCGGGGCCATGTCGGCCGTCGTCCGCTACGGCACCGACGGCGACGTCGACGGTCCCTGTCTATGACAAGTGCCGGAGGACCGATCGAGCACGTTGCCTTCGTGGCTGACGAACTCTGCGGTCCACGCCGTTGGCCGCAGGGTCATGCGCAAGTAGCCGAACTCCTTCTCCCAAGCGATTGGCGCTGGGATGGAACGCGGCTGGACGTCGGTGAGATCCTCGCCGCCGGTGCCGACCGTGTACTGCGTGATGCCGAGCTGCGCCCGAAAGCC
>DATHBP010000173.1:0-1764 GCA_035296085.1 Nocardioidaceae bacterium | reverse complement strand
ACTCGGTGCGAGCTTTGGGTCGCGGCGTACTGGATCGCCTCGACCAGGTTGGTCTTGCCCTGCCCGTTGGGCCCGAGAAACGCAGCGACACCGGGCTCGAGGGGCAGCTCCACGCTGACGTAGGAGCGGTAGTCGTGCAGGGACAGGTGTGCGACGTGCACAGCCCGTCAGGGTTCCGTGGTCTCGCTCGGGGGCGGACCGGCCTTGACGGCGTGGCCGCCGAACTGGTTGCGCATGGCGGCGACCGCCTTCATCGCCATCGAGGTGTCCTGGCGGGACTGGAACCGCGTGAACAGGGCCGCCGCGATCGCGTGCATCGGCACCCCGTGGTCGATGGCGAACTCGACTGTCCAGCGGCCTTCGCCGGAGTCTTCGGCGTAGCCGGCCAGCTTGGACAAGTGCTCGTCCTCGGCCAGCGCGAGGGCCAGTAGGTCGAGCAGCCAGGAACGGATGACCGTCCCGGCCCGCCAGGAGTTGACCACCTCGGTGACGTTGTCGACGACGTCGGAGGCCTCGAGCAGCTCATAGCCTTCGGCGTAGGCCTGCATGAGGCCGTACTCGATGCCGTTGTGCACCATCTTCGCGAAGTGCCCGGCGCCGACCGGCCCGGCGTGCACGAACCCGTAGTCACCCTCGGGCTTGAGGGCATCGAAGATCGGCTGCACCTTGGCGACGTCGGCGGCAGCGCCCCCGCACATCAGTCCATAGCCGTTCTCCAGGCCCCACACACCGCCGGAGACGCCGCAGTCGACGAACCCGACACCGGTCTCGCCGAGGAGCTGAGCGTTGACCGGGTCGTCGGTCCAGCGCGAGTTGCCACCGTCGATGACGACGTCGCCCTCGCCGAGCAGGTGGCCCAGCTCTTGGACGGTGTTGAACGTCGGCTCGCCCGCGGGCACCATCACCCAGACGACCTTCGGGCTCGGTAGGAGCTTGACCATCTCCTCGAGGCTGTTCGCGTCGCTGATGTCGGGGTTGTGGTCGAAGCCGACGACGGTGTGCCCGGCGCCACGCAGGCGCTCGCGCATGTTGCCGCCCATCTTTCCCAGCCCTACCAAGCCGATGTCCATGCGCGGTTCCTCCCCGTCGAGCCGGTACGTCGTGTGCGGAAAGCGCTCAGCCTTGCAGACGTACGGGCATGAGCAGGTAGCGGAAGTCCTGCAGCGGAGTGCTGTCGAGGTCGCTGGCCCCCGACAGGGCAGCGGGCCGGGTGGGCTGGGTGAACGACAGATGCGCCACGGGCGCCCCGATCGCGCTCAACCCGTCGAGCAGGTAGCCAGGGTTGAACCCGATGGAGATGTCGTCGCCGTCGACGTGTGCCTCGAGCGACTCGGTCGCTTGCGCCTCGTCGCCGCTGCCGGCGTCGAGCGTGACGAGGGAGTCGGTGAACGACAGCCGCACGGGGGTGTTGCGCTCGGCGACCAGCGCCACCCGCTTGAGCGCCTCGACGAGCGCGCCGGTCTCGACGCGGGCCGTGGTGGTGGACTCGGCGGGGAACAAGGAGCGGACCTTGGGGAACTCCCCGTCGAGCAGGCGGGTCGTGGTGCGCCGGATGCCTCCTGCCGAGGACCCCTCGAAGCCCATCAGCCCTTCGCCGCTGGAGGAGGCGGCGAGCGCCAACGTGACCTCGGAGCCGCTGCTCAGGGACTTGGCGGTCTCGGCGAGCACCCGCGCCGGGACGAGTGCAGCCGTGCTGATGCCGGGATCCTCGGGGTTCCACTCGAGGTCCCGCAGGCTCAGCCGGTAGCGGTCGGTCGCCATCAG
>DATHBP010000172.1:0-5716 GCA_035296085.1 Nocardioidaceae bacterium | reverse complement strand
GGCGATCGGCACGGCCCAGGCGAATGGCCTGCGCGGCAAGGCGGCGATCGCCAACGCTCGGCTCGCCTACCAGCTCTACGAGGAGGCGTTCGCCTCCGAGCGCTGGACGGCACTCGCCGAGGCGGGCGCAAGGCCGCAGCGCCCGCTGTGGGCGTCCACCTCGACGAAGGACCCCGCCTATTCCGACACGATGTACGTCGCCGAGCTCATCACCCCCCGCACGGTCAACACGATGCCGCAGGCAACGCTCGAGGCGTACGCCGACCACGGTGTCACGACCGAGGACACCGTGCGCGGCAACTACGCCTCGGCCCGCCGAGTGTGGGACGAGCTCGCCGAGCTCGGCGTCGACTACGACGACGTCATCCGGGTGCTCGACGAAGAAGGCGTCTCGAAGTTCGAGGCGTCCTGGTCGGAGCTCTTGGAGACCGTCACCACAGAGCTCAAGGCGCGCGGCGCGTGAGTGAGCGCCTCACGGTGCACCGCGTGGGCGGCGACGACACCGACACCGTCAACGCACTGGTCGAGGACCGGGTGGCCTCGCAGCTGGCGGCCGGTGACCCGACGCTGTGGGGCCCGGACGCCGAGCCGGAGGCCGCCAGCCGGCTGGGCTGGGTCGACCTCGCTCGGTCTTCGCGGCCGTTGCTCGCCGAGATCGACGCACTGGCTGCCGACCTGCGCGCCGAGGGCATCGACCGAGTGGTGCTCTGCGGCATGGGCGGATCGTCGCTGGCGCCCGAGGTGGTCACGCGCACCTACGGGTGCACGCTGACCGTGCTGGACTCGACGAACCCGGCAGTCATCCGCCGGGTCCTCGACACCGACCTGGGCCGCACCGTGGTCGTCGTGTCCAGCAAGTCGGGCGGGACGCTGGAGACCGACAGCCATCGCCGCGCGTTCGTCGCCGCGTTCACCGCGGCCGGCATCGACGCGAGCACCCGCATCGTCGTCGTGACCGACCCGGGCTCGCCTTTCGCCGAGCTCGCGGAGAAGGAGGGCTACCGCAAGGTGTTCCTCGCCAACCCCGACGTGGGCGGACGCTACAGCGCACTCACCGCGTTCGGCCTGGTGCCTTCTGCGCTGGCCGGCGTCGATGTCGCGGAGCTCCTCGACGAGGCGGAGGCAGCCATGCCCGCGCTTGCTGCCGACTCCCCCGACAATCCCGCACTGGTACTGGCGGCGGCGATGGCAGGCGACAAGAGTCGCGACAAGCTGGTCCTCGCCGACGCCGGCTCGGGAATCGCCGGCTTCCCCGACTGGGCGGAGCAGCTCGTGGCCGAAAGCACCGGCAAGCAGGGCTCGGGCATCCTGCCGGTGGCCGTTGAGGGGGTCGACGCGCCGGAGTTGACCTCGGCCGCCGACGACGTACTGCTGGCGCTGCTCGAGCCGTCCCACGACGCTCCCTCCGACGCCGCTCTAGCCGAGCCGCGGCTCGCGACAGTACGCGTGGGGGGGTCGTTGGGTGCCCAGTTCCTGCTGTGGGAGACAGCCACTGCTGTCGCCGGCCGTCTTCTGGGCACCAACCCGTTCGACCAGCCCGACGTGGAGAGCGCCAAGCAGGCTGCGCGCGGCCTGCTCGAGCGCCAGCCCGCCGCCGACGAGCCCGCCTTCGTCGACGGCAACGTCGAGGTGCGCGGCTCGGCCGGCCTGCTCGACGGAGCCGGCGACCTCAAGTCGGCGGTGACCGCCCTGCTGGCCCGCATTGACAGCTCCGGCTACCTCGCCGTGATGGCCTACCTCGACTCCGAGCGCGATGCGCCGTTGCGTGACCTGCGAGCCGTGCTGGCGCGGCGTACCGGGCGACCGACGACGTTCGGCTGGGGGCCGCGCTTTCTGCACTCGACCGGCCAGTACCACAAGGGTGGTGCCCCCATCGGCTCCTTCGTGCAGATCACCAGCGCCGAGCCGGACGACGTGGAGATCCCGGACCGTCCGTTCACGTTCGGCGAGCTGATCCGGGCTCAGGCCGCCGGCGACGCCCAGGTTCTTGAAGACCACGGCCGTCCGGTGCTGAGGCTGCACCTGCTCGACCCATCCGCAGGAGTGGTCCAGCTGCTGACGGCGTTGCGATGACCAAGGGGAGAGAGTCTCGCAACGACTCCATGGGCAGCGGGAGCGAGAACCACAGCAACGCGGTGAGCAAGGCACGGGAGTCGGTCGCCCAGCGAGCCGCCGAGGCGGCCGCCCGACACGGCGGCGGGCACGACAACCCGCTGCGCGAGGAACAAGACCGTCGACTGCCGAGGATCGCCGGACCCTGCGGACTCGTCATCTTCGGCGTGACCGGTGATCTCTCCCGCAAGAAGCTGATGCCGGCCGTCTACGACCTCGCCAACCGCGGTCTCCTGCCGCCGGGGTTCTCGCTGGTGGGCTTCGCACGGCGTGACTGGGAGAACGAGGACTTCTCCCAGATCGTGCACGACTCCATCAAGGAGCATGCCCGCACTCCCTTCCGCGAGGAGGTGTGGGCGCAGCTCGCCGAAGGCTTCCGGTTCATTCCCGGCGACTTCTCCGACGACGCCGCGTTCGCCGAGCTGAAGAGGACGATCGAAGAGCTCGACGAGGCCCGTGGCACCGACGGCAACCATGCGTTCTACCTCTCGATCCCCCCGAAGTTCTTCCGCGACGTTGTGGGCCAGCTCAAGAAGCACGGGCTCGCCGACCAACGGGACGGCTCGTGGCGGCGGGTGGTGGTCGAGAAGCCGTTCGGGCACGACCTGGCCAGCGCCCGGGAGCTGAACGAGGTCGTCTCCGAGGTGTTCCCGCACAACTCGGTGTTCCGGATCGACCACTACCTCGGCAAGGAAACCGTGCAGAACATGTTGGCTTTCCGGTTCGCCAACTCCATGTTCGAGCCGATCTGGAACTCGAACTACGTCGACCATGTGCAGATCACCATGGCGGAAGACGTCGGCATCGGTGGCCGGGCGGGTTACTACGACGGGATCGGCGCCGCTCGCGACGTCATCCAGAACCACCTGCTGCAGCTGCTCGCGCTGGTGGCGATGGAGGAGCCGGTCTCCTTCGACGGCGACAGCCTGCGGCTGGAGAAGCAGAAGGTGCTCTCAGCCGTGCAACGGCCCGAGAGGCTCGACCTGCACACCGCGAGAGGGCAGTACGCCCCCGGCTGGGCAGGTGGGGTCAAGGTGGGTGGTTACCTCGACGAGCAGGACATCCCGAAGTCGTCACGCACCGAGACGTTCGCCGCGATCCGGCTCGACCTCGACACTCGTCGCTGGGCCCGCGTGCCGTTCTACCTGCGCACCGGCAAACGACTCGGGCGGCGCGTCACCGAGGTTGCCATCGGCTTCAAGGAGGCGCCACACCTGCCGTTCAGCAGGACCGCCACGGAGGAGCTGGGCACGAATGCGCTGGTCATGCGCATCCAGCCCGACGAAGGCGTCACCGTCCGCTTCGGCGCCAAGGTGCCGGGCACCCAGATGGAGATCCGCGACGTCAGCATGGACTTCGCCTACGGCGGCTCGTTCGTCGAGTCGAGCCCCGAGGCCTACGAGAGGCTCATCCTCGACGTGCTGCTCGGCGAACCTCCGCTGTTCCCGCATCACCAGGAGGTCGAGCTGTCCTGGGAGATCCTGGACCCGATCATCGACTACTGGGCCGACCGCGGGAAGCCGGAGCCGTACCCCTCGGGCACATGGGGCCCGCAGAACTCCTACGACATGCTCGCCCGCGATGGCCGAACCTGGCGCCGGCCGTGAACCAGCACGGCGAGTGAAGGAGCACAGGTGACCTACGACCTCACCGACACCACTGCGAGTGCCATCTCCTCGGCGCTGCTGCAGGCCCGCCGACAAGCCGGCAGCCCCGCGATGGGCATGGTGCTCACGTTCGTTGTGATCACCGACGAAGCCGGCCACCACGCCGCACTCAAGACCGCCACAACGGTGTCCACCGAGCATCCCTCCCGCGTGCTCGGCGTGATCCGCGGCGCAGCCAAAGGTCCGCCGAGGCTGGACGCGGAGATCAAAATCGGCAACGGCACACCCGGCGAGAGCGTCCTGCTGCGGTTGTCGGGTGAGCTCACCAAGCATGCCGAGTCGGTTGTGTTGCCGCTGCTGCTCGCCGACTCCCCGGTGGTGGCGTGGTGGCCCGCGAAGGCACCCGACGACCCGGCCGACGACCCGTTGGGCGCCCTCGCGCAGCGGCGCATCACCGACTCTGCCAACGCGCCGCGCAACAAGGCGATGGCCCTGCTGACCCAGGCCCGCAACTACACCCCCGGCAACACGGATCTGGCCTGGACCCGGGTCACGCCGTGGCGGGCGCTGCTTGCCGCGGCGCTGGACCAGCAGCCGGCGAAGGTCAAGGCGGCGGCGGTCCAGGGCGAGAAGATCAGCCCCAGCACAGACCTGCTGGCGGCCTGGCTGCGGTCGAAGCTGAAGGTGCCGGTCGAGCAGAGCTCGTCGCGCGGTCCCGGCATCACCCAGGTGCGGCTGACCAACGCCAACGGCGACATCATGATCACCCGACCGGACGGCAGGTTGGCGATGCTGTGCGTCCCCGGTCGGCCGGATCGACCAGTGGCGCTCAAGCGGCGTGAGATCGACGAGCTGCTCGCCGAGGAGCTGCGCCGGCTCGACCCCGACGACGTCTACGCGGACGCGGTGGCGGCGCTCGTCAAGGCTGCGTCGGCCCGGAACGCTAAGAGCGCTGCTGCCCGGTCGAAGTGAGCGAGGGCGCGGCACCGACCGTCGTCGTACACCCGGACGCGGACGCGCTCGCGGCGGCAGCGGCGAGGCGGCTGCTCGAGCGGCTGGCCGCCGTGCAGACGGGGGGGCGGGTGCCGGCGATCGCGCTCACCGGTGGAAGTATCGCCGCGGACGTGCACCGGCAGGTCGTCCGCCAAACGACGCTAGCTGTGGACTGGTCATCCGTCGAGGTGTGGTGGGGTGACGAGCGCTTCGTTGCAGCCGACGACCCCGAGCGAAACGCCGTGCAGGCCCGCGAGACGCTGCTTGACCACATCGCCGTAGACCCGGCCCGGGTCCACGAGATGCCCGCGGCCGGGGCGCTGACGCTGGACGAGGCGGCAGCTGCGTATGGCCACGAGGTGCGCGAACAAGGCAGCGGGCTCTTCGACGTCACGATGTTGGGCATGGGCCCGGACGGGCACGTCGCGTCGCTGTTCCCCGGCCATCCCGCTCTCGACGTGGACGATCGCATCGCGGTGGCAGTGCGGGACTCGCCCAAACCACCCCCGGAGCGAATCAGCCTGAGCTACAGCGCACTGAACCGGTCCCGAAGCGTGTGGTTCCTGGTGACGACCGAGGAGAAGGCCGAGGCCGCCAGCTTGGCGATCCGTGGCGCTGACGTGCACGACGTCCGGGCGGCCGGTGTGCGCGGCCGGGACGAGACTGTCTGGTTCCTCGACGCAGCCGCCGCCCGACGGCTCCACCTGCCCAGGTGAGGGCAGGCTCCGGCCTAGAAGATGACCTCGCCGCGCTTGCGCCGGTCGCGCAGTGTCTGGATCGCCTCTTGTAGGATCGCGGCCGCCTCCTGGTCGGAGCGGCGCTCCTTCACGTACGCCAGGTGCGTCTTGTAGGGCTCGTTGCGTGGCGGCGGCGGGGGGTTCTCCTCGTCGCGGCTGGCCGGCAAGCCGCAGCGAGGGCAGTCCCAAGCGCCCGGGATCTGGGCGTCGACGGCGAAGGCAGGCGTGGTCTCGTGGCCGTTGGCGCAGAAGTACGACACCCGCTGG
>DATHBP010000171.1:0-6749 GCA_035296085.1 Nocardioidaceae bacterium | reverse complement strand
TGATGCGTGCGTTCTCGGGTGGGCGCAACAGGGATCGAACCTGTGGCCGCCTGCTTGTAAGGCAGGTGCTCTACCGCTGAGCTATGCGCCCCGCCGATGCGGCTCAGCCTAGCGATGCGAGCACCGACCGACGATGAGACTTCAGGGTCGCCGGGGCCACCATGACGCCTCATCCCTGATGCGGCATCGTTACCGCTTCGTACGTCGGCCGGTACGCGCGCACGACATGCTCGGGACATGCCCACGCTGCGCCGAGTCCAGGGCCTAGCGCTCGTGAGCTGCGCTCTGAGCTTGACGGCGTGCATGTCCGCCACCACGACCCGCGAGCAACCGCGGACACAGACGGTTGTCTCCCCCGATAAGGCGACCGAGCTCAAGCTGCTACAGCCGCGCGCCGTTCATCATGCAACGACGTTGCGTGACGGACGCGTGCTCATCACCGGCGGCTGCACCCTGCCCGGTTGTGGTGGCTTCGAGGAGGGGCGGGTGAGCGAGCTCTTCAACCCGAAGTCGGGGACGTTCGCCAAGGGGCCGGTTCTCCTCGCACCGCGCGCCGGCCACACCGCGACTCTGCTCCCGGATGGCCGGGTCCTCTTGGTGGGCGGCTATCCCGGTGAGGGTCTACCTGCCACCGCCACCGCCGAGCTGTTCGACCCAGCCGCGGGCCGGTTCGTCGCGGCCGAGTCGATGACTACCCCACGGGCGGATCACAGCGCGACCGCACTAGCGGACGGCCGGGTGCTGATCTGCGGCGGCGTGGACGGCGACGGCAAGGCGCTGTCCACCACAGAGTTCTTCGACCCCCGCACCGGGATGTTCCGGCCGGGTCCGACGATGAGCTCGGCTCGCAACGGGCATGCCGCCGTCGTGGTCGATGGCGGGCTCATGCTGGTGGGTGGTGTCTTGGACGCCAGGGCAGTCGCGACTACCGACGTACTCCTGCGGGGACGTTGGTCGCCGGGACCCCAGCTGCGCACGGCGCGGGTCAAGCACGCCGCGGTGGCGCTGCCGGACGGACGAGTGCTCGTCATCGGTGGAGCCCCCAGCACGGAGGGGCGAACGCTGCTCGCGAGCACGGAGATCGTGGATCTGCCGGCGGCCAGCGTCCAGCCTGGACCGCGGCTCTCGGAGGGCGAGTACAAGCTCATCGACGCCGTGGTCACCCTGGCCGATGGGCGGGTCGTCATCGCGGCCGGTTCCCAGATCAACGTGTACGACCCGGCAGTCGGCGACATGAGCGTCCTGACGTCACCGCAGCTGCCGCGTCGGTCGTTCGTGACCGCCACCGCGGTCGGCAAGCGCACCGTGCTCGTGGCCGGGGGCTACGACGACTCGATCACGCCGCTCGACACCGCCGCCGTTGTGGAGATCCCGGCAAGAACCCGCTCGTAGTCGTCGACCGAACGGGGATCGGCGCGCTCGTTGCGAACGGTCCAGCACAACTGGCCGTCCCGATCCACGATGAACGTGGCGCGTTCCGCACAGCCGCGCTCTGCGTCGAACACTCCGTAGGCCTGCGCTACCGCGCCATGCGGCCAGAAGTCGCTGAGCAGCGGGTACGTCAGCTGCTCGCGGTCGGCGAAGACGCGCAGCGCGTAGACCGGGTCGCAGGAGACGGCCAGGAGCGCGGCACCAGCACGCTGGATGGTCGCCGACCGGTCGCGCAGAGCGCGCAGCTCGCCGCTGCAGACGCCGGTGAAAGCGAACGGGTAGAACACGACCACGACTGCGCGATCACCACGGAACGCGGAGAGGCGTACCGGCTGGCCGTGGTGGTCACGCAGCTCGAAGTCGGGCGGGTGCTGGCCGAGGGAGGGGCCGCTCACCGTCGCCCGCTGCGCGCCGCCTTCGGAGCGACCAGCTTGGTCGCCGCCCAGTCCGGGCCGATCGTCAGGCTGGTGGTCGTCGACAAGCCTGCGGTCGGCGCCGACTCCGCGACGTCACTGGGGTCTACGTGTCCCGGCCGGCCGACCTTCGGCGTGCACAGCCAGATGACTCCGCCGTCGGCCAGGTCAGTGAGCGCGTCCACCAGCGCGTCCACGAGGTCACCATCGTCGTCTCGCCACCACAACAGCACGGCGTCGACGACATCGCCGTGGTCTTCGTCGACCAGCTGACCACCGATCACCGCCTCGACCGCGCTGCGGACCTCACCGTCCACATCCCGGTCCCAGCCGAGCTCCTGGACCACCATGCCGGGCCGGAAGCCGAGCCGGTGACCCGGCCCATGCCTGTCCGCGTCGCCCGCGGTCGCGCTCACACCGCTCCTCCTCTGGTCCGTGGCAGGGTCTTGCCTGCCCGTCGCGGTAGTCCACCGCGCCGCCGAGGCTGAGCGCAAGTGCCTGGCCCAGACTCGTGCGTGCACCTTATTGCAGGGCGCACTGGTCGCAGGTTTCACTGGCGGCAGTTCGTAGGGGTGGGAGGATGGGCGCGCACGACCGCCCAGCAGCACTCCGCGCCGAGACGCACCCGCCCATGAAGAGGATGCCGTGGCTTTCGCACCTGACCAATCTCTCGTCATCCACGAGGGGATCCCGACTCAGCTCCCCGACATCGATCCGGCCGAGACCAAGGAGTGGCTGGACTCGTTCGACGGCCTGCTCACCGAGCGCGGCAAGTCGCGGGCGCGTTACGTCATGCTCAAGCTTCTCGAGCGGGCGCGCGAGAACCAGGTTGGCGTACCGGCCCTGCGCAGCACCGACTACATCAACACCATCCCGCCCGAGCGGGAGCCGTGGTTCCCCGGCGACGAGAACGTCGAACGCCGCGTCCGGCGCTACATCCGCTGGAACGCGGCCGTCATGGTGTCGCGAGCCAACCGCAAGGGTCTCGAAGTCGGCGGGCACATCGCCACCTACCAGTCCGCCGCCAGCCTGTACGAGGTCGGCTTCAACCACTTCTTCAAGGGCCACGATGCCCCGGGTGGCGGCGACCAGGTCTACTTCCAGGGCCACGGGTCGCCGGGCATCTACGCACGCGCGTTCCTCGAGGGCCGGCTGAGCGAGTCTCAGCTCGACGGCTTCCGCCAGGAGGTGTCCCGCGGGCCGGGCATGGGCCTGCCGTCCTACCCGCACCCCCGGTTGATGCCGGACTTCTGGGAGTTCCCGACCGTGTCGATGGGGCTCGGAGCGGTCAACGCCATCTACCAGGCCCGGTTCAACCGCTATCTGCACCACCGCGGGATCAAGGACACCAGCGCCCAGCACGTGTGGGCCTTTCTCGGCGACGGCGAGATGGGCGAGCCGGAGTCCCTGGGCGCGATCGGGGTTGCGGCTCGCGAGGAGCTCGACAACCTGACGTTCGTCATCAACTGCAACCTGCAGCAGCTCGACGGACCGGTACGCGGGAACGGCAAGATCATCCAAGAGCTTGAAGCGTTCTTCCGCGGCGCGGGCTGGAACGTCGTCAAGGTGATCTGGGGTCGCGAGTGGGACGGCCTGCTCGCGCGCGACAGCGACGGCGTGCTGGTCAACAAGATGAACAGCACGCCGGACGGACAGTTCCAGACCTACTCGGTCGAGAGCGGCGCGTACATCCGGGAGAACTTCTTCGGCGGCGACCCTCGCCTCCGCGCGATGGTCGAGGAGCTCAGCGACGAGCACCTGCGCAAACTGCCGCGCGGCGGCCACGACTACCGCAAGGTCTACGCCGCGTTCAAGAGCGCCACCGAGCACGTCGGCCAGCCGACCGTAATCCTCGCCCACACCGTCAAGGGTTGGACGATCGACGCGCTGGAAGGCCGCAACGCCACGCACCAGATGAAGAAGCTCACCAAGGAGGACCTCAAGAGGTTCCGTGACCGGCTCCAGCTCCCGATCTCCGACAAGCAGATCGACGGGTCGGAGGTCGCACCGTTCTACCACCCGGGTATGGACAGCGAGGACATCCGCTACATGCTGGAGCGCCGCCGCCTGCTCGGCGGTCCGCTGCCCAAGCGGCAAGCAAAGGCAAAGGACCTCACCCTGCCCGGCCCCGACATGTACAGCGAGCTCAAGCAAGGGTCGGGCAAGCAGTCCGTCGCGAGCACGATGGCGTTCGTACGGCTCCTCAAGGACCTCGTCAAGGACGAGAACATCGGCCACCGGGTGGTGCCGATCGCGCCGGACGAGTACCGCACGTTCGGCATGGACTCCATGTTCCCGACCGCGAAGGTCTACTCACCGTTCGGGCAGACCTACGACAGCGTCGACCGCAAGCTGCTGTTGACCTACAAGGAGTCCAAGCAGGGCCAGCTGCTGCACGAGGGGATCAGCGAGGCCGGCGCGATGGGATCGGTGACGGCCGCCGGGACGTCGTACGCGACGCACTCCGAGCCGATGATCCCCGTCTACCTCTTCTACTCGATGTTCGGGTTCCAGCGCACCGGCGACTTCATCTGGTCATTCGCAGACCAGCTCGGCAAAGGCTTCCTGATCGGCGCCACAGCCGGTCGTACGACGCTCACCGGAGAGGGGCTGCAGCACGCCGACGGGCACTCCCCACTGCTCGCGGCGACCAACCCGGCGTGCGTGCACTACGACACGTCGTGGGCGTTCGAAATCGCCTACGTCGTCGAGGACGCGCTGCGGCGCATGTACGCGAGCACCGACGAGCACCCGCACGGCGAGAACATCTTCTACTACCTGACCGTCTACAACGAACCGATGAAGCAGCCCGCCGAGCCCGACGACCTCGACGTCGAGGGACTGCTGCGCGGCATGTACCTGTATGGGCGCGCAGAGGACGCCTCGGACGACCGGCCCCGAGTGCAACTCCTCGCCTCCGGCGTCGGCACGCAGTGGGCGCTGGATGCTCAGCAGATCCTTGCGGCGGACTACGCCGTGGCGGCCGACGTGTGGTCGGTGACTTCGTGGAACGAGCTGGCCCGCGACGGGCTGCGCACGGACGAGTGGAACCTCCTGCACCCCGGCGACGACCCGCGCACCCCGTACGTCACGACCCGGTTGCAGGACGCCACCGGCCCGGTGCTCGCGGTCAGCGACTACATGCGCGCGGTGCCGGACCAGATCGCGCAGTGGGTGCCGTCCGACTGGCACTCGCTCGGGACCGACGGGTTCGGCTTCGCCGACACGCGAGCCGCCGCACGCCGGTTCTTCCACGTCGACGCGCCGTCGATCGTCGTAGCCACGCTGGGGGCGTTGGCCAAGCGCGGCGAGGTCAAGCAGGACACCGTCCGCGAGGCGTTCGAACGGTTCCGGATCGACGACCCGACCGCGGTGCGCGGCGTCGCGCAGGCGGGCGACATCTAGGCGGGTCACCGCGGCGGCCCACGGATTCGTCACAACCGAGGAGGTATGCACGTGCGGTTCGGTTACTTCTTGTCAACCGAGGAGTACACGCCGGCGGAGCTGCTGGAGCAGGCCCGGCTCGCCGAGCAAGCCGGCTTCGAGGCGTTGTGGATCAGCGACCACTACCACCCGTGGAACGACGAGCAGGGGCAGAGCCCGTTCGTCTGGTCGCTCATCGGGGCGCTGTCCAGCGTGTGCCGGCTGCCGGTCACCACGGCCGTGACCTGCCCGACGGTGCGGACGCATCCCGCCGTCATCGCGCAGGCCGCGGCGACCAGCGCCGTCATGCACGAGGGACGGTTCGTGCTCGGAGTCGGGAGCGGGGAGGCGCTGAACGAGCACATCCTCGGTAGCCCCTGGCCGACCGCAGACGTCCGGCTCGAGATGCTCGAGGAAGCGGTTGAGGTCATGCGGGCGCTGTGGAGCGGGGATGTCGTATCCCACCGCGGCCGGCACTACACCGTGGACACGGCGCGCATCTACACGCTGCCGGAGGAGCCGCCGAAGGTGTACGTGTCAGGGTTCGGGCCGAAGGCCGTCGACCTCGCAGCTCGTATCGGCGACGGTTACATCACCACGATGCCGGACGCGGAGATGCTGCAGCGCTTCCGGGACAACGGCGGCGGCGACAAGCCGGCGCAGAGCGGGGTCAAGGTCTGCTACGCCGAGGACGAGGACGCCGGCGTCGAGATCGCCCACCGGCTCTGGGCCAACGCCAGCGTTCCCGGGGAGCTGGCCCAGGTGCTGCCGTCACCGCGGCACTTCGAGCAGGTGAGCTCCCTGGTCACCAAGGAGATGACCCGCGAGGCCATCGTGTCCGGACCGGACCCGCAGGCGCACGTCGCCGCCGTGCGTGAGTACGTCGATGCCGGCTATGACGAGGTGTACGTGTCCAACATGGGTCCGCACTACGAGGGGTTCATGCGGCTGTACCGCGACGAGGTGCTGCCGGCCCTGCGCACGTAGACACGGTTGCCGACCTATGGCTGACGTATGCCCTCGGGTTCCTTGCTCGACTGCTCGCCACGGCTAGGGCCGAAGCTTGTCGAACAACCTGGTCAGCAGCGGCTGGATGTTGACTGATTGCGCATCGCCGTAGATCGGTCCGCCATACATCTGTATGTGCAGGTGCGGGGACGTTCCTGATGCGCACCTGGAGCCGCCGACCCGGCCGAGGATCTCGCCCACCCCGACGCGATTCCCGACCTTGACCCGCAGCGACCCACCGGCAAAATGCGTGTAGAAGTAATAGCGGCCGTCCCTGCCTTTGATCTGCAGGCTCGGGGAGCCGCTTCTGCAGGTCGCTCTTGCGGTCTTGCTGAACACCGTTCCGGCTACGATTGCCCGCACCTTCGTCCCGCGGGCCACGAAGATGTCGGCCGCTGGATAGGAGCCGTGACAGTTCTTCTCTGAGTTGTAGCACCAGTTCGGGGCGTGGTTCTTGATCGCGGACTGGGTGAC
>DATHBP010000170.1:0-1721 GCA_035296085.1 Nocardioidaceae bacterium | reverse complement strand
TCGTCGTTGTCGCTTCCGGCTCGGATCCAGTCGTTCTCGGCCCCGCCCCAGACCACGTCGCGTCCGGAGAAGCCGTTGAAGTAGTCCCGGCCCGCCCCGAAGCGGGCGACGTCGTGACCCGCGTCGCCAAGGACGGCCACGGCGAAGGTGGCGGGCAGGGCGGAGGAGTCGGTGTAGTCGTCGCCGAGCCTCGGCCAGACCTCAATCAGCAGAGGCAGGTCCCTGGTGATGCCTGCAGGTATTGGACACACCGCAGCGATTCCCACCTGCACGGTCGCCGGCTTGCAGCTCGCCGGCAGCTCTATGAAGGATTCGGTGCCGGTGTCGGCGACGCGGAGGCCGGCGTCAACGACGGTCATCACCAAACGGCTGTTTTGGTTACCGGCGCGGAAGCGGTACCCGAGATCTGTCTTGGTGAGCATCGCCTTGTCCCTGAGCCCGTACTCGAGAGCATCAGAGTCCATGATCTCGGTCGTGAAGTCGTACGGCGGCCCGGCGTTCGATCCGGGTGGCGGCTCGCCGGCACCAGCGGTGGCGAAGGGCGCCGCGGCCACGGCTGCCGCAGCCAGCCCGAACAAGACCGCGATTGCGCCTCGACCGAAGCCAGCACTCCGCCCCAGGTCGTCAGCCACCGGCTGGATTCTGGCCCGTCACGGCCTGGTGAGCCTTGAGTAGGCGGAAGTATCCGAGGGTCACTCCTAGAGCTGAGAAGGGGGCAAAAAGGGTCCCGAGATCGACCTGACCGTCCCGCAGGTCTTCGACCGCCTTCACGAGAGCTGCCTGCACCAGAAAGCCCGTGATGATCACGACGAGCGCTGCTAGCAGCGCCCCGAGTACGCCCAGCACGTTGGTGAGCAGCAGCTGGGCCAACGCTGCGACGAGGTAGACCACCAACGCGATAGGGAGCAAGTGCCGGGTGTGTGCGCGGTACATCCGCCCCGCCTCACCAAGAATTCCGGACAGCGGATACACGGTCCCGAACCGTAGCGGTCGTTGCGGGCGAAGTCGATAACACCGGTTGGGTGGCGACGCGCCGCGCGCCGATGCGTTGCACGCCGGGTTTCGGCCCGGCGGTGGTTCAGCTCTGCTAACGCAACGAGGCCCCGAGGGTTCGCCTCGGGGCCTCGCTGGTTGGGGATTAGTGCGTTAGCGGATTAGTGCGTTACGCGGATGCGTCCGCACGCAGCCGGGTCGGTTGCCTCGGCAGGGAAGGCCGGGTCGAGCTCGCTCTTGCCAGCGCCTCGGAAGTCGTACTTGCCGTTGCCGTTGTAGTCCAGACCGTGGATGACCAGGACTGCGTCGCCGTTCCGGATCCCCTGGCGGAGGTTGTCACCCTTCACCTTGATGGTCCGGTCGTAGTGCATGACGCCCCGGGGAGTCGTCGGGAACCGGTCGATAGCCAACGCACTCGCAGGACTTGCGTCCCCACGAGTGGTGAGCGACTTGCGGATCTGCCCATAGGCGGGGTTGCCGTCAACAGTGTTCAACCGGTGGTCGTTGTTGCGGTCGTCCATCGCAACGTTCGGGCACTCGTGGCGAGCCTGGGCGCCGAAGTGGATGTGCTGAGCGTGCGGCATTCCTTTCAGGAACCCGCGCGCGTCGATCTGGACGTTAAGTCGCCCACCCAGCGAGACGAGCTGGGCCCGCCCGAGAACGCCAGAGTTGTTCATGTGGTCCAGGTCGACCCGGAGGTTCACTGCCTCAGCAGCCGAGCCGGCTGC
>DATHBP010000169.1:0-45084 GCA_035296085.1 Nocardioidaceae bacterium | reverse complement strand
GACGACGCCCTGGTGTTCAAGGCGCTCGCCGACCCGACGCGTCGCCTCCTGCTCGACCGGCTCTTCGAGCGCGACGGCCGCACGCTCACCGAGCTGGAGTCGGAGGTGGAGATGACGCGCTTCGGTGTCATGAAGCATCTGCGGGTCCTCGAGGACGCAGGGCTCGTCACGACCCGCAAGTCGGGCCGGGAGAAGCTGCACTTTCTCAACCCGGTGCCGATCCGGTTGATCCACGACCGGTGGATCAACAAGTACGCAGAGCGCCGAGCCTCGGCACTCGCTGACCTCAAGAAGGAGCTGGAACAGCCATGACCACCACCGCACAAACCGGCACAACCACTCAGGTCTACCAGGTCTATATCAAGGCGACACCCGAGCAGATCTGGGCGGCGATCACCGACCCGGACTGGACCGAGAGGTATGGGTACGGCGGCCGGGTGGAGTTCGACCTGCGACCGGGCGGCGTCTACCGGGCGCACGCTGACGAGCAGATGAAAGCTGTGGGTGTGCCCGACGTGATGGTCGACGGTGAAGTCGTCGAGGTGGACCCACCGCACAAGCTGGTCCAGACCTGGCGCATGGCCATGGACCCCGAGACAGCAGCCGAGGGCTTCACCCGGGTCACCCACGAGATCGAACCGGGCGAGGGAGGTGTCACGAAGCTCACGCTGACCCACGAGCTCGACGGTGCGCCGAAGCACGCTCACATGGTCGCCGGCGGGGCTGAAGAGCACGGCGCTGGTGGCGGCTGGAGCTGGGTCCTCAGCGACCTGAAGACCGTGTTGGAAACCGGCAACCGGATGGCCGGCTGAGGGACGGGAACCGGCGGGGGCCCTGCGGACAGCAAGGTCCCCGCCGGGCCCTGTACAGAATCGCTCGAACGGCGCGCCGTGAGCCCGTGGCAGGCTGAGCCGGTGCGCATCTGGCGGGGAGTCGAGCAGGTCGCCCCCGACCTGGGGGCGACTGTCGCCACCGTCGGCAACTTCGACGGGGTCCACCTCGGCCACCGTCACGTGATCGCGACGGCCCACGACGTCGCCACCGAGCTCGGTGGCCTGCCCGTCGTGGTCGTCACGTTCGACCCGCACCCCATGAAGGTCATCCGCCCCGATGTCGCGCCTGTCGCGCTGACGACACTCCGACGCCGCGCGGAGCTGCTGCGCGGGGCCGGCGCCGACGCGATGCTCGTCATACCGTTCACAGAGGAGCTCGCGCACTGGTCGCCGGAGCGGTTCGTCGACGCGGTGCTCGTCGACGCGCTGAATGCCGCTGCCGTCGTCGTCGGACAGAACTTCCGCTTCGGACACCGGGCCGCCGGCGACGTGGCCCTGCTGACAGAGCTGGGGTCGCGGGCTGGTTTCCGCGTCGAAGGCATCGCTCTCGACGGCACCGACCAGCCCTGGTCGTCGACCTACATCCGGCAACGGCTGCGCGAGGGCGACGTCGAGTCGGCGGCACGGGCGCTCGGACGGCTGTTCAGCGTCGAAGGCGTCGTCGTCGAGGGCGATCACCGCGGACGTACCCTCGGCTATCCCACCGCGAACGTCCCCACCGACGGGCTGACTGCCGTCCCTGCCGACGGGGTCTACGCCGGCTGGCTGCGCCGCCTGGACCAACCTGGCGCATCGGCGATGCCGGCTGCGATCAGCGTGGGTACGAACCCGACGTTCGCGGGAGTCGAGCACCGCGTCGAGTCGTACGTCCTCTGGCGCGACGACCTCGAGCTCTACGGCGTACCGGTGGAGGTGTCCTTCGTCGCCCGGCTGCGGGGGATGGTCAGGTTCGACGACATCGACGAGCTCATCGAGCAGATGGCCCGCGACTGCGAGCGGGCAGCCGCCATCCTCGACGCCACGAGCCGCGAAGCCGTCGCCTCGCGCACGTTGTCAGGCTCCTGACGGCGCATAGACCGTCAGATGGCTGACAACGTGGCGCGGGCGCTCGCTGACGTCGTCGGGAGCGCGCACGTCCTCACAGACGAGACGCTCACGGCCTCGTACGAGACCGACTGGACCGGCCGCTTCTCCGGCCGCGCCCGCGCCGTGGTGCGTCCTGCGAACACCGAGCAGGTCACCGAGTGCGTACGGCTCTGCGCGGCCGCGGGTGAGTCGATCACCCCGCAGGGCGGCAACACGGGGCTCGTCGGCGGGTCCGTGCCGGTGGACGGGGGCGTGCTGCTCAGCCTGCGCCGGCTGAGCGACGTCACGCCGGTGGACCGCTCCGCCGGCCAGGTCAGCGCCGGCGCCGGCGCGACGCTGGGCTCCCTCCAGCGGCACGTGCGGGCCGCCGGCTGGGACTTCGGCGTTGACCTCGCCTCCCGCGACTCGGCCACGCTCGGCGGGATGGTGGGCACCAACGCCGGTGGCATCCGAGTCATCCGGCACGGCTCGATGCGCCGGCAGGTACTCGGTGTCGAGGCGGTGCTGGCCGACGGGTCGGTCGTACGCCGGATGAGCGGCCTGGTCAAGGACAACGTCGGCTACGACCTCCCTGGGCTGCTCACCGGGAGCGAGGGCACCCTCGCGGTCGTCACCGAGATGCGGCTGCGGCTCGTACCTCGCCACGACGACCGGGCGGTCGCACTGATCGGCGTCGACGACGCCACGTCAGCGGTGGAATGGGTGGGGGCGCTACGTCGGCGCACCGACCTGCTCGACGCGGCCGAGCTCATGTTCGCCGAAGGTATCGACCTGGTGTGCCGTATGACCGGGCTGCGCCAGCCGCTCGTGCCTGCCCCGCCGGCGTACCTGCTGGTCGAGATCGCCGGCGCCGGAGCGGACGAGCGCCGGCTGGCGGAGCTGATCGACGCCGCAGGAGAGCCACGCGATGCGGTGCTGGCCGGAGACGCAGCCGGCCGTGCTGGGCTGTGGCGCTACCGAGAGGCGCATCCCGAGGCGGTGGGCACCCAGGGCATCGAGCTCAAGCTCGACGTCGCGGTGCACCTGCACCTGCTCGCGGAGCTCGTGGACCGCGTACGCGCCGTCACCGACGCGATGCCCGCCGCGGCGACGTACCTCTACGGGCACATCGCCGAGGGCAGCCTGCACGTCAACGTCGTGGGACCGGCCGTGGAGGAGGTGGGCGCGGCCGAGCGACTGACCGATGCGGTGTTCGGCGTGGTGGCCGGCCTCGGCGGCTCCATCTCAGCCGAGCACGGGGTGGGTCGCGCCAAGCGCTCCTGGCTGCACCTCTCGCGGGGGCCGGCCGAGATCGCCGCGATGCGCGCGCTGAAAGCCGCGCTCGACCCGACCGGGATGCTGAACCCCGGAGTCCTGCTGCCCCCGACCTCGACGGTTGGGCCGATGGGTGTGCCGGCTGGTAACCTGAGGGCGCCGTAATACCGGCCGCGGACAATCAGTGCCCGGGTGAATCAGCCCCGACGCGCCGCGCAATGGATAACCTCGAAGGGAGCACGCGTGCCGCTGGACGCTGCAACGAAGAAGCAGATCGTGACCGACTACGCCACCAGCGACGGTGACACCGGCTCTCCGGAGGTCCAGGTGGCGCTGCTCACCAAGCGCATCGCCGACCTCACCGAGCACCTCAAGGAGCACAAGCACGACCATCACAGCCGCCGAGGTCTGCTGCTGCTCGTCGGCCAGCGCCGCCGGCTCCTCAACTACGTGCAGCGCAGCGACGTCGCGCGCTACCGCAGCCTGATCGAGCGGCTCGGCCTGCGCCGCTGACCCGGACCGCCGTGCTGAGCCGCTGACTCAGCTCGCTGCGGCAAGACCTACCCGGCCCCCCGGGCCCAAGGACCCACAACTTCATAACCCACCCACGTCGGAGCAATCCGCGACGCGCCAGTGCGAGGACGCCGGTCCTCGGTGGTGGCCTTCGGGACAGCCAAGAGCTGCGCCCGCGGGCCTCGATCGAAGACCGGCCCCGCACGACCGGCTGCAATCCCGCAGCGGCTCGCGTGCCCGCTCCGCGCCAACCGAAAGGGGCGCCCTGTGCAGGGACCCGATCCAACCTCCGTCGAGACCGTCATTGACAACGGCTCGTTCGGCACCCGCACCATCCGTTTCGAGACCGGGCACCTCGCCCGCCAGGCCGCCGGCTCAGCCGTCGCCTACCTCGACGACGAGACCATGCTGTTGTCGGCCACGACGGCCGGCAAGCATCCCAAGGAGCAGTTCGACTTCTTCCCGCTCACCGTCGACGTCGAAGAGCGCATGTACGCCGCCGGCCGTATCCCGGGCTCGTTCTTCCGCCGCGAGGGCCGGCCCTCCGAAGACGCGATCCTCACTTGCCGGCTGATCGACCGGCCGCTGCGACCCACGTTCGTCTCCGGGCTGCGCAACGAGGTACAGGTCGTGATCACCGTGCTCTCCTTGCACCCCGACCACGCCTACGACGTCCTCGCGATCAACGCGGCGTCGATGTCCACCCAGCTCTCCGGCCTGCCCTTCTCCGGACCGGTCGGTGCCTGCCGGGTCGCCTTGATCTCCGGGCAGTGGGTCGGCTTCCCGGACCACTCCCAGCTCGAGAGCGCCGTCTTCGACATGGTGGTCGCCGGTCGCGTCACCGACACCGGTGATGTGGCGATCATGATGGTCGAAGCCGAGTCGACCGAGGCGACGTGGGAGCTCGTACGCGGCGGCACCGCACCCCCCACCGAAGAGGTCGTCGCCGAGGGACTCGAAGCAGCGAAGGCGTTCATCAAGCAGCTGTGCGAGGCGCAGACGCAGCTCGCGGCGTCCTCGGCCAAGCCGGTGCAGGAGTTCCCGACGTTCCTCGACTACGACGACGACGTGTTCACCGCCGTGGAGAGTGCGGTCAGCGACCAGCTCAGCCAGGCCCTGACGATGGTGTCGAAAGCCGACCGCGAGGCCAGGCTCGACCAGCTCAAGGAGGGTGTGAAGGAGCAGCTGGCCGCCGACTTCGAAGGGCGCGAGAAGCAGATCAGCGCGGCGTTCCGCGCGGTCACCAAGAAGGCGGTACGCCAGCGCGTGCTGCGCGACAAGGTCCGCATCGACGGCCGCGGGCTCACCGACATTCGCACGCTCACCGCCGAGGTGGGCACCATCCCGCGCGTCCACGGCTCAGCGCTGTTCGAGCGGGGCGAGACCCAGATCCTGGGCATCACCACGCTGAACATGCTCTCGCTCGAGCAGAAGCTCGACACGCTGTCGCCGGAGACGACGCGGCGCTACATGCACAACTACAACTTCCCGCCGTACTCCACCGGTGAGACCGGCCGGGTCGGGTCCCCCAAGCGCCGCGAGATCGGGCACGGGGCGCTCGCAGGCCGTGCGCTCATGCCGGTGCTGCCGCCGCGTGAGGAGTTCCCGTACGCGATCCGACAGGTCTCCGAGGCGCTCGGGTCCAACGGCTCGACCTCGATGGGCTCGGTCTGCGCATCCACGATGTCGTTGCTCAACGCGGGCGTACCGCTTCGCGCGCCCGTCGCGGGCATCGCGATGGGGCTCATCAGCGGGGAGATGGACGGCTCGACCGAGTACGTCACGCTCACCGACATCCTCGGTGCCGAGGACGCGTTCGGCGACATGGACTTCAAGGTCGCCGGCACGCGTGACTTCGTCACCGCCCTGCAGCTCGACACCAAGCTCGACGGCATCCCCGCTTCGGTGCTGGGCGCCGCCCTCCAGCAGGCCCGTGATGCCCGGATGACCATCCTGGACGTGATGGCCGAAGCGATCAGCGAGCCCGACGAGATGTCGCCGACCGCGCCACGCATCATCACGATCCGGGTGCCGGTCGACAAGATCGGTGAGGTGATCGGGCCGAAGGGCAAGGTCATCAACCAGATCCAGGACGACACCGGCGCGCAGATCTCGATCGAGGACGACGGCACGATCTACATCGGTGCGGTCGACGGCCCCTCGGCGGAGGCGGCGCGCGCCACCATCAACGCGATCGCCAACCCGACGATGCCGGAGAAGGGCGAGCGCTACCTGGGGACGGTGGTGAAGACCACCGCTTTCGGAGCGTTCGTCTCCCTGCTTCCCGGCAAGGACGGGCTGCTGCACATCTCCAAGCTGCGCGGCATGGCCGGGGGCAAGCGGGTCGAGAACGTCGAGGACGTCGTGACGGTCGGGCAGAAGGTCCAGGTCGAGATCGCCGAGATCGACGACCGCGGCAAGCTGTCGCTGATCCCGGTCATCGAAGAAGGCGCAGCTGACGGTGCGAACCCGGACGCCAGCGCCTCCGAAGGTGGCGGCGCGTCCAGTGGCGACAGCGCAGCCAACGCTGAGAGCGCCAACGCGCCTGTCGCGGCTTCGTGACCCAGGTGAGCCCGGCGGCGCAGCAGCGGCCGGGCAGCACCCGCACCCTGCTGACCGAGCAGGCACCCGATGGGCACGCGACGAGCGTCGTGCGCCGTACGGTGCTGCCCGGCGGGCTCCGGGTCATCACCGAGGCCATGCCGGGAGTGCGGTCGGTGACGTTCGGGGCCTGGATCGGCGTCGGCTCCCGGGACGAGTCGGCGTCGGTGGCGGGGGCGGTCCACTACCTCGAACACCTGCTGTTCAAGGGCACCCGGCGCCGCAGCGCCTGGGACATCTCCTCCGCGATGGAAGCGGTCGGTGGTGAGCTCAACGCCTTCACCGGCAAGGAGTACACCTGCTACCACGCGCGGGTGCTCGACGAGGACCTCCCGCTCGCCATCGACGTCATCGTCGACATGCTGACGTCGTCGCTGGTCACCAGCGCCGATGTCGAAGGGGAGCGCGGCGTCATCCTCGAAGAGATCGCGATGCACGACGACGACATCGAGGACGCTGCGCACGAGGCGTTCTCCGCCGCGCTGTGGGGTGGTGACTCACCGCTGGGCCGGCCCGTTCTCGGGTCGGCCGCCTCGATCCGCTCGCTCACTCGCACCCAGATCGCCGGCTACTACCGCCGTCGCTACCGGGCGCCCAACGTCGTCATCGCAGCTGCGGGGAACGTCGACCACGCGGCCGTCGTACGCCTGGTGCGCGCGGCGCTGAAGCAGTCGGGATGGGCCCCCGACCTCGATGCCCTGCCCGCCGCGCCGCGGCTGAGCAGCGACCGTGTCCACGCCACGGCACCCGGACTCGCGCTTGTGCACCGAGTCAGCGAGCAGGCGGTCTTCGTGCTCGGCACGCCTGGGATCGCGCGCACCGACGACCGGCGCTACGCCCTCGGGGTGCTCAATGCCGCACTGGGCGGTGGCCCGTCGAGCCGGCTGTTCCAGGAGGTGCGCGAGAAGCGAGGTCTTGCCTACTCCGTCTACTCCTTCGCCATGCAGTACGCCGACACCGGCGCAGTCGGTGTGTCAGCTGGCTGCTCGCCCGCAAAGGCCGACGAGGTACTGGCGCTGTGCCGCGAGCAGCTCGAGTTGGTTGCCGCAGACGGCATCACCGAGGCAGAGCTGGTCCGGGGCAAGAGCCAGCTGCGCGCGGCGACGGTGCTCGGCCTGGAAGACACCGGCTCGCGGATGTCGCGGATCGCGAAGTCGGAGCTCGTCCATCCCGAGCTGCCCAGCATCTCCGAGCTGCTCACCCGGATCGAGGCGGTGTCGCTGGACGACGTACGGGTGGTGGCCAAGGAGCTCTGGGACGCCCCACCGACGCTGGCGATCCTCGGTCCGTTCGACGACCCCGACCGGTTCGCGGCCGCCCTCGGATGACCCGGGTGGCGGTGCTCGGAGCGGCGGGCCGGATGGGCGTCGAGACGTGCCGAGCCGTCGCAGCAGCAGACGACCTGGAGCTGGTCGCGTCGCTGCGCTCGGGTGACCGGCTGGATGCGCTCGCCGACGCAGACGTGGCCGTCGACTTCACCACGCCGGACGCCGTGATGGCCAACGTGCGCTCGTGCATCGAGCACGGTGTCCACGCGGTGGTCGGCACGACGGGTTTCACGCCGGAGCGCCTCGACGACGTGCGCAGCTGGCTGGCCGGCGCGCCCGGCGTCGGTGTGCTGGTCGCCCCCAACTTCTCCGTCGCCGCCGCATTGTTGGTGCGCTTCGCCGCGCAGGCGGCGCCGTTTTTCGAATCCGTCGAGATCGTCGAGCTGCACCACCCCGACAAGGCCGATGCACCCTCCGGTACGGCACGGCGCACCGCTGAGCTGGTCGCCGCGGCCCGAGCGGAGGCCGGCGCGGGCGGCATGCCCGACGCCACGACCTCAGCGCTCGACGGGGCGCGCGGGGCGGTCGTGGACGGCGTACACGTGCACGCCGTGCGGCTGCGCGGGCTGGTCGCGCACCAGGAGGTGCTTCTCGGCGCGGCCGGCGAGACGCTGACCATCCGCCACGACAGCCTGGACCGGGCCTCGTTCATGCCGGGCGTGCTGCTTGGCGTTCGGTCGGTGGTCTCCCGGCCGGGGCTCACGGTCGGCTTGGAGGAGCTGCTGGACCTGCCCTAGTCCGGAGTTGTCAGGCGTCTGACGGCGTATGCGCCGTCGACGCCCTGACAGCTCCTACTGCCGCATGTGCGCCACTGCGAGTGCGACCGCATCCCCGAGTCGGCCCGACTCGGCGACTGCCGCGCGCTGGCGCTCGCTCCCCGTTCCGTTCGCCAGCACCTGCTCGACGAGCTTCTCCACGTACGCCTCGTCGCCATAGCCGGCAAGCGCCGGGCGTACGAGCTCGACGAGGCGCCAGACGACGTCGGCGGCAGGGGCTGGGCGCAGGTCGTCCGGGTCGAGCAGCTCACCGGTGAGGCCGAAGCGCGCAGCCCGCCACGACGCGGCACGCAACAACTCGGTGCGCACCCGAGGGACCGGCTGACTGGCCTCCCAGCCCGCCACGGCCCACTCCACCAGCCCCCGAGCCAGGGCGCCCAGCAGCACGGCGCTGTCGACGTCCAGGCAGACGTCGGCGACTCGGATCTCGAGCGTGGGGTGCTCGACGGCCAGCCGCACGTCGAAGTAGGTGCCTGCCCGGTCGAGAGCGGCACCTGAGTCGACCAGCGTCTCCACGGCCGCGTCGTACGCCTGCGCCGAGCCGAACTCCTCAGTCGGCCCGGCCGACGGCCACCGGGACCAGACCGGGGAGCGGTAGCTGGCGTATCCCGTGTCGTCCCCCCGCCAGTACGGCGAGTTGGCGGAGATCGCGAGAAGTGGCGCCAACCACGGCCGGATCCGGTCGAGCACGGCGACGCCTTCGTCGCGGGAGCTGATCACGACATGCAGGTGGCAACCACAGACCAGCTGCGCCTCAACGATGGGTCCGAACCGTTCGGCCAGCCGGCGATAGCGGGTCTTCGCCGTCAGCACATGGTCGACGTCGAAGGGGCTGGTGGCCAGCGGTGCCACGGCGACGCCCTGGCCGGCCGCCAGGTCCGCCACCGTGGCGCGCTCGCCGGCAATCTCGTCGCTCAGCTCGTTGAGGCTGGCGCACGGCTTGGTCTGAACCTCGACCTGCTGGCGCATGAGCTCGCCCTCGACCGGCCTCTCGTCGACGCCGGCGGCCTCGTCGCGCGGGTCGGCACCCAGCACGTCGGCGGCGAGCGGGACCGGTCTGCCGGTGCTCGGGTCGACGACCAGCAGCTCTTCTTCGACCCCGATGGTGCGCCCAGCCATGGGTCCAGGCTCTCACCCCGAGCTGCCCGCGCCGCTTTCCGACGCCGGGCAGTTGTCAGGCGTTTGACGGTCTATGCGCCGTCAGGCGCCTGACAACTTCGACGAACGCGTCAGCCAGGCGCACCGATGTCGGTGTGCAGGCGCACCTGGCGTACGAGGGTCGAGCCGTCGCCGGAAAGATCGAGCTCGCGGTGGGCGCCGTCGGGCGCCCATCCGGCCTCGATAAGGAAGCGGCGGCGTATGTCGTCGGTGCTCGTCAGCCAGGTGACCGCGGTCGTGAAGCGGTCGGCACGCAGTGTGTCGATGCAGGCCTGCAGCAGCCGTGACCCGTGGCCCTGTCGCCCGGCGTCGGGATCGACGACGAGCTCGGCGATCTCACCGGTCGCGAGCGGGTCGGAGTCGGGGTCGCCGGCCGGGCCGGTGACGGCAAAGCCTCGAACGCTCGCGCGGGAGAGAGCCACCAGCACCCGGTTGCGGGCGTCCTTCGGTCGGTTCAGCGACTCGCGCCACTTGGCGGCGAAGGCCTGCTCGTCGAGGCTGTCGAGTACGTCGGCGGGCAGCAAGGCGGCGTACTCCTGTCGCCACGAGCGAACCTGGACGGCGGAGATGTGAGCGGCGTCGTCTGCCCACGCGATGCGCACGCTGACGTCTGCTGTCGGCATGCTCACGTGCCCATCCTGGCCGACGGCCGGGCCACCTGCTTGGTTGGAGCGCCAGCGCGACCGCGCCCGGGCACACTGCAGTAGTGGTGCGGGCGATCGTCGTGGTGGTGCTTGCCGTGGCGCTGCCGCTGGGCCTGGTCTGGGCGTTCCAGCGACAGCTGATCTATCTGCCCACGAGGGCCTCGGTCGCGGCCGTCGGAGCGACGATCCCGGGTGCTCGCGACGTGGTGCTGACCACGAGCGACGGCGTGCGCCTGGGCGCGTGGCTCGTGCCGGCTGCCCAGCCGGAACGGGACGGCGCTGTCCTGGTGGCGAACGGCAACGCGGGAAACCGGGCCCTTCGCGCACCGCTCGCTCGCGCGCTCTCGCGGCGCGGGCTGGCTGTGCTGCTCTTCGACTATCGCGGGTACGGAGGCAACGGCGGCAGCCCCAGCGAAGCCGGACTCGCGCGCGACGTCCGCGCTGCCAGGCAGTACCTGGTCGAGGAAGCGGGGTTCTCGCCGAACCGGCTCGTGTACTTCGGCGAGAGCCTGGGCACTGCGGTCGTCACCGAGCTCGCCACCGACCATCCGCCAGCCGGGCTGGTGCTGCGTTCCCCCTTCGTCGACCTTGCCTCGGTCGGCCAGGTCCACTACCCGTTCCTACCGGTCCGGATGTTGCTGCGCGACCGCTTCCCGCTGGTCGAGCACCTGCGACAGGTGGAGGAGGTGCCAGTCACCGTCGTCTACGGCGGCCGCGACTCCGTCGTGCCACCGGCGCAGAGCCGGGCGGCGGCAGCCGCAGCACCGACACTCCGTCGGCTCGTCGAGGTCGCCGCTGCCGACCACAACGACCCCGCCCTGCTCGACGGTCGGGTGCTGGTCGATGCCATCGTCGACCTCGCCGAGCCACCCGACGACCGCGGCTGACGGGCGATGAGACCTGCGGGTCGTTCGGGCAACCCCAAGGTCTCGTCGCTCGCAGAGGGCACGAGGCGCTCAAGCGACCTGGCGTGTCGGCAGGACGTAGGCTGGGACGACGCGACGAAAGGGACGTCCAGCGATGTACGGCAACGACTTCGGCACCCGACCGGCGCCGGTCGACGACGCCGAGGACGCCGGTCTCGACGAGCGTTTCCAGGCGCTGATCGACCACGACGGGCGCATCGAGCCGAGAGACGAGATGCCGGACGGCTACCGCAAGTCGCTGATCCGCCAGATCGCACAGCACGCGCACTCCGAGATCATCGGCATGCAGCCCGAGCGCAACTGGATCACCCGCGCACCGAGCCTGCGGCGCAAGGCGATCTTGATGGCGAAGGTGCAAGACGAAGCCGGCCACGGCCTCTACCTGTACGCCGCCGCCGAGACCCTCGGCGCCAACCGGGCCGACCTGCTGGACTTGTTGCACAGCGGCCGCCAGAAGTACTCCTCGATCTTCAACTACCCCACGCTGACGTGGGCCGACATGGGCGCGATCGGGTGGCTCGTCGACGGCGCCGCAATCGTCAACCAGGTGCCGCTGTGCCGCTGCTCCTACGGCCCCTATGCCCGGGCGATGGTGCGCATCTGCAAGGAGGAGTCGTTCCACCAGCGGCAGGGCTTCGAGATCCTGCACACCTTGTCGTACGGGACACCCGCGCAGCACGCCATGGCGCAAGACGCGGTCAACCGATGGTGGTGGCCCAGCCTGATGATGTTCGGGCCGCCCGACGAGGCTTCGACGCATACGGCCCAGTCGATGCGCTGGGGCATCAAGCGCCACTCCAACGACGACCTGCGCCAGCGCTTCATCGACATGACCGTCCCGCAGGCGCAGGCCCTCGGGTTGACCCTGCCGGACGACGGGCTGCGCTGGAACGCCGAGCGCAGGTCCTACGACTACACCGAGCCGGACTACACCGAGCTCTACGAGGTCATCAAGGGCAACGGACCCTGCAACGCCCAGCGCATGGCGCAGCGCCGCGGTGCGCACGAGGAAGGGGCCTGGGTACGCGAGGCAGCGGATGCCTATGCCGCCAAGCAACGCAGCGCGCACACGGCGGCATGACGCAGCCCGCGGACGCGCAGCCCACGCCGCCAGCCCGACCGGTGGGGTCGCAGCCGCAGGGGGCGCAGTCGGCTGGCTCCGACCTGTCGGCCGAGGGCGGCCACGGGGCCGTCCCCACCACCGGTGTGCCGGCCACCAGCGGACGTACACCGCGCGACTGGCCACTGTGGGAGGTCTTCGTACGGGCAAAGCGCGGTCTGTCGCACGGGCACGTCGGTAGCCTCCACGCGCCGGACGCGCCGATGGCGCTGCGCAACGCCCGCGACCTCTACACCCGCCGCCAGGAGGGCGTCTCGATCTGGGTCGTCCCCGCCTCCCTCATCACCGCGAGCAGCCCGGACGAGAAGGACTCGTTCTTCGACCCGGCTGCCGACAAGATCTACCGGCACCCGACGTTCTACGAGGTGCCCGAAGGCGTCGACCACCTGTGAGTGCCGCGCTGGCGGCCTACACACTGCGCCTGGGCGACGACGCGCTGGTCCTCGCGCAGCGGATGGGGGAGTGGATCACCGCGGCGCCGCAGCTCGAGGAGGACGTAGCGCTCGGGAACATCGGCCTCGATCTCCTGGGGCAGGCCCGCTCGCTGCTCACCTACGCCGGCGAGCTGGACGGCACCGGGCGCACCGAGGACGAGCTGGCGTACTTTCGCGACGAGCGCGCGTTCACCAACGCCCAGCTCTGTGAGCTGCCCAACGGCGACTTCGCGACGTCGATGGCGCGGCTGCTCGTCTTCGCGACCTACCAGCGCGAGCTATACGACCGGCTGAGCAGCTCGACCGACGCGATGCTCGCCGCGATCGCGGCGAAGGCGGTCAAGGAGGTCGACTACCACCGCGACCACGCCACCCAGTGGGTGGTGCGGCTCGGCGACGGAACGACGGAGTCGCACCGGCGGATGCAGGCCGGGCTGGAGGTGGTGTGGCCCTTCGTCGGCGAGCTGTTCGAGAGCGACGAGCTGACTCGATCGATTGCCGCGCAGGGCAGCGGTGCCGACCCAGCGCAGCTCTGGCCGGCGGTGGACGCCTATCTCGACGCGGTGCTCACCGAGGCGACGCTGCAGCGACCAGGCACCGGCTATCAGCACACCGGCGGACGGCAAGGCGTCCACACCGAGCAGTTGGGCTACCTGCTCGCCGAGATGCAGCACCTGGCGCGCTCACACCCCGGTGCGAGCTGGTGAGCGCCGTGCCGGCAGCCACAGCAGCGGAGGTTCGCGCCATCGTCGCCGAAGTGCCCGATCCGGAGATCCCGGTGCTCAGCATCGCCGACCTCGGCATCCTCCGCGACGTGGCGGTCGACACAACCGGCCATGTCGAGGTCACCATCACGCCTACATACTCCGGCTGCCCCGCGATGGAGGCGATCAGCGACGACGTCGTACGGCGGCTGTCCGCGCACGGATATCCCGACGCGAGCGTGCGGCTCGTGCTCTCCCCGGCGTGGACCAGCGACTGGATGAGCACGGACGGCCAGCGCAAGCTGGCGGAGTACGGCGTCGCCCCTCCGTCGCACGCCGGCGCCGGAGCGGTCGCCGTGCAGCTGACTGTGCGCTGCCCGCGCTGCGGGTCGCCCGACACCCGGGAGCTGAGCCGGTTCGCCTCGACGGCGTGCAAGTCGCTGTGGTCGTGCAGCGCCTGCCTGGAGCCGTTCGACAGCTTCAAAGCGATCTGAGCGGACTGTGACCGCTGTCCAGACCGCGCGCCGCCATGCCGTCTTCCACCCGCTGCGGGTCCAAGCGGCCGAGCCGCTGACCGACGACGCGGTAGCCATCACCTTCGAGGTGCCCGAAAACCTTCGCGAGGACTACCGCTTCGTCCAGGGCCAGCACGTCACGGTGCGAACGCTGCTCGCCGGCGACGACGTACGCCGCAACTACTCGATCTGCGCTCCGGTCTCCTCCGGCCGGCTTCGGATCGCGGTCAAGCGGCTGAGCGGCGGGGCGTTCTCGGCGTACGCGCTCGGCCGGATGCGCGTCGGCGACGTCATCGACGTGATGACGCCGACGGGGAGCTTCTTCACCCCGCTGGACTCCGACAACGCCAAGCACTACTGCGCTCTCGCTGCCGGCAGCGGCATCACGCCATTGATGTCGATCATCCCGACGACGCTGGAGACCGAGCCCGCGAGCCGGTTCACGCTGCTCTACGTCAACCGGACCTCGAAGAGCGTGATGTTCCTCGAGGAGCTCGAAGACCTGAAGGACCGCTATCCCGAGCGGTTCCACCTCGTGCACCTGCTCACCCGCGAGCAGCAGGAGGTCGAGCTGTTCTCCGGCCGGCTCGACGGCGCTCGGCTCCGCCGGCTGGCGGCGACGATCGTGCCCGTCGACACCGTCGACGAGTGGTTCCTGTGCGGCCCGTACGAGATGGTGCTCGACCTGCGACGTACGCTGCTCGACCTCGGGGTGGGCCGCCGCCACGTGCATGCGGAGCTGTTCCACCTCGGCGCAACGCCGCCGGTGGCGCGGACGGAGGAGGCCGCCGGAAAGACGGCGGGCGACGCACAGGTGACGATCACCTTGGACGGCCGCCAGTCCACGTTCGCGGTGGGCCGCGACGGCATCTCGGTGCTGGAGGGTGCGTTGCAGGTACGCAGCGACGCGCCGTTCGCGTGTCGCGGCGGTGTCTGCGGCACCTGCCGGGCGCGGGTCGTCGAGGGGGAGGTGCGGATGGACCAGAACTGGGCTCTGGAGCCGGAGGAGGTCGACGACGGCTACGTGCTCACCTGCCAGTCGCACCCGACAACCGACCGGCTCGTGCTCGACTACGACGCCTGAGCGTTGGGCGCCGGAGGGTCGCACGCCGGTGCTAGCGTCGCCGGGTGCGCGAGTATCTCGGGTTGCTCGAGCGGGTGCTCGCCGAGGGAGCGCGCAAGAGCGACCGCACCGGCACCGGCACGCTGAGCGTTTTCGGGCACCAGACGCGCTTCGACCTCGCCAGCGGCTTCCCCCTGGTGACCACCAAGAAGGTCCATGTCCGATCGGTCGTCGCCGAGCTGCTGTGGTTCCTGCGCGGAGAGACCAACGTGGCCTGGCTACGTGAGCACGGCGTCACGATCTGGGACGAGTGGGCCGACGCTGACGGGGAGCTGGGGCCGGTCTACGGCTACCAGTGGCGCTCCTGGCCGGTGCCTGGCGGGGGCCACATCGACCAGCTTGCGGCGGTCGTCGAGCAGCTCCGCTCCGACCCGCACTCGCGCCGGCACGTCGTCAGCGCCTGGAACGTCGCAGACATCCCACGCATGGCGCTCGCGCCGTGCCACACGATGTTCCAGTTCTACGTCGCCGATGACCGGCTGTCGTGCCAGCTCTACCAGCGTTCGGCCGACGTGTTCCTCGGCGTACCGTTCAACATCGCGTCCTACTCGCTGCTCACGCACATGGTGGCGCAGGTGACGGGTCTGGCGGTCGGCGACTTCGTCCACACGCTCGGGGACGCCCATCTCTACCTCAACCACCTCGACCAGGCGCGCGAGCAGCTGACCCGGGAGCCGCGCGGCCTGCCGGAGCTGGAGCTCGACCCGGCGTGCCGTGAGCTCGACGCGTTCGACCTCGACTCGATCAAGGTCACCGGCTACGACCCGCACCCGCCCATCAAGGCACCCATCGCCGTATGACGGTCGCGCCGCCGTGATCACCATCGTGGCCGCCGTCGCCGCCAACGGGGTGATCGGCAGGAACGGCCGTCTGCCCTGGCACCTGCCCGAAGAGCTGCGCCTGTTCAAGTCGCGCACCTACGGTCACGCGCTCGTGATGGGGCGCCGGACGTACGAGTCGATCGGTCGCCCGCTGCCCGGTCGGACCACAGTCGTCGTCACGCGGCGGCCGGACTGGCGGGCCGACGGCGTGCTCGTTGCCCACGGCGTCCCCGAGGCGCTGACGCTGGCCGGCTCGGCCGATGAGCAGGTCTTCGTCATCGGCGGGGCCGCGGTGTTCGAGGAGGCGGTGCCGCTCGCCGACTCCATGGTGGTCAGCTGGGTCGCCGGTGACGTGGACGGCGACACCTGGTTCCCGCCGCTGGACTGGTCGGCGTGGCAGGAGACGGAGCGGACGGCGTACGCCGGGTTCACGCTGGTTGAATACCGCCGCCGCTGAGGCACCTGGCCGCGGGCCTTCGCCGCTGCCCCGCGCGGTGCTCCCCCCGCCACGCAGCACGGCGGTAGCGTTCGCTCATGCCACAGCCCCCTGCACCGGCAGCGACGTCCGCACCGTTCGGGCGCGTGCTCACCGCGATGGTCACGCCGTTCACTGCCGACGGCTCCCTCGACCTCGACGCCGCGCAGCGCCTCGCCAGCCACCTCGTCGACGCCGGGAACGACGGCCTCGTCGTCAGCGGCACGACGGGGGAGTCCCCGACGACCAGCGACGACGAGGCAGCCAGGCTGCTGCAGGCGGTGGTCGACGCGGTGGGCGACCGGGCAACGGTCGTCGCCGGCGCCGGCAGCTTCGACACTGCCCACTCCGTGCACCTGGCTCGCCAGGCCGCGAAGTGCGGTGCCGACGCCGTGCTCGTGGTCACCCCGTACTACAGCAAGCCGCCGCAGTCCGGGCTGGTCCGCCACTTCACCAGCGTCGCCGACGCGAGCGACCTGCCGATGATGCTCTACGACATCCCGGGGCGTACGGCCACGAAGATCGCCACCGAGACGCTGCTTCGGCTGGCTGAGCACGAGCGCATCGTCGCGGTCAAGGACGCGACCGGTGACCTCTTCGGCGGCTCGGTCGTGATGGCGCAAACCGGCCTCGCCTACTACTCCGGCGACGACGCTCTCAATCTCGCCTGGCTAACCCACGGCGCGGTGGGCGTCGTCTCCGTCGTCGGACACGTCGCCGCCGCGGAGTACGCATCGATGGTGCGCGCCGTGGACGCCGGAGAGCTGGCCGACGCCCTGGCCATCCATCGCCGGCTCCTCCCGGTGATCACCGCGATGATGACGCGTACGCAGGGAGCGATCACGTCGAAGGCCGCTCTGCAGCTGCTCGGCGTCCTCCCCACCCGCACGATGCGCCCGCCGCTCGTCGATGCGACTGAGGAGGAGGTCGCCGAGCTGCGAGCCGACCTGTCCGCGGCGGGGCTGCTCCCGGGCGTCGCCGCGTGAGCCACCCGCACCCGGAGCTCGGGGCGCCGCCACCGCTGCCCGAGCACGGCCTGCGTGTCATCCCGCTTGGCGGGCTCGGCGAGATCGGCCGCAACATGGCGGTGCTGGAGTACGCCGGACGGCTGCTGGTCATCGACTGCGGGGTGCTCTTCCCCGAGGAGCACCACCCTGGGGTCGACCTGATCCTGCCCGACTTCGAGCCGATTCGGTCCCGGCTCGCTGACATCGAGGCCGTGGTCTTGACCCACGGACACGAGGACCACATCGGCGCTGTGCCCTACCTGCTCCGGGAGCGGGGCGACCTGCCGCTCGTCGGATCCAAGCTCACGCTCGCTCTGGTCGAGTCCAAGCTGCGTGAGCACCGGCTCAAGGAGGCCCCTCGCCACGTCGTGAGCGAAGGTGAGTCGCTGACGTTCGGACCCTTCCAGCTCGAGTTCATCGCGGTCAACCACTCGATTCCCGACGCGCTCGCAGTCGCCGTCCGCACCGGAGCGGGGCTGGTCTTGCACACCGGCGACTTCAAGATGGATCAGCTGCCGCTGGACGGACGCATCACAGACCTCCGCGAGTTCGCCCGACTCGGCGCAGAAGGCGTCGACCTGCTGATGTCGGACTCGACCAACGCCGACGTCCCGGGGTTCACCACACCGGAGCGCGACATCGCGCCGGTGCTCGACCGGGTGTTCGCCAGCAGCGAGCGGCGCGTCATCGTCGCCTGCTTCGCCTCCCACGTCCATCGCGTGCAGCAGGTGCTCGACGCGGCCGCCGCTCACGGCCGCAAGGCGGCGTACGTCGGGCGCTCCATGCTGCGCAACATGGCCATCGCGCGCGAGCTCGGCTACCTGCACGTCCCGCCGAAGACGCTGGTTGATGCCAGGGAGCTCGACACCATGGACCCGCGCGAGGTGGTGCTGATCTCCACCGGCTCCCAAGGCGAGCCGATGTCGGCACTGTCGCGGATCGCGAGCAGGGCGCACGACCGGGTCCACGTCGAACCAGGCGACACCGTCATCCTGGCGTCGTCACTGATCCCCGGCAACGAGAACGCCGTCTACCGGGTGATCAACGGCCTCAGTCGCTGGGGCGCGCGGGTCGTGCACAAGGGCAACGCTATGGTGCACGTCTCCGGCCACGCGAGCGCCGGTGAGCTGCTCTACTGCTACAACGTCATCCGGCCGAGCAATGTGATCCCCGTGCACGGAGAGATCCGGCACCTGCGGGCCAACGCCGACCTGGCGACATCGACGGGCGTACCTCCTGAGCAGGTGGTGCTCGCCGAGGACGGCGTCGTCGTCGACCTCGTGGACGGGGTCGCCAAGGTCGTCGGCAAGGTCGAGTGCGGCTATGTGTTCGTCGACGGTGCCTCCGTCGGCGACATCACCGAGACGTCGCTGAAGGACCGGCGGATCCTCGGTGACGAGGGGTTCATCTCGGTGATCGTCGTGATCGACTCCGTCACCGGCAAGCTGGCCACGGGCCCGGAGATCCACGCCCGAGGGTTCCTCGAGGACGAGCACGCCTTCGACACGGTGCGACCCCTCGTCGAGGACGCGCTCACCCGTGCCGTCGCCGAGGGGAACGCGGACCCCTACCAACTCCAGCAGGTGATCCGCCGCGTCGTGGGGCGCTGGGTCAACGCCGAGCACCGGCGGCGCCCCATGATCATCCCGGTCGTCCTGGAGGCCTAGTGCGCCGATAGCGGGCCGGCCTCGCCGCCCCCTGCCCGGCGGACGCAGTGGGCAACTGCCCGGTTATGTAGGCAGTTGCCCACATGGCCAGGCAGATCCGCCTCGCGGAGTGGGCAACTGCCCGGTCATGTAGGCAAAGGCCCGCCAGTCCGGCCCACGGCGCAGGGATCAGGCCCTTCCGGCGTGTGACGCATGTGACCGGTGTGGCGATGCCGTACTCTCGCAGAACATGGCGACCCGTACGTCTTCCGCGTCCCGTACGCGCGGTTCGACGAGCTCTCGAGCCGGGTCGTCACGCGCCAGGTCCAAGTCCTCGAGCTCGCCGGCTCGCTCGAAGAGTGCGCGATCCACGCGCCCGGCGTTCTCCAGTGGCAGTACGCGCGCCCGCTCCAGGTCGGCGCGCAAGCGCAGCGGACCGGGGCTGGTGCCGCGGCTCGTTGCCGGCGTCATCCATGCAGTGACTGCAGCCTGGCTCGGGCTTGCGCATCTCCTCGGGGGGGTCGTACGGCGGATCGGTACGACCGCCCGCGGACTCGAACCGGCTCAGCGCCGGGACGGGGCCGGGCTCGCGCTGGTCGGCTCGTCGGTCGTGGCGGCAGCCGCTTTGTGGTGGCAGCTGCCCGGCGCGGTGGGCGATGCGCTGCGGGCCGTAGCGGCGGGCTCGGTAGGCCTGCTCGCCTGGGGGCTGCCGGTCCTGTTGCTGGCACTCGCGTGGCGGGAGCTGCGCCACCCAGACCGCAACGGCCCCGCCGGACGTCAGATCATCGGCTGGGGCGCCGTCCTAGCAGGCGGGCTGGGCCTCGTCCACATCGCGCACGGACTGCCACGACCCTCCGACGGCGAGGCGCCGATGCGCGAGGCCGGTGGAGCGGTCGGCTACGTCGTCTCATCCCTGCTTGCGGACCTGTTCCGCAGCACCTGGGTGGCCATCCCACTGCTCGCGCTCCTCGCGCTGTTCGGTGTGCTGGTCGTCACGGCGACGCCGCTGCATACCGTGCCGGTCGTCCTCGCCGGCGTGCGCGACACGCTGCTGCGACGCCCGCCGGCCGCCGGGTCCGCAGGGGCCGGCGAGCGGGCCGACAGCTACGCCAGCGGAGCAACCGCGGCCACCCGGGTCAGGTTCGAGCAGCCTTACGACAGCCCCGTCGTCGACGGTGTGCGAAGCCACGGGCCAAGCGGCGCCACGGCCGTCGACCTCCTCGAGCCGCCGGAGGAGACCGACACGGAGCCCCCTCCGCATACGCCGATCCCGCAACGGGTCGAACAGCTGTCGCTCTCGGGCGACACGACCTACACCCTCCCGGACGGCGGCGTCCTCAAGCCCGGCAGCGCGCACCGGGCGCAGTCCGCCGCCTCCGACGCCGTCGTCGGACGGCTCACGGAGGTGCTCGAGCAGTTCGACATCGACGCACAGGTGACTGGCTACACCCGGGGTCCGACAGTCACCCGCTACCAGGTCGAGCTCGGTCAGGCTGTCAAGGTCGAGCGGGTCACCGCGCTGAGCCGCAACATCGCCTACGCCGTCGCCAGCGCCGACGTACGGATCCTGTCGCCGATCCCTGGCCGCTCGGCGATCGGGATCGAGATCCCCAACACCGACAAGGAGATCGTCACCCTCGGCGACGTGCTGCGCTCGCCGCAGGCGAGGGCCGACCAGCACCCCATGGTGGTGGCGCTGGGCAAGGACGTCGAAGGCGGCTTCGTCGTCGCCAGTCTGGCGAAGATGCCGCACCTGCTGGTCGCCGGCGCAACCGGCTCCGGCAAGTCGAGCTTCATCAACTCGATGATCACCTCGGTGCTGATGCGGTCGACGCCAGATGAGGTGCGCATGATCATGGTCGACCCCAAGCGGGTCGAGCTGACCGCCTACGACGGCATCCCGCACCTCATCACACCGATCATCACCCACCCGAAGAAGGCCGCAGAGGCACTGCAGTGGGTGGTGCGTGAGATGGACCTGCGCTACGACGACCTGGCGACCTACGGCTTTCGCCACGTCGACGACTTCAACAAGGCGGTGCGCGCCGGCGCCGTGCAGGTCCCCCCCGGCAGCGAACGGGTCCTGACGCCATACCCGTACCTGCTCGTCGTCGTCGATGAGCTCGCCGACCTGATGATGGTCGCGCCGCGTGACGTCGAGGACGCGATCGTGCGCATCACCCAGCTCGCGCGAGCCGCAGGAATCCACCTGGTGCTGGCGACCCAGCGGCCCAGTGTCGACGTCGTTACCGGACTGATCAAGGCCAACGTGCCCAGCCGGATCGCGTTCTCCACCTCGTCGCTGGCGGACAGCCGCGTCATCCTCGACCAGCCGGGAGCCGAGAAGCTCGTCGGTCAAGGCGATGCGTTGTTCCTGCCCATGGGCGCGAGCAAGCCGGTACGCATCCAGGGCGCGTGGGTCACGGAGGCGGAGATCCACGAAGTCGTGCGCCATTGCACCGAGCAGCTACGGCCGACCTATCGCGACGACGTCACCGCCGGTCAGGTCACGACCCGCGAGGTGGACGACGACATCGGCGACGACCTCGATCTCGTGTGCCAGGCGACCGAGCTGATCGTCACGACGCAGTTCGGGTCGACCTCGATGCTGCAACGCAAGCTCCGCGTGGGGTTCGCCAAGGCCGGCCGGCTGATGGACATCCTGGAGAGCCGCGGCGTCGTCGGGCCCAGTGAAGGGTCGAAGGCCCGAGACGTGCTGATCAAGCCGGACGACCTCGACGAAGTGCTGACCGGCTTGCGAGGTGGGACATGAGTGTCCAGCACGACGTGCAGCCAGCACAGGCGCCTGCGCAAGCGGAGCAACCGCAACTGGCACCCGCGGACGCGCAACCGCCGGGGCTGACCGCGACCGAGCTCCGCGTCGTCGAGCAGAGCGCTGCGGCGCCCACCGGTTCCAGCGTGCTCGCCGAAGAGCACGATGCGGCCACGACACCGCTTGTGGTGCGGCGGCGAGCGTCCGTGCACGCTGTCGTCGCAGGGTGCGCTGCGGCGTTGTCGCTGGCTTACGTCACGCGCGCGCGGATGCCCGAGGGCGCTGCACTGCTCTGGGCGGTCGCCGCAGTGCTCGCCGCGGTTGCGCTGTGGCATCTGTGGCTGGTCGTGGACGCACGCTCGCCCTTGCTGGTGGCGGACCGCACCGGCGTACGGGTCCGGACCCGACGCGGCTGGCAGGGGTTGCGCTGGCCGGACATCGACTCGACGTACGTGGCACCTCGGCGGGGGCTTCGCGACGGCGCGGTGAGCATCCGCGCGGTCGGGGCTGAGGACGGGACCAGCCCGTCCACGCTCCGGGTGCCCGTCGGTTTCGCGACCGCCGTTCCCGCCGAGCTGAGCACCGCTCTCCAGCGGCTAGCGCAGCTGCCGTCGCGCGAGCCCGTTCCGGAGCCCAGCAGCGACCCGGAACTGGAGTCGGCGGCGGCCCCACCGACCAACGAGGCGGACCGGGAGGAGCAGCGCACACCGCAGGAGTTCCCCGACTTGACATTGCGCACGGCGGCGAGGGCGGAGGTCACCAACCCGCCGACGGCCCGCGCACCGCTCGACGATGGCGCCACCGCCACGACCGCAGACGCGCGGAGGTCGCCTGCGCAGATCGGACTTCTCCGCCGGTCCGGTCCGGGCAACGTCAGCGTCCTGGTCCCCACCCAAGACCCCGCAGCGCAGCCACCGCTGCAGACCGAGTTCACTGCGACGCCGACCCAGCTGCGCTCGACCGCTGCCGCGACAGCGGTGCCGGTCATCGGGCCGCAGATCAAGCTGGCCAGAGAGCGACTCGGGGTCAGCGTCGACGATCTGGCCAATCGCACCCGGATCCGCAGCCACGTTATCGAGGCGCTCGAGGGCGACGACTTCGAGCCCTGCGGAGGCGACTTCTACGCGCGCGGCCACATCCGCGCTCTCAGCCGTGTCGTAGGGATCGACGCCGAGCCACTGGTGCGCACCTACGACGAGCGCTACGCCGCTGGTCCGATCAGCCCCCGTACGGTCTTCCAGGCAGATTTCGCGAGCGGGTCCAGCGGGGCGCTGCGGCGCGGCGGGGGCGGGCCGCACTGGGGTGCCCTGGTTGCCACCGTGCTGGTGCTGGCTCTGGTCTGGGGCGTCGCTCGGATCGTGTTCGGGGCGTGACGCCACACCCGGCCGGCGCTCGGCGTCTGCGCCGGCCGCAGCAGAGGGCGGCGACCAGGCCGTAGCCTGCAATGCGTGGCGTCCTCGACTCGAAGCTCCGAGCCGAGCGCCTGGAACGTCCCCAACGCACTGACGACATCGCGGATCCTGCTGGTGCCGGTCTTTGGCTGGCTGCTGCTCCACGACGGCGGCGACTCGTTCGCTTTCCGGGCACTGGCCTTCGCGGTGTTCGTCGGCGCCAACCTCACCGACCAGCTCGACGGCCACATCGCCCGCAGCCGCGACCAGGTCACCAGTTTCGGCAAGCTCGTCGACCCGCTCGCAGACAAGGCGTTGACCGGCGTCGGGTTCGTGGGCCTGTCACTGCTCGGCGAGCTGTCCTGGTGGGTCACTATCCTCGTGCTGTCCCGCGAGGTGGTGATCACCGCGCTGCGAGTCTGGGTCATCCGACGTGGTGTCATCATCTCGGCGAGCCAGGGCGGCAAGCTCAAGACCGTCCTGCAGGCGGTCGCGCTCGCCGGCTACATCTTGCCGCTGGGCGCAATCTGGCATGGCGTAGCCGTCGTCGTGATGGCTGCCGCGGTGGTGGTCACCATGACGAGCGGCGTGCAGTACCTGCGCCAGTCCTACGCCGCCAGCAAGACCGCAGCAGCGACCGAGGGCTCCGTGCGTGGCTGACCAGGACGCATCCACGCACGAGGTCGACGCGTTGGCGCGCAGGGCGGCGGCCGCGCTGGCGGAGGCCGGGGCAACGGTCGCGACTGCCGAGTCCTTGACCGGCGGACTGCTCGGCGCTGCGTTCACGGCCGTGCCAGGCGTGTCACGCGCCTATCGCGGCGGCGTCATCGCCTACGCGACCGACACCAAGTCGGCGCTGCTGGGCGTTCCCGAGACGACGCTCCAGAGCCACGGCGCCGTGGCTGCGGCAACCGCCGCCGCGATGGCGCAGGGGGTACGCGAGCGACTGAGCTCGACGTACGGCGTCTCGACGACCGGAGTCGCCGGGCCGGAACCCGCGGAGGGCAAGCCCCCGGGGACCGTCCACGTCGGCGTCGCGGGGGCTGCGGCATCGCGGACGGCGCTGTGCGAGCTGGCGGGCGGCCGGGACCAGGTGCGCCGCTCGGCGTGCGCCGCGGCGCTGCGGCTGCTGCTCGAGGTGATCGCCGAGGAAGAGCGGCGCGACCAGCGGAAGACCACCGACTAGGACGAGCAGAGCTCGCCGCCAGAGGCGGCTCGTCCGAGGCGGCGGGTACGGTGGGAAGCCAGTCCGCAGCGGCAGGAAGGAGCGGCGCATGGTGTTGGTACGACGCCTGCTCGGTGATGTACTCCGCCGTCAGCGGCTTCGGCAAGGGCGCACGTTGCGACAGGTCTCGGCCGACGCGCGCGTCAGCCTTGGCTACATCTCCGAGGTCGAGCGCGGCCAGAAAGAAGCCTCCAGTGAGCTGCTGGCCGCGATCTGCGCCGCCCTGGACGTGCCCCTGTCTGTCGTGCTGCGCGAGGTGAGCGAGGAGTTGGCGCGAGCAGAGCACGCGACCGCGCGGGCCGACGTCGTCGCCGCCGCCTGACCCCGCTCAGGGCTCAGGCCCTGGCTGGCAGCTCGGGCACCAGTACGTCGAGCGTTCCCCGGTGGGATCGTCGGGCGCCGCCCGTCTGATGGGCGTACGACAGCGCCGGCACGGCTGCCCCGCACGGGCGTAGACCCACAGTTGCCGGCCACGGCGCGTATCGCCGGTCGTCGTCTGTGCAGCGCGGTCCTTGTTGGCGCTCAGGACACGACGAGCCAGCGCGACAAGCGCCGACAGGTCAGGCACGTCACCGACGGGCGTCCAGGGGCTCAGGCCCGCGACGAAGCAGATCTCGGCCTTGTACATGTTGCCGATGCCGGCCAAGTTGCGCTGGTCGAGAAGCGCTTCGCCGATCAGCCGGTCGCGGTCGGCTGTTAACCGGCGCAGGGCCTCGTGCGCATCCCAGTCGGGGCCGAGCAGGTCGGGCCCCAGATGCCCGACCGCTGAGTCTTCGTCGCTGGTTGCGAGCACCTCGACGGTGCCCAGCCGGAAGCCTACGGCGACCCACTCGGCGGTGGTGAGGACGAGGCGTACCTGGTGGTCGGGGCCGCGCCAGCGGCTGCCCGGCTTGTAGAGGTGCCACGACCCCTCCATCTTCAGATGGGTGTGGATCGTGACATCGGGCTCGACGCGCGTCAGCAGGTGCTTGCCGCGGGACCGCACCGCACGGATGCGCTGCCCGGCCAGGTCGAGGGTGGCGTAGGCCGGCACCCGGAAGTCCGAGGCGAGAAGGACGTGCCCGGCGAGTGCTTGATGCAACCGGGCGGCCGTACGCCAGACCGTGTCGCCCTCAGGCATGCGCAGCGGGGAGCAGGCTCACGGACGCAGCCGCAGGCCACGTGGGGTGGCGACGAACCCCGCGTGCTCCAAGGCAGTGGCCAGCGGGGTGCCGAAGATGTGCTGACCGTCGGCGCGCTCGACGCTGAGCCTGCCGAGCACTCCGTCGCGGACGGCTAGTGCGAGCGCCTGCACGGAGGGCTCGAGCATGGCCGGGTCGTCGGTGAAGGTGAGCAGCGTGCGCCCGCCGCGCTCGACGTAGAGGACTAGCTGGCCGTCGACGAGCACCACGAGCGCACCGGCTTTGCGGCCCGGCCGGTGGCCGCGAGAGCCGCCGTCTGTCTCGACCGCCCGGTCGGGCCAGGGCAGTGCGGCACCGAACGGGTTGGCCGGGTCGGTCGCGGCCAGCGTGAGCGCCTGGCGGGCTGCGGAGCCGTCCGCCGGGTTGGCGAAGCCACGCAGTCGGTCGACCGCCCCCGGTGAGCCGAACTGGGCGGCGCCCAGTCCGGCGACGAAGTAGCCCCGCCGGCAGCGGCCGGTCTCCTCGAACGCCGACAGCACGCGGTAGACCCCCGCGAAACCTCCGGCGATGCGTTCGCTCCCCACCGCTCCGCGGGTGACTACCCCGTGCCGCTCGAGCAGTGCCTCCGCCGTGGCGTGGGCCCGCCGGGTCGCGTCCGGCTCACGGGGCGGCAGCAACGACCACCGACCCACGGCCGTCGGCGGACCGGTGCGGCTGGGCATTGAGGGGCGCACCCCCGGCGCTCGCCCGCGGTGCAGCCGGCTGCGGGGCGCTGGACGTCGCGGCCGGTGCGCGCCCCGGCCGCCGACCAGCGCTCGCAGTGGCGCGATCGTGTCGTTGGAGAGTCGACCGGCCCACACCAGCTCCCACAGCAGCGCCACCAGCACCGTGTCGTCGAGGCTGCGGACCGCATCGGAGAGCTGGCGGAAGAAGAAGCCGCCACCGTTGCCGAGGGCGTCGAGAACAGTGGCCTGCAGTGAGTCGGTGTCCCCGCCGCTCGGGACGGCGACGACCGCCTCCGGGCTCAGGCTTACGGGATCGGACAGCGTCGGGTCGACGGGGTCGGGCAGCGTCAGCGTCGCGCTGTCGGCCAGGTGGAGGGAGACCCAGCCGTCGGATCCGGGCAGAGAGCCGTTGCCCGCCCACAGCACCTCCCCGGCAGCCGTCAGCTCGTCGAGCATGGCGGGGGAGTAGTCGGAGACCCGCGACGTGAGCACGAAGGGCTCCAGCGCGGACGCCGGCACGGCGCAGCCGGCGAGCTGCTCGACGACGCTGAGCACGCCATCGGCACCCCGCAGCCGGCTGCCGACGTGCTGCCAGGCTGGCAGGAAGCGGCCGACGGCGCTCGGCTCGACCGGCTCGACCTCCTGGCGCAGCGCCGCGAGCGAGCGGCGGCGGAGCCGGCGCAGCACCTCCGCGTCGCACCACTCCACCCCACGACCACCCGGCCGGAACTCGCCTTCCACCACCCGCCCGGTTGCCGCGAGCCGCCGCAGGACGTCGGTGACCACGGCTGGCCCGAGGCCCAGTCGCCGGGCCGGCTCGTCGGCACCGAACGGGCCGTGCGTACGCGCGTAGCGACCCATCAGGTCTGCCAGCGGGTCGGCGACGGGCTCGGCGAAGATCTCCGGCACGCCGGGTGGCACGGGCACGCCGAGCCCGTCGCGCAGACGGGCGACGTCCTCGACGACCACCCAGTGCTCGGCGCCGGCCAGCCGCACGGAGACGACCCGGCGTGCCTTGGCCAGGTCGGTAAGCCAGTCGGCAGCCTCGGCCGGCTCCGCGCAGCGGGCGGCCACCTCCTCGCCGGTCAGCGGGCCGAGCAGCCGCAGCAGGTCGGCCACGCCCTCCGCGTCGCGCGCCTTGCGGTCCTGTGTGCAGCGCTGCAGCTCGGCCTCGAGTGCATCGAGTACGTCGGGGTCGAGCAGCTCGCGGAGCTCCGCCCTTCCCAGCAGCTCGGCCAACAACGAAGGGTCGAGGGACAACGCGGCGGCGCGGCGCTCCGCGAGTGGTGAGTCGCCTTCGTAGACGAACGCGGCGACGTAGCCGAAGAGCAGCGAGCGCGCGAACGGTGATGGCTGCGCCGTCTCCACCTCGGTGACCGCCACCCGGCGGGCCGCGATGTCGCGCATCAGCGCAACGAGCGCAGGCACGTCGTACACGTCCTGCAGCACCTCGCGGACGGTCTCCAACACGATCGGGAACGAGCCGTAGCGGCTAGCGACGGTCAACAGCTGAGCCGAGCGCTGACGCTGCTGCCACAGCGGGCTCCGCCGACCTGGGTCGCGGCGGGGCAGCAGCAGCGCCCGGGCGGCGCACTCGCGAAAGCGTGCGGCGAACAGAGCCGAGCCGCCGACCTCCTGGGTAACGAGCTGCTCGACCTCGTCGGGGTCAAGCACGCAGATCTCGGCGCCGGGTGGCTCGGCGTCGGTGTCGGGGACCCGCAGCACGATGCCGTCGTCACCGGGCAGAGCCTGTGCGTCGACGCCGTAGCGCTCGCGCAGCCGCGCCGCGATCGCGAGCGCCCAGGGGGCGTGCAGCTGGGCGCCGAACGGTGAGTGGATGACCACGCGCCAGTCGCCGAGCTCGTCGCGGAACCGCTCGACCATCAAAGCGCGGTCGGTCGGCACGGAGCCGACGGCGCGGCGCTGCTCGCCGAGGTAGCCGAGCAGGTTGTCGGCCGCCCACGCGTCGAGCCCGGCGTTGCGGGCCCGCACCGTCGCGGCGTCGGGACCGAGGGCCGACAGCTCGCGGACGAAGCCGCCAACCGCCCGGCCCAGCTCAGCCGGCCGGCCGAGCGCGTCGCCCTTCCAGAACGGCAGCCGCCCGGGCAGCCCCGGGGCCGGGCTCACGAGGACCCGGTCGTGGGTGATGTCTTCTATCCGCCAGCTGCTTGCCCCGAGCGCGAACACGTCGCCGACCCGAGACTCGTAGACCATCTCCTCGTCGAGCTCTCCGACCCGTGCCCCGCCCTTGCCGGTGTCGGCGCCGACCAGGAACACCCCGAACAGTCCCCGGTCGGGGATCGTCCCACCGGAGGTGACCGCCAGCCGCTGCGCCCCCGGCCGGGCAGTCAGCTGGCCGGTCACCCGGTCCCAGACGATGCGCGGGCGTAGCTCGGCGAACTCCTCCGACGGGTAGCGGCCGGCGAGCAGGTCGAGCGTCGCGTCGTAGGCGGAACGGGGCAGCGTCATGAACGGCGCGGCACGTCGTACGAGCGCGAACAGCTCGTCGACGTTCCAGGCGTCGGCCGCCAGGATCGCGACGACCTGCTGGGCGAGGACGTCGAGGGGGTTTTGCGGGACCCGGAGCGCTTCTATCTGGCCGAGGCGCATCCGCTCGACGGTCACCGCCGTCTGCACGAGGTCGCCGCGGTGCTTGGGGAAGACGACGCCATGCGAGACCTCGCCGACCTGGTGGCCCGCCCGGCCGATCCGCTGCAGCCCGCTGGCAACTGACGGCGGTGACTCGACCTGCACGACGAGGTCCACCGCACCCATGTCGATGCCAAGCTCGAGGCTGCTGGTGGCCACCACGCACGGCAGCCGGCCGGCCTTGAGGTCGCTTTCGATCAGCGCGCGCTGTTCCTTGCTGACCGAGCCGTGGTGAGCTCGAGCGATGACCTCCGGTGCCCCGCGGCTCGCGCCGCTCTGCGCCATGACCTGCGCCGGTGGGGCGAGGTCCGACGGCGGGTCGTCGGCCTCGGAGCGTTCTAGTGCGATCTCGTTGAGCCGGGCCGTCAGCCGCTCCGCGAGACGTCGGGAGTTGGCGAACACGATCGTGGACCGGTGTGCTGTGACGAGGTCGACGAGCCGGTCTTCGACGTGTGGCCAGATGGAGGATCGGTTGGCGCCTCCCGCCGCCGGACCCTCACCGTCGTCGGTTACGGAGCCGAGCTCGGCCATGTCCTCGACGGGCACGACGACGTCAAGGTGCATCTTCTTCTCCGCTGGCGGTGCCACGACCTCGACCGGGTGTGGACCGCCTAGGAACCGGGCGACCTCATCGATCGGGCGCACGGTCGCGGACAGCCCGATGCGCTGCGCCGGCTGCGAGAGCAGCGAGTCGAGGCGCTCGAGACTGAGCGCGAGGTGTGCGCCCCGCTTGGAGCCGGCGACCGCGTGCACCTCGTCGACGATCACCGTCTCCACTCCGAGCAGTGACTCTCGCGCCCGGGAGGTGAGGATCAAAAACAGCGACTCGGGCGTCGTGATGAGTACGTCGGGCGGATGAGTGCCGAAGCGGCGCCGGTCGGCCTGCGGGGTGTCGCCGGAGCGTACGCCGACCTCGATGTCGGGCACAGCAGCGCCGAGCCGACGTGCCGTCTCCCGGATGCCGATGAGCGGGGCGCGCAGGTTGCGCTCGACGTCGACGGCGAGCGCTTTCATCGGTGAGACGTAGACAACGCGGCAGCGTCGTCTCCGCTCAGCTGGCAGGCCCTGCTCCGCCAGCCGGTCGAGTGCCCACAAGAAGGCGGCCAGCGTCTTGCCCGAACCGGTAGGTGCGACGACGAGGGCATTCCGACCGGCGGCCACGGTGTTCCAGGCGCCGACTTGCGCCGGTGTGGGCGCGGCGAACGCCGCCTCGAACCACGCCCGCGTGGCGGGTGAGAAGCGGCGCAGTGCCACGTCGGCCGGTGTGCCCACGTGCGCCATCCTCGCCGACGCCACCGACAATGGCACGGGAGCGGTTACCAGCCCGGCCACCGCACCGGCAGGCGGTCCGTCGCAACGGGCGGTCGGCCTCTTGCGGCCGGTCAGCCGCTCAGGTGCTCAGCCACGAATGCGAACGCCCGCAGCGTGTGGTCGCTCCAGTAGACCCGCGTGTGGGCGCCGGCGCTGAACTCCGCGACGGCGGGGGGGCGGGGGAGCGTTGCCACGAGGGCCCTGGTCGCGTCGTAGAACGGGTCGTCCGTACCGCACCAGATGCCGAGCGGGGTGGCGGTCAGTGCGTCCACGTCTGCGAAGACGTCGTCGCCCGGTGCGACTGCCGGGCTGAAGGCGGCGACGGCCCGCGCCCACCCGGGCTGGACCTGCGCGGCGCGCAAGCTGCCGTAGCCGCCCATCGACCAGCCCCACAAGGCGCGCCGGTCGCCGTCGAAGCCGCGATCGTCCAGCCACGTCGGCAGCTCCTCCAAGAGCATGCGCTGCGGGTCGTCGCCGGTGGCCGGGTCGGGAGCCCAGAAGTGCGGGCCGCCGTCCGCGCCAGCAACGACGAAGGGTGCTGCGCCCCGGCGTACGGCAGCGGTCAGGAACCGGCCGAACCCGAACGCGCGGTAGTCCGTGGCGCGTGCGGTGGCTCCATGGAGTACGACCAGCACGGGCAGGCCGGCGCCATCGCCGAAGCCCTGGGGGACGGCGGTGAAGAGCTGGACGTCTCGGCCGCGGGCCACCGAGGTGACCGTCTCGAGGCGCACGCGTCCTTCCGGCGCGGCCGGCACGAAGAAGTCCGGACGGTCAGCGAGGCCGAGGCGGATCAGCACCCCCGGTGGCACCTGTGAGTACGCCGCCCCCGCGACGGCTCCGGCCGCCAGGGTGCACCCACCTGCGACGAGGGTACGCCGCGTCAGCGTCGGCTCGCGCCGGGCAGGCGGGGGCGGCTGCGTCGGTGTGTCAACCACAGCTCATGGTCGCACTCCAGGAGCGACAAACCGGTCGAGCCGGTCCAGCCGCGTCTGTACGCTCCGGTCCCGTGCCTGTCGAGCCGCTCGGCCAACCCATCGACGCGCTGGCTCCGACGTCGTCGACCGCGCTGATCACCGCCCGCGGCCTGGTCAAGCGCTTCGGCGAGTTCGAGGCCGTGCGCGGGATCGACGTGGAGGTCCATCGCGGCGAGGCCTTCGGGTTCCTCGGCCCCAACGGGGCTGGCAAGTCCTCGACGATGCGCATGATCGGTGCGGTCTCGCCGGTCACGGCAGGGGAGCTGCGCATCCTCGGGCGCGACCCGGCGACCGAGGGGCCGCAGATCCGGGCTCGGCTCGGCGTGTGCCCGCAAGAGGACACTCTCGACACCGAGCTGTCGGTAAAGGAGAACCTCACCGTCTACGGCCGCTACTTCGGCATGAGCCGTCGCGAGTGCAACGAACGGGCCGACGAGCTACTCGGCTTCGTGCAGCTCACGGACAAGGCGGCCGCCAAGATCGACGACCTCTCCGGTGGCATGAAGCGCCGCCTGACGATCGCCCGGTCGCTCATCAACTCGCCGGAGCTGCTGCTGCTCGACGAGCCGACGACAGGTCTCGACCCGCAGGCCCGGCACTCGCTGTGGGACCGCTTGTTCCGGCTCAAGCAGCAAGGCGTCACGCTCGTACTGACCACGCACTACATGGACGAGGCCGAGCAGCTGTGCGACCGGCTGGTTGTCATGGACGGCGGGCTCATCGTGGCGGAGGGCTCACCAGTCGACCTCATCCGCCAGCACTCCACCCGAGAGGTGGCGGAGCTGCGGTTCGGGATCGGCGAACACGAGCAGTACGCCGCCCTCGTCGCCGACCTCGCTGACCGGGTCGAGGCACTGCCCGACCGGCTCCTGCTCTACACCGACGACGGCGAGGCCGCCGTTGCCGCCGCGTACGGGCGAGGGCTGCACCCCATCAGCTCCCTCGTTCGGCGCTCGACGCTCGAAGACGTCTTCCTACGCCTCACCGGCCGTTCCCTGGTCGACTGATGGAGCTTGCGCCGGCACAGCTCCCGTTGCGCCAGTTCGACTACTGGGTCGCGGTGTTCCGCCGCACCTGGAAGGGCACCGTCGTCTCGTACTTCCTGATGCCTTTCCTCTACCTCGGGGCCATGGGCATCGGGCTGGGGGGTTTCGTCGACGCGAACGCTCCCGCCGACCGGCTGGGGGGCCTGAGCTACCTCGCTTTCATTGCACCCGGCTTGCTCGCCACCATGTCGATGCAGACGGCCGTGAGCGAGTCCACCTGGCCGGTGATGGCGATGATCAAGTGGCAGAAGGTCTACCAGGCCATGCTCGCCACCCCGATGCGAGTGCGGGATCTCCTCCTGGCTCACTTCGGTTTCATCGCGTTCCGGCTGTTCACCACCAGCACGGTGTTCGTCGCGGTCATCGCGGTGTTCGGCGTCGTCGAGACCTTGGCTGGAGCCGTGGCGGCCGCCTGCGTGGGGGTGCTCGTGGGCATGGCGTACACCACCCCCACGTTCGCCTACTCGGCCCGGTTGGAGAGCGACAGCGGCTTCGCGATCATCTACCGCCTCGGCGTGATTCCGATGTTCCTCTTCTCCGGAGCCTTCTTCCCGGTCTCGCAGATGCCCGACGCACTCGAGTGGCTGGCGTACCTCACTCCGGTGTGGCACGGCGTGGAGCTCACGCGCATGCTCACCACGGACCAGCTGGCGGTGCTCCCCGCGCTCGGCCACCTCGCCTACCTCGGGCTTTGGGTGGGCGTCGGCTGGTGGCTGGCGATCAAGTCCTTCACGAAGCGGCTCGTGCTGTGATGGCGTCGTCCGCGCTGCGCGTGCTTCCCCTGCCCCCGCTGCGCATGGGCGGCTGGCGGATGGTGGAGCGCCACTACACCGTCTACCGCCGCGAATGGGTCGTGTTCCTGACCGGGTTCCTCGAGCCGGTGTTCTACCTGTTCTCCATCGGCGTCGGCGTGGCCGGCCTGGTCGGCAGCTTCCGTCTCGCCGATGGCTCAATGATCGGCTACACCGACTTCGTCGCTCCGGCGATGCTGGCGTCGTCTGCGATGAACGGTGCACTGTTCGACTCCACCTACGGGCTCTTCTTCCGCATGAAGTACGCCAAGCTCTATGACGTGGTCCTCGCCACACCGCTGCGTCCCTGGGACGTCGCGACGGGCGAGATCACCTGGGCGCTTCTGCGTGGCACGGCCTACTCCGCCGGCTTCGTACTGGTCATGGTCGCCATGGACCTGACGTCGTCGTGGTGGACACTGCTGGCACTGCCCGCCGCGATGCTCATCGGCTTCGCGTTCGCGGGCGCCGGCATGGCGTTGACGACGTGGATGCGCAGCTGGCAGGACTTCGAGTACGTCACGCTCGCGATCATCCCGATGTTCTTGTTCTCCGCGACGTTCTACCCCCTGTCCACCTACCCCGACGCCGTGCAGTGGCTGGTGCGGGCCACTCCGCTCTACCAAGGCGTCGACCTCGTCCGGAGCCTGACCACCGGGACGGTCGGCTGGCACCTCCTCTTCACGGTGGCCTACCTCGCGGCCATGGGTGGTGTCGGCCTCTACGTCGCGTCTCGCCGGCTCGACGCGCTGCTGCTGAAGTAGCAATGGACCGCCCGGAGCTGGAGCTCTGGGCTGTCGGAGCCGCAGCCGGTCCGTCCGAGATACTGCCCATCGTGCGGTTGACGGAGTTCTGGCAGCGGATGGAGCGCCACCTCGGCCGCGCGTACGCGAGCACCTGGGCTCAACAGCACGTCCTCGCGAGCCTGGGCGAGCGGACCGTGAGCGAGGCGCTGGCGGCGGGTGAGGATGCCCGAGCCGTGTGGCGCGCCGTGTGGGAGGCGCTGGAGCTGCCGCCGTCAGAGCGCTGACGTGCCCGTCACAGCGTCCGGCGTGTCGCCGGGAAATCGAACACGTGTTCGGGTTAGGTTGGCGTGCACAGGGCGCTGACCGGGCTCCTTGGTCCACAAGCTCGATCCGCTGCCGATGCGGTGTCGGTGGCCGCTCCTAGTGTCCTTTCGGCAGGCATGGCAACGATCCGGGCGCAGCGCCCGACGAACGAGGAATGGTGGGTCCAGTGGCAGCTCAAGACCGGGACAAGGCGCTCGACACGACGATGGCCCAGATCGAGCGGCAGTACGGCAAAGGTGCCGTGATGCGGCTGGGGCAAGACGGCAGAGCACCGGTCGAGGTCATCCCGACCGGCTCGATCGCTCTAGACATCGCACTCGGGATCGGCGGCTTGCCGCGCGGCCGGGTGGTGGAGATCTACGGGCCGGAGTCCTCCGGCAAGACGACCGTCGCACTGCACGCCGTGGCCAACGCGCAGCGAGCGGGCGGCATCGCGGCGTTCATCGACGCCGAGCACGCCCTGGACCCCGACTATGCACAGCGGCTGGGCGTCGACACCGACGCCTTGCTGGTCTCCCAGCCCGACAGCGGGGAGCAGGCGCTCGAGATCGCCGACATGCTGATCCGGTCCGGCGCGTTGGACGTCATCGTCATCGACTCAGTCGCAGCGCTGGTGCCTCGCGCCGAGATCGAGGGCGAGATGGGCGACAGCCACGTGGGCCTGCAGGCCCGCCTGATGAGCCAGGCGCTGCGCAAGCTCGCCGGCGCCCTCAACCAGACCGGCACCACCGCGATCTTCATCAACCAGCTGCGGGAGAAGATAGGGGTGATGTTCGGGAGTCCCGAGACGACGACCGGCGGCAAGGCGCTGAAGTTCTATGCCTCGATCCGCCTTGACGTCCGTCGCATCGAAACGCTCAAGGACGGCACGGAGATGGTGGGCAACCGCACCAGGATCAAGGTCGCCAAGAACAAGATGGCACCGCCGTTCAAGCTGGCGGAGTTCGACATCCTCTACGGGCAAGGCATCAGCCGAGAAGGCGGGCTGATCGATGTGGGCGTCGACGTGGGGCTCGTCCGCAAGGCCGGCGCTTGGTACACCTACGAAGGTGACCAGCTCGGTCAGGGCAAGGAGAACGCTCGGTCGTTCTTGAAGGACAACCCTGACCTCGCCAACGAGCTAGAGAAGCGAATCAAGGAGAAGCTCGGTGTCGGGCCGCAGGTCGACGCGGAGCAGGCGCCGGCGGAGCCTACGGGCATCGACTTCTGACTCCCTTGACTCGCGCGAAGCCGGCACAGAGCGCCGGCGTCTCCTTGCCGAGCCGGTGGGGTCATCCACCGGACGACGACGGTCCGGACGCCGACCCGCACTCTGTCGCTCGCTCGATCGCGCTCGCCCGGCTCTCGGCGGCTCCACGCAGCCGTGCAGAGCTGGCGCAGACGATGGCTCGGCGCGGCGTACCCGACGACGTCACCGAGCACGTCCTCGATCGCTTCTGCGAGGTTGGGCTTGTCGACGACACCGCGTTCGCCCGCGCATGGGTGCAGTCGCGACAGTCTGGCCGTGGCCTTGCCCGACGGGCTCTGGCCACCGAGCTGCGCCGTCGCGGTATCGACCCGGAAACGGCCGGGGTGGCACTCGACGAGGTGACCGACGATGACGAGCTGGCCGCCGCTCGTCGCCTGGTGAGCCGCAAGTTGCGCTCCAGCGCTGGCCTCGAGCGCTCTGTTCGGATGCGCCGCCTGACGGCGATGCTGGGTCGCAAGGGATATCCGGGCGGCCTGGCGGTCCGCGTCGTCCGCGAGGCGCTTGACGAGGAGTCGGGCGATGTCGACGACCGCGACCGCGACGCGGCTCCTTGACCCTTTCGTTACCTTCGCTTACTCTCCGAAGCAACGAAGGTGACACCGCTGCGGCGGTCGAAGCCAACTGTGCACGCCGCGATACCGAAGACGAACACCAGCAACGTCCGAAGCCACCCAGACACCACAGCGTTCCACCCAGTCGCACCGGTTCCGGCTCGACTGGTCGATCCGTGCACCGCGACAGCGGTGGAGAACCTTCGTGCGAAATGCTGCGCGCCCCCGCAGCCACGGAGGAAGGGTCGAGACCATGGGCAACACCGCTCTCGTCGTCATCGTTCTCGACGTTCTCGTGCTTGCGGTCTTCCTGGGCTACTGGGTTCTGACTCGCCGACGAACGGCAGGGGTGCAGCCTCCGGCGGCCATTGCCCAGGCCGATCTGGAGCACGCGAGGCGCGACGCCGAAGCGATCCGCGAGCGAGCTGCGGCAGAGGCTGACGACACCCGGCGGGAGGCGGGAGAGCACGCCACCTCTCTGCGGGCTACGGCCGCGCTCGACGTAGAGCAAAGCCGACGGCACGCGGCCGTGGCGGCGGAGCAGGCATCAGCGCTGCACGTTCAGCTGCGCGAGCAGCAAGACAGCGTCGAACGCCGTGAGCAGCGGCTGGCCGAGCGCGAGGAGCGTCTCGACCAGGAGGCCAGCCACCTCGACGAGCGCGCCAGCGAGCTGCACGAGCTGCAAGAGCAGCTGGACCGCACGAAAGCGGAGCTGCTCGACATCGCAGCGGAGCGAACCGCCACCTTGGAGCGTGTGGCCAGCCTGACGGCGGAGGAGGCGAAAGCAGAGCTGGTGGCGGTGATCGCAAATGACGCCAAGCGCCAGGCGGCGCTGCTCGCGCGCGACATCGAACGCGCGGCCACCGACGAAGGCGAGTCGCGGGCCAGGCACATCCTGACCACGGTCATCCAACGGCTCGCCACCGAGCAGACTGCCGAGTCGGTCGTCTCCGTGGTGTCGCTGCCCGGCGACGACATGAAGGGCCGCATCATCGGCCGGGAAGGGCGCAACATCCGCGCCTTCGAGCAGACCACGGGGGTCAACCTCATCATCGATGACACCCCGGAAGCGGTGCTGCTGAGTTGCTTCGACCCGGTACGCCGGGAGGTTGGTCGGCGGACGCTCGAGGCGCTGGTGCTCGACGGCCGCATCCATCCCAGCCGGATCGAGGAGCTGCACAGCCGCTCCGCCGCAGAGGTCGAGCAGGTGTGCCTGCGAGCCGGCGAGGACGCCTTGGTGGAAGTCGGCATCACCGCGATGCACCCCGACCTCGTACACACGCTCGGCCGCCTGCGCTATCGAACGTCGTACGGGCAGAACGTTCTCAAGCACCTCGTCGAGTCGGCGTTCCTGGCCGCAATGATGGCCGACGAGCTCGGTATCGACCGTACGCTGCCGCTGCGCGCGGCGTTCCTGCACGACATCGGCAAGGCGCTCACCCATGAGGCCGAGGGAAGCCACGCCATCGTCGGCGCCGACCTCGCCCGGCGCTACGGCGAGTCGGAGGACGTGGTGCACGCGATCGAGGCTCACCACAACGAAGTCGAGCCGAAGACCGTCGAGGCGGTTCTCGTGCAGGCAGCCGACGCGATCAGCGGCGGACGGCCCGGCGCTCGCCGTGAGTCGCTGGAGGCGTACGTCCAGCGCATGCACCGACTCGAGGAGATCGCGCTGTGCTGCGAGGGCGTCGACAAGGTGTTCGCGATGCAGGCCGGACGCGAGATGCGAGTCATGGTGCTCCCCGACGTGGTCGACGACATCCAGGCACAGGTGCTCGCCCGCGACCTGGTCAAGCGGATCGAGGAGGAGCTCACCTACCCCGGCCAGATCAAGGTGACGGTCGTCCGCGAGTCGCGGGCCACCGAGATCGCTCGCTGACCCAGCCCGTCCCATCCGCAGTTCGGCGGAGTTGTCAGGGTTCTGACGACCTATACGCCGTCAGGACACTGACAACTTCGTCTCGTCGTACGCTGGTCGCGCCATGACTATCGCCCTTGCCCGCCCAGCAGGGCGCTGTCCAGTACGCCGGCAGCTTGAAGAGCGGCGATGACCGGCGCAGGGCGCACCTACGAGGTGCGGACCTATGGCTGTCAGATGAACGTGCACGACTCCGAGCGCCTGAGCGGGCTTCTCGATGCGGCCGGATATGTCACAGCGCCTGCTGGCGTCCGTGCGGACATCGTCGTGTTCAACACCTGTGCCGTGCGTGAGAACGCTGACAACCGGCTCTACGGCAACCTCGGGCACCTAGCGCCTGCCAAGGCAGCCAACCCGGGTATGCAGATCGCCGTGGGCGGGTGCCTGGCTCAAAAGGACCGCGCGGAGATCGTGCGGCGGGCGCCGTGGGTGGACGTCGTGTTCGGCACCCACAACCTCGGCTCGTTGCCCGTGCTGCTGGAGCGCGCACGCATCGAGGCCCGTGCGCAGGTCGAGATCAAGGAGTCGCTGGACGTCTTCCCCTCCACGCTGCCAGCGCGCCGGGAGTCGGCGTTCTCCGCGTGGGTGGCCGTGTCGGTCGGGTGCAACAACACCTGCACCTTCTGCATCGTGCCCTCCCTCCGCGGCACCGAACGCGACCGCCGTCCGGGGGAGGTGCTCGCCGAGGTCAGGGCGCTGGTCGCCGATGGTGTCGTCGAGGTCACGCTGCTCGGCCAGAACGTCAACTCCTACGGTGTCGGCTTCGGCGACCGGTTCGCGTTCGGCAAGCTCCTCCGGGCGTGCGGCGAGGTGGACGGCCTGGAACGGGTCCGGTTCACGTCCCCGCACCCGCGCGACTTCACCGACGACGTCATCGCCGCCATGGCGGAGACTCCCAACGTCATGCCGTCGCTGCACATGCCGCTGCAGAGCGGGTCGGACGCGGTGCTGAAGGCGATGCGGCGGTCCTACCGCCAGGCGCGCTACCTCGACATCATCGCGCGCGTTCGCGCCGCGATGCCGACCGCGGCGATCACCACCGACATCATCGTGGGTTTCCCCGGCGAGACCGAGGACGACTTCGACCAGACCCTGGCGGTGGTCGAGGCGGCCCGCTTTGCCGGCGCCTACACGTTCCAGTACTCCCCGCGACCCGGAACGCCGGCGGCGACCATGGAACGACAAGTACCCAAGGTCGTCGTCCAGGAACGCTACGAACGCTTGACCGAGCTGGTCGAGCGCATCTCCCTCGAGGAGAACCAGCGCCGTGTCGGGGAACGGGTGGAGGTGTTGGTGAGCTCAGTCGAGGGGCGCTCGGTCGACGGGCGTACGGTCGACGGGCGTACGGTCCCGGCGGCACCTCGGCTGACCGGGCGCGGGCCGGACAACAGACTCGTGCACTTCCGCTGCGCTCGACGCGACGTGCGCCCCGGCGATCTCGTCACCGTGCAGGTCACCTACGCCGCGCCCCACCACCTGATAGCAGACGGCGAGCCGCTCGCTATCCGGCGGTCACGAACGGTCGCCACCGGGGCCGCGGGCCAGACCGCACCGAGCGTGCTGCTGGGTCTGCCCGGCGTCGGTGAGCCCGCCACCCCGGCGCCAACCGCGTCGTGCGGAGTGCCGGTCTAGATCCCGGAGTCGAACGGCCGGTCGTCGTCGCGGCGCGGGTTGGGGTTGTGCTGGGATTGGGTGGGGTCGTGATGAGGTTGGTCCGGGCCACCCTCCTGCTTGTTCTTGTTGGCCCGCTTCGCCACCGCGTCACCGGCCTTGTTCATGCCCTTGGCGACTTTGTCGCCGTGCTGGTCGACGAGCTTGGTGACCTGGCCCTTCACGATGTCCATGATGCCCACGGTGAGCCTCCATTCTGGTAGGCGCTCATTGTGGCATCTCCCGCCGCGGGCCCGGCACGTCCTCCCGTCTCGGCAAGACTGACCCAGTGCCTGACGAGCCAGTGCCCGACCAGCCAGTGCCTGACCAGCCAGTGCCCGACCAGCCAGTGCCGCTCGAGCCAGTGCCCGAGGTGCCCGCGCACGGAGCCGGCGGGTCGGAGGCACCGACGCCCGATGTGCCGGTGGTGGCCGTCGTCGGAGCGACCGCGACCGGCAAGTCGGATCTGGCGTTGCGGCTGGCCGCTGCGCTGGACGGCGAGGTCGTCAACGCCGACGCGATGCAGATCTACCGGGGCATGGACATCGGGACCGCCAAGCTTCGCCCCGAGCAGCGCTGCGGTGTTCGACACCACCTCCTCGATCTGCTGGATGTCACCGAGCCCGCAACCGTCGCGCTGTTCCAGCGGCTGGCGCGGGCGGCGATCGCGGACTGCCGCTCACGCGGCGTCGTCCCCGTCGTCGTCGGCGGCTCGGCGCTGTACGTCCGGGCCGTTCTCGACCGCTTCGAGTTCCCCGGGTCGAACCCCGCCGTGCGCGAGCGCCTCGAGCAGCAGCTAGCCGAGCACGGCCCGCAGGCGCTCCATCGCCTGCTGGCGACACGAGATCCCGAAGCGGCTGCCGCGATCCTGGCCAGCAACGGCCGGCGCATCGTCAGGGCCCTGGAGGTCATCGAGATCACCGGCCGCCCCTACGCCGCACAGCTCCCGCCCTTCGTCAGCGTGTACGACGACGTACGCATGCTCGGCCTTTCGCTCCCCCGCCCGGACCTGGACGTTCGGATCACAGCCCGGGTCCAGCAGATGTGGGACGACGGCTTCGTCGACGAGGTGCGGCGCCTGGAGGCCGCTGGGCTTCGACGGGGGCGTACCGCGAGCCGAGCCCTTGGCTACGCGCAGGTGCTCCGCCATCTCGCCGGAGAGTCCTCGGCCGCGGCTGCCCGCGCCGAGACAGCGCTGGCCACCAGGCGCTTCGCCCGCCGTCAGGACTCCTGGTTTCGCAAGGACCCTCGCATCAGCTGGCTCCCCGCAGACAGCGCGCAGCTCACCGCAACCGCTGTGCGGGTCGCGGCGGCGCCGCATCGGCTCCCGCACGGCCACTAGCATCGTGGCCGTGGCCCAGACCGTGAGCTGGCTCAAGGGCCACGGCACGCAGAACGACTTCCTGGTGCTGCCCGACCCCGACGGCAGTGCGCTTGGCGACCTGCCGCGGGAGCTCGTGGCGGCGTTGTGTCACCGCCGTCGCGGCATCGGCGCCGACGGTGTCTTGCGGGCCATCCGCTCCTCGGCGCTCGACGACCCAGCCGCCCGGACTGCCGATGCCGAGTGGTTCATGGACTACCGCAACGCTGACGGCTCGCTCGCGCAGATGTGCGGCAACGGGCTGCGGGTGTTCGCCCACTACCTGCGCGAAGCCGACCTCGCCGACCCAGCGCAGCCACTGCGCGTCGGCACCCGCGACGGCACCCGCAGCGTCCGGTTCGGCGGCGCAACCGTCAGTGCCGAGATGGGCGCCGCCAAGGTGCTCGGTACGACGCGCGTCGGCGTTGACGGTCGCGAGTGGCCTGCACTGCACGTCACCGTCGGCAACCCGCATGCGGTCGTAGTCGTGGACGACCTCGCCGACGCCGGGTCACTGCGGGAGCCGCCCCGCTACGACAGCGACGCCTTTCCCGACGGAGTCAACGTCGAGTTCGTCGTACGCCTGGGCGCTGGCCGGCTGGCGATGCGCGTGTTCGAGCGTGGCGCCGGTGAGACGCGCTCCTGCGGCACCGGCGCATGCGCCGCCGTTGCCGCCGTCCTGCCGGCGACGTCAGCGCAGGGACCGGCCTCGTACGAGGTCGACGTCCACGGCGGGCGGCTCCGCGTAGACCGGCGAGCCGACGGCCAGATGATCCTGAGCGGCCCGGCCGTGATCGTCGCCTCGGGGCAGTTCCGCTGGAGCGGCGAACAAGTCAGGTGAGTCTGGCGCCGGTCCGTGGGAGGATTGACGCCGATGACTGCTTCTCCCGACGACTACGCCCCGCGCTACGACGACGGTGGCGTGCACGCGTACGACCCCGAGTCCCCCGAGGACGCCGACAACCCCGGCTACGTGGACCTCGCCCAGCCGCTCGAGGACGAGCTGGCCTTGGCGGAGCGGCAGGCGCTGCGCCGGGTGCCGGGGCTGTCCACCGAGCTGCAAGACGTCAGCGAAGTCGAATACCGCCAGCTGCGCCTCGAACGCGTGGTCCTGGTCGGGGTGTGGACGGAGGGCACGGTCGCCGACGCCGAGCGCTCACTTGCCGAGCTGGCCCTGCTGGCCCAGACCGCCGGCTCGCAGGTACTCGACGCCCTGATCCAGCGCCGGCAGCGCCCGGATCCGGCGACCTATGTGGGTCGCGGCAAGGTGGAGGCCCTGCACGCCGCGACGCTCGCCTCCGGCGCCGACACCGTCATCTGCGACGGTGAGCTGACGCCCGCACAGCTGCGCAACCTCGAGGACCGCATCCAGGTCAAAGTGGTCGACCGCACAGCGCTGATCCTGGACATCTTCGCCCAGCACGCCAAGTCGGCGGAGGGCAAGGCGCAGGTGGAGCTGGCCCAGCTGGAGTACATGAAGCAGCGCCTGCGGGGCTGGGGTGGCAACCTGTCGCGCCAGGTCGGCGGTCGGGTGGGCGCCCAGGGTGGCGGCATCGGCGGCCGCGGCCCCGGTGAGACCAAGATCGAGACAGACCGGCGACGCATCAACACCAAGATCGCCAAGCTCCGCCGTGAGCTGACCCAGCTGCGCACGACGCGCGACACCAAGCGGGCGCAGCGGCTGCGTCGAGACGTTCCGTCGGTCGCGATCGCGGGTTACACCAACGCGGGCAAGTCCTCACTGCTCAATCGGCTCACCGGCGCGGGGGTGCTCGTCGAGGACGCGTTGTTCGCCACCCTCGACCCGGCTACTCGGCGGACGACGACGTCGGACGGGCGAGTATTCACGCTCTCCGACACCGTCGGCTTCGTGCGCCACCTTCCGCATGGGCTGATCGAGGCGTTCCGCTCGACGCTGGAGGAGGTCGCAGACGCAGACCTCATCGTGCACGTCGTGGACGGCTCGGACGCCGACCCGGAAGGCCAGATCGCCGCGGTACGCGAGGTACTCGCCGAGATCGGGGCCGGCGAGGTGGCGGAGCTGATCGTCCTGAACAAGGCCGACGTCGCGGACCCCATGGTCATCACCAGGCTGCTCGCCCGCGAGCCGCACTCCGTCGTCGTGTCCGCCCGCACCGGCTACGGCACCGACGACTTGCGGGCGGCCATCGAGGCCGACCTGCCGCACCCGCAGACCGAGGTCAACGTGCTGTTGCCCTACGCACGTGGCGACCTGATGTCGCGGATTCACGAGCGCGGAGAGGTGGTCTCCGTCGACCACACCGGAGAGGGAACCGCCGTCGTCGCCCGGGTCAACGCCGGCCTCGCCGCCGAGCTGGCGCCCTACTCCGTGACCTCGGTCTGAGCCCACCCGAAGGCTCGGGACCGTCGTCCCGGTCCCAGGCGAAGGGCCGATCGTTTCCTTCCGGGCGGGCTGGGGACGGCGTACCTGCTCCGCGACCGTTCGCGGCTAACCTCCACGGGTGAACGCCGAGTCCACCGGCGAGGCCCCCACCGTGGCGGCAGTGCTCGACGAGGCCGTGCGCCGGCTCGGCGGCCGGCACAGGTCCGGCCAGCTGCTGATGGCTCAGTCGGTGGCCGAGGCGCTCGACAGCGGGGTGCATCTGCTCGTTCAGGCCGGTACGGGAACGGGGAAGAGCCTGGCCTACTTGGTCCCCGCCTTGCTGCACAAGGGGCGGGTGGTCGTCGCGACCGCCACCTTGACCCTGCAGCATCAGCTCGTCCAGCGTGACATCCCCGCACTGCTCGACGCCGCCGAGCCTGCGCTGGGACGCCGTCCCTCCTACGCCGTACTGAAAGGCCGCAGCAACTACGCCTGCCTGCATCGCGTACGGGAAGGAGTGCCGGACGACCAGGGCACGCTGGTGGACGTGCCGGCCGGCCCACTGGGCCGGCAAGTGCTCGAGCTGCGCCGATGGGCCGAAGACCAGGCAGAGGTGGCCGACCCCGGCGACCGTGACGGGGCTCCTCCGCACACGGACCGGGCTTGGTCGCAGGTCTCCGTGTCAGCACGGGAGTGCCTCGGTGCCAGCCGCTGCCCCTATGGCGAGGAGTGCTTCGCCGAACGCGCACGCGAGGAGGCAATGGCGGCCGACCTGGTCGTCACCAACCATGCGCTGCTCGCTATCGACGCGCTCGAGAACATCCCCGTGCTCCCGGACCACGCGGCTGTCGTCATCGACGAGGCACACGAGCTGGCCGCTCGGGTAACCGGTGTCGCCTCCGCCGAGCTGAACCCGGCACTCGTCGAGCGCGCCGCCAAACGGGCCGGGGCGTTCGTCGACGGCAAGGCGAGCGACGATCTGGTCGACGCCGCCGAGGCGCTCGGCACCGCACTCGCCGAAACCCCCGTCGGGAGGGTGGAGACGCTGTCCGGTTCGCTTGCCGACGCGCTCACCCTGGTCCGCGACGCGACCCGAGCCGCCTGGTCGGCGTTTCCGAGTGGCGACTCCGAGCCGGACGCTCCCCGCAGGCAGGCGCGGGGGCTCGTCGAGCAGGTCCGCGACGTCGCCGACAGGATCAGCGCTGCCTCACCGTACGACGTCACATGGGTTGCCGAGCCGGACCGGGCACGTTCGGTCAAGGACCTACGGGTCGCGCCGCTGACCGTTGCCGGGTTGTTGCGCGAACATCTGTTCAGCGACCGCACCGTGGTTCTGACAAGTGCCACTCTGCGGCTCGGCGGTGAGTTCGATGCGGTGGCGCGTGGCGTGGGGCTCCGGCCCAGCGAACGGGTGGAGGACCAGCCAGCCGAGCCGGCAGAGCCCGCCGACGCTGTCGGCTCCCAGCCGCCTTCGCCTGCCGTGCCGACGGCGTCCGACGTCGCGCCGATGCCGTGGCGGGGCATCGACGTTGGCTCACCCTTTAGCTACCGGGCCCAGGCGATGGTCTACGTGGCACGCCGCCTGCCTCCGCCGGGGCGTGACGGTCTAGGACCGCAGCAGATCGAGGAGATCTGCAGCCTTCTCCAGGCGGCCGATGGCGCGACGCTTGGGCTCTTCTCGTCCCGGCGCGCTGCGGAGGCCGCCGCTGCAGCTGCGCGCGAGCGGCTGTCCGGCCTCCCGATCCTCTGCCAGGGCGACGAGCAGCTAGGCGCCTTGCGTGAGCGTTTCGGCGCCGAACCGCGCACATCGCTGTTCGGAACACTGTCGTTGTGGCAAGGCCTCGACGTGCCCGGAGACACCTGCCGGCTGGTTGTGATCGACCGCATCCCGTTCCCGCGGCCCGACGACCCGCTGATGAGCGCGCGACAGCGGGCCGTCGACGAAGCAGGCGGCAACGGCTTCATGACCATC